>JANQIT010000043.1 GCA_028282025.1 Hwanghaeella sp. | reverse complement strand
GGCTGCATGAAGGCGAACAGATCCTTTGGCTGCAGTGTCGAGTAACTGGCCCTGCCCCCGAACAGCATGCGTTTGTCGGCGCTGAGGCGGTAGTAGTTGACGATGAAGTTGCTATCGCACACAGCGTCGTCGTCGCGGATCAGCGCCGCCGCCATATTGTCGCCCAACGGTTCCGTCGCCAGGATGTAGCTCTGCACGGGCATCAACCGCCGGAACAGATACGGGACCGTCTCGCGCAGATAGGCATTGCCGGCAAGAACCATGAATTGCGCCCGGACCGTGCCGCCGGCCGTGCGCGCCGACGGCTTGGCCCCTGTATCCACATCGAGGACGGGTGAATTCTCGAAAATCCGCGCCCCCGCCCCGGTAGCCGCCTTTGCCAGGCCGAGGCAGTAATTCAGCGGGTGCAGGTGGCCGGCGTTCGGTTCCCACAACCCGCCGACATAGGCTTCGGACCCAAGCTTTGCCTGCAGCCGCTGACGGTCCAGCAGGTTCATACCGTCATAGCCGTAGCGGGCGCAGATTTCCTGATGTTCCGCCAAATCCACAAATTGCCGCTCCTTGGCGGCGACGTGCAGATAGCCCCATTTCAGGTCGCAATCGATCTCATGCTCTTCGACCCGCCGGCGAACGAGATCCACAGCCTCGTCAACAATCAGGTTCGCCTTTTCGGCATCCTCCCTGCCGATCCGCCGTATCAGTTTCTCCATGTCGGAGTTGTAGCCCGTGCAGACCTGACCGCCGTTACGGCCGGAAGCGCCATAACCGACGGTCTTAGCCTCCAGCACCGCGACCGAAAACCCCGCCTTGGCCAGATCCAACGCGGCGGACAGGCCGGTATAGCCCGCACCGACCACACAGACATACACGGCCAGATCGCCGTCGAGCGCCGGATATGCTTCATGCGGGTTGGCCGACGCCCGGTAATAGGACAGAGGTTCTTCTGACGACATCAGCGGCTAAACCAATCCATGCGAGACCGAGGGGCTCCTTCATGCCCCCGGCGCGCAACGACTGCAAGACCGCTCAGCCTCGGCTGCGGTAATGGTCCGGCGGCGGCAGAAGGGGCACCGGCGCCCCGATCGAAGCGCGAACCGGCGCTCCGCGGGCCGAGTGAGCCTCTGCTTGCGCGGTGGTCCTTTTCTCGAACCTGTAGACGTCCGTCACCATCCAGATCATCTGCGGCAGCATGAAACTCAACGCCGCGAGACCGACTTTGGACCCGCCGTCTATCGCGCCGCCGGCTGCGAATCCAATCGCCCCGACGAGTACGCAAAACAAATACGACCCGATATGACAGGCCGCAATCGTCGCCGAACCGTTACCCTCTCGCCAGAAGAAGACCAACAGAACACGACTGAGAACATATGTCGGTAACAACGCCGCCAGGAAAAAGACGGCCCCCACAAGAAAAACCATCGTCGCCCCCAATGTTTTCCCCTTGGGGTGGCGTCCTAGCCACCTCTCTCGCCCGGGACAGTGTAGCCTAAAGTTACAATATTAACATTGACTTTTATAAGAATCTTTTATTCCGGCAAAAGAACCCAACAATGCGGCAAGATAGGCTGAACCGGAACTCGCCCCACCGCGAGTTAATTGCGCCCTGCCGCCCTATTCCGGCGCCGATAGCTGAGCTAGGCTCATCCGGCGAAATCAGGGAGCAGCCATGAACGACACCGTCACACCCGCAGGAACCGCGCGCCAGCACGGCGCCATGGAATACACCACCCCCCCGGTCGATCTGGATGGCGTTAGGCTGGAACGGCTGGAACGGCTGCGGGTGGAACTGCGCAAGCACGATTACGCCGGCCTGTTGATGTTCAACCAGATCAACACGCGCTATGCCACCGACGCCACCAACATGCAGGTCTGGTGCGCGCATTATGAAACGCGCTGTGTGTTCGTGTGTACCGACGGTCCGGTCGTATTGTTCGACTACGCGAACCTGCCGCACCTGGCGGAAGATCTGCCGACAATAGATGAATACCGCGCCATCCCCAGCTTTTACTTCTTCGCCGCCGCGGAACGCGCGGACGAGCGTGTCGCCAAGTTCGCCGATCAGATCGCCGATCTGGTCCAGACCTACGGCGCCGGCAACAACCGGATTGCCGTAGACCATCTATCCTTCAAAGGCATCGATGCATTGCGGGCCCGACAGCTTTCGATCCATGAGGGAGAAGAAGTCTGCGAACGCGCCCGCGCCATCAAATCGCCGGAAGAATTGGAGTTGATGAAAGCATCCATCGCGGCGTGCGAGGCGGGTATGTACGCCATGCGGGACGCCATGACGCCCGGCATCACCGAAAACGCGCTCTGGGCCGAACTGCACAGGACCAACATCGCGCTGGGCGGCGAGTGGATCGAGACCCGGCTGCTGTCGTCAGGGCCGCGCACCAACCCGTGGTTCCGGGAATGTTCGATGCGTCCGATCGCGGCCGGCGACATGGTCAGTTTCGACACCGATCTGATCGGCCCCTATGGCTATTGCGCGGACATCTCCCGGTCCTGGATCGCCGGCGACGGCAAGCCGACCGACGAGCAGCGCCGCCTCTACGCCGCCGCTTACGAGCAGATCCAGACCAATATCGGTGTATTGAAGCCTGGTATGACCTTCGCCGAAGTCGCAGAAAAAGCCTGGCCGATCCCGGACGAATTCCTCTCCAACCGCTATTCCAGTCTGATCCACGGCGTCGGCCTGGCGGACGAGTACCCCTCCATCAAGCACTGGGTGGATTGGGCGGAGAAGGGTCTGCAAGGCACCGTCGAGGAAGGTATGACCCTCTGCGTGGAGAGCTTCATCGGATCGGAAGGCGGCAAGGAAGGCGTGAAGCTGGAGGAACAGGTGCTGATCACCGCGAACGGGGCGGTGCCGCTGTCAGCCTATCCATATGAATTGGAGTGGCTGTAGAGTCCAGGAGCCCGTTTCAAGATCCTTCAGATGTGTCATAGGTCCAACGGTAGCCCGGCGGCGTCGGTCCCTTGTTCCGCCCGCCTTGCTCCATCTGCTCCCAGGCGTGCGCCAGAATGCCGACCGACCGCGACAGGCAGAACAAACCCCGGGCAACCGGCGGCGGGCAGCTCAGTTCCGCGAAAATGACGGCGGTGGCCCCGTCGATATTCATCGGGACGGATTTGCCTTTTTCCGTGTTCAGCCGCGCCTGAACCGCGCGTCCGATCTTCGCAAAACGGCCGCTGACAGTCCCCGCCGCGGCCTGTTCATCCACCAGCGCCAGAAGGCGTGGGGCCCTGGGGTCTTCCGGCTTGTGGAAACGGTGGCCGAAACCTGGTACGAATTTGCCGTGCGCGGCACGCCAATCCTCCAGCACACGGGCGGTGGCGGTTTCCGGATCCAACCCCTCCTCAATCTCCGCGGCGATTCGGGTATAGATCATGACGGCCTGCTCGCCCGCACCGCCATGGACATCGCCCAGCATGTTCAATCCGGTCGCCATGGCGTTGTTCAAGCCTACACCGCAGGTCGCCGCCATTCGGGCCGCCGCAATCGAAGGGGCCTGCGGCCCGTGATCGACCGCCGCCACCAACGCCGCCTCCAGCAGGGCGGCTTCTCCCTCGGACGGCACCCGTCCCATCACGCTCAACCAAATCATTTGCGGAAAGGACAACGATCCGATCAGGTCCTGAATCTCGCGGCCGCGGATCGCTATCCGCCCAGGCTGCATGTCGATGATCGCGGTCTTCCACCAGTCAGCGACATCCCGCCCGCCGTCTTGCCCTGCGTTCATACCACCCCCTCTTCCCGAAACCTTTCTACATCCTGCTGTCCGTAGCCGAGTTCCGCCAACACCTCCTCTGTGTGCTGTCCCAAAGCAGCCGGCGGCTGATCCACCGCGGGCGGCGCTCCGTCCAGTTTCAAGCCGGGCCGCACGACGCGGATGCCGCGTTCTACGCCCGGGACATTCTCAAAGGCCGCGACCATGCCGCGGTCCGCAATCTGCGGATGGTCCAAGACGTCAGGCACTGTCTGCACCAGCCCCGCCGGCACCCCCAGCGCATTGAGCCCGGCAACCCAATCCGCCGCCTTCCCGTGTGAAAAAGCCGCGTTTAGCTCCGCGCTCAGGGCCGTTCGGTTCCGCTTACGATCCTCACGCTGCCGGAAGCGTTCATCTTCGATCAGGTCTTCGCGCCCGACGTGCCGACACAAGGATTCCCACTGCTCCTGCTTGTTGGCGGCGATGTTGAACGGACCGTCCGCCGCCTGAAACATGCCCGACGGCGCAGCGGTCGCATTCTCGTTCCCCAAGGGCTGCGGTCTGACGCCCGCCACCAGCCAGTTGGAAACGGCCCAACCCATCGTCGCCAGGGTCGCCTCCAGCATACTGACATCGATGAAGACGCCGCCGCTCCGCTCGCGCCCGTTCAAGGCCGCCGCAATTCCGAACGCCGCCGTCATCCCCCCGATTGTATCGCAGATTGGATAGCCGACCCGGTAGGGCGCTGTTTCCGGCGCGCCGGTGACGCTCATGACCCCCGACAAACCCTGGATGATCTGATCGTAAGCGGGCAGATCCCTAAGCGGCCCGTCCTGCCCGAACCCCGATATCGCGCAATAGATCAGCTTCGGATTTTCCTCCTTCAGGATTGTAAATCCGACACCAAGACGGTCCATCACCCCCGGACGGAAATTCTCGACAAGGACATCCGCCCCGCGCACCAGTTCTTTCAGCAGAGACTTTCCCTTCTCCGCCTTCAGATTAAGCGTGATCGACCGCTTTCCGGCATTCTGAGCCAGGAAGGAAACCCCCATCCGTTGCGCATTGAGTTCCGGGTCCGCGCCAAGTTCGCGCGCGAGATCGCCACGCCCCGGCGTTTCAACCTTGATGACATCCGCGCCCATATGGGCCAGTTGATGGCCGCAGAAAGGGCCGGCCAGAACGTTGGTCAGATCCAGGACCCGAACGCCGTCGAGAGGTTTCATCGCACTTCACGCCGCATCGGTTCACCTCACCGCGTTACAGGGCGTAGGGGATGAACAAGGCCAGGTCCTTCCAGAACCAAAGCAGGACCGCTGTAAAAAGCATGATGATGGCGAACGGCAAGGCCCCTTTCGCCACTTCCTCCAGCTTCGCCCGTCCGACCGCCTGAATGACGAACAGGTTCAATCCCACCGGCGGTGTAATCAGGGCGGTCTCGATCAGGATCACAAAGAAGATCCCGAACCAGATCGGGCTGATCCCCATCGCCTCCAGCGACGGGAACAGAACCGGGACCATGATCAGGAGCATCGCCAGCGCCTCCAGGAAGAAACCAATCACCAGAAGCACCCCGCCGACCGCCAGCATGAATATGCCGCTGTCGGAGATACTGCTGGTCAGCAGTTGGCTGATCGATTGCGGGATCAGGTAGAGAGTAATGGCGTAGGAAAAGATCTTGGCGCCGGCCACGATCAGGAAAATCATTACCGTCGTTCGCATCGCCGCATAGGTCGCTTCACGAACCTTGTCCAAATCCATCCGCTTCATCGCAAAGGTCAGAACCAAGGCCAGCACGAACCCGACGCCCGCGCTCTCCGAAGGCGTGGCGATACCCGTGTAGATCGAACCAATAATCGCCGTGGCGAGCAGCACGGTCGGCAGAGCCATCAGGCTTGCCTTGCGGCGTTCGGTCCAACTGGCCTTTGGCGCGGGGGTGTAGCCGCCCGCGAACTTCGCATAGCCCATGCTGAAGATCATGAACACGAAGGCAAGGAACAAACCGGGCCCGATCCCGGCCAGGAACAGCGTAGGAATCGATTCCTCGGTAATCACGCCATAGACGATCAGCGGGATCGACGGCGGAATCAGAATCCCAAGCGTTCCGCCCGCCGCCAGCATACCCAGCACGAAGGACCGGTTGTAGCCGCGGTTGGTCATCTCCGGGATTGCGACGGTGCCGATGGTGGCCGCCGTCGCCACGGAAGACCCCGAAATCGCCGAGAATAAGGCACAGGAAATAATGGTCGCCGCCCCCAGGCCGCCCGGCCAGTGGCCGACCCAGCTTTGCACCGCGGCGAACAAATCGCGCCCGACCCCGCCACGCAACAGGATGTTCGACATCAGCAGGAACATAGGCACCGCCAGCAGTTCGAAACTGTCCAACGTACCGTGCAGCCGCTGCGGTACCCCGATCAGGGGCAAGCCCTTCCACCAAAGAAGGGCGATCCCCAATCCACCCAGCGCGAAGGCGACAGGAACCCGCAGGACCAGCAAGGCGATCAGCAGGGTCAGAATCAAAAACGCTTCCATGTCGCCGGCCTATTCCAGATCGCGCAGTTCTAGATGTTCGTCCTGGGATGGAATGCCCACCGTCCACACCCGCACGAATTCAACAATGCACTGAGCGGTCAGCATCAGCGCACCGATCCACATGGCCCCGTCGGTCAGCCATTTCGGAGGAGCGAGAAACGTATCCGTCGTATGTCCGGTTTCGACCGCCTTGATCCAAAGCTTGAAACCGTACCAGATCGTGACCAGGGAGAAGCCGACGATGACCAGAATGCCGAAGCTTTCGACAAGCTTGCGGGACAGGCTGTTCACATCCTTGAAGGCGACATCGATGATGACCATTTCGCGGTGCTTCAGGACATAGGCCGCCGCGATAAAGGTTCCCCAGACCTGCATGATCCGGGATACCTCGTCCACCCAGATCGTGGGAAGGGTAAAGAAGTGACGCATGATCACTTCATAGGTGACGAAAAGTCCAATCGCGAAAAACATCCAGGCGGCAAGCTTGCCCAGCATTTCCGAGACCGCATCGACGAGCTTGATCATAAAACCCTGTCCGGAACGTGGTAACGGCGGACGGCCCGGACCAGCTGGTATTTTCAGCCGGACCGGACCGTCATCCTCTATCGCTTCCTAGTTCTGCTTTGCCGCGTCGATAACAGCGGCGGCTGTCGCCCCGCCCTCCGACACGAACCGGTCGACGACGCTCGCCGTCGCCTCGCGCCACTTCGCGCGCTCGGCATCCGTCAGTTCGATGACGTTGATTTTGTCCCGCAGATAGGCGAGCGCCTCTTCCTCGATCTTGAAGATGTTGTCCCGCAATTCCTTTTCGACCTGTGCGCCGCAATCGTCCACGACCTTACGATCACCGTCGGACAAGGACATGTAGAAGTCGTTGTTCATCACGGCGACAAACTCGATATCGGAATCGAAGGTCAGGGTCATATGGTCCATGACTTCGTAGAGTTTGCGGGACTTCGCCCCCGTCAGCCCCGTGATGCCCGCATCGACCGCGCCCTGCTGATAGGCGAGGAACTGTTTCGATCCGGACATCAGCGTCGGAGCCGCACCCAAGGCTTCCGCCGTCCAACCCAGCAGTTTACCGAAGGTGCGGACTTTCTTGCCTTTGATGTCATCCGGCACGCGGATCGGATCCTTGGACAGATAGATCGTTCGGCCGAACGCCTGCCACCACAGAATGCGGGCACCCGTCTCTTTCAAGACGGCGTCGTCAATCGCCTTGCGGGCTGCCGACCCCGGCGCGGTGAACTTCTTCACCTTCTCCGCGCTGTCCAACAGGAAGGGAACGTAAACCGCATCCACCGCCGGCACCGCGCCGGCAAACCGGGTCAGGGACGCCGTTCCCATTTCCACGGCACCGGAGCCGACCGCTTCCGGCACCTGATTGTCCTTATACAACTGCGCCGACGGGAAAATCTGGATATCGAACGCATCCGTCTTCGACATGACGCAGGACTTCCAAGCGTTCAGATTAACCCCCAGCGAGTGCGTTTCCGGCAATTGCAATGTGACGCGGATCGGCGTTTGCGCCGAGGCCACCCCCGCGACCAGTGTCATTGCAGTAGCGGCAACAGCGCCGATCAGTACCTTTTTCATCCATTCCTCCCGTCGCGCGGCTTTTCCACGCAATTTGATTGCGTTCTATCTAACAGAACGTTAAGATCAAAAATAGAATACCGGCGAAACGGATAAACAGACAAGCCAATAATGTCGACCGAACAGCGTGTTGAAGCCGTGGAACGCGCCCTCACCGTGTTGGAGGCCTTCGAGCCGGGCGAAAACCGGCTCTCTTTAGCTGAGCTGGCATCCCGCACGGGCCTCTACAAAAGCACCATTCTGCGTTTGACGGGAACCCTGGCGCGCCGCGGCTACATGATCCGCGACGATGACGGTCAATTCGGCTTGGGACCGAGTCTTTGGAGGATGGGCTCCATGTATCGGGCGAGCTTCCGCCTGGGGGAGGCAATCCGTCCCGAATTGCGCAACATCCGCGCTTCGACAGGGGAAACGGCGTCCTTCCTGGTGCGAGACGGCGACCACCGGGTCTGCCTCTACCGGATAAACTCGGAAAAGCCGATCCGCCACTACCTGGAAGAAGGTGACCGACTGCCGATGACAGGTGGCGCATCGGCGCACGCACTGCGGGCTTTTGCCGGAGAAGATGCAGAGGGCTACGACGACGTCCGCAGCCGAGGCTTTGCGGTTAGCCATGGTGAGCGCGACCCGGACATGGCTGGCGTTGCGGTTCCCGTGTATGACAGAAGCGGGAACCTGCTAGGAGCTTTATCGGCATCCGGATTGGTCACGCGTTTCGACGCCACCTTGGTTTCCAAGGCAGTTGCCGCCTTGTGTGTAAGCGCCGAAAGACTGCGTGAAGTTCTGTAATACTTTACCGCCGGAGTAGTTCTATGTCCCTGTACCCCCCTCCTCAGAATCAATCGCTCTCCATCTGGACCCGGATGCCGGAAGAGTTCCGCAACAAAGGCCGTGTGCCGGAATGGGGGGACGCGAACAAGCCGGGGCACCCGGCGGACTCGTTCCTGGAAGGGCCGAGTTTCGACCGTGACGGCAACTTGTACGTCACCGATATCCCCTATGGCCGGGTCTTCCGGATCTCTCCCGACCGGGATTGGACACTGATCGCCGAGTATGACGGCTGGCCGAACGGGTTGAAGATCCATCGCGACGGGCGGATTTTCATCACCGACTACAAGCACGGCATCATGCAATTGGCCCCTGACACCGGCGCGGTCACACCCTTCCTGACCCACAAGCGGAGCGAGGGTTTCAAAGGGGTCAACGATCTGTTCTTCGGCCCCGACGGTGCGATGTATTTCACCGATCAGGGCCAAACGGGCATGCACGACCCGACGGGCCGGGTTTATCGGTTGGATATGGAAAGCGGCCGTCTGGATTGCCTGATCGATACCTGTCCCAGCCCGAACGGCCTTGTCCTGGACAAAAGCGACAGCGCGTTGCTCGTCGCCATGACCCGCGGGAACGCCGTCTGGCGGGTTCCGGTCTTTCCCGATGTGGTCACCTCAAAAGCCGGTATCTTCACCGCCATGGCGGGCGGCGTCAGCGGGGCCGACGGTATGGCGCTGGATGTAGAAGGGTCGTTATATGTCTGCGACGCCGGCAATGGCTGTGTCTGGAGTTTCTCCGAATGGGCCGAGCCGCTGGTGCGCTACCGCTCGCCGACCGATGGGCGCAGCATGACGAACCTTGCCTTCGGCGGCCCCGGGAACACCCATATTTTCGTAACCGAGTCCGCAACGGGGACTATTCTGACCGCCGATACCGGGGTTGCCGGGAAACCCATGTTTTCGCACGCCTGACAGCCGGGCACAGCACCACACCTTTTGCGGAATGACCGCGGCCCGTGGGTGTCCGCGGAAGTTAGACCACCCGCATATACAGGTCGTAGTCGTGTTTGGGGATCACGGCGTGGTGCTGCTCCGCTTCCCATTCCCGCATACCGGCCAGCATCTCGTGCAGTTCCTCGCCCCAGGTCCGGCGCAGAATCTCACCCTGCTTGAAAGCCGCGATGCTGGCGCCCCACCGCAGGGGGATTCTGCCCTCCGGCCGTTCATAGGCGTTGCCCCGTTCAATCGGACCCGGGTCGATCCGGTTCTCGATACCGTGGTGGATACCAGCCAGAATCGCCGCCACCACCAGATAGGGGTTCGCATCCGCACCCGCCGGGCGGTGTTCGACGCGCACGGCCTGCGGATCGCTGTGCGGAATGCGCAGCGATACCGTCCGGTTGTTCGTACCCCAGGCGCGGTTCACCGGCGCGTAGCTATCGGTCAGAAAGCGCCGGTAGGAATTCGCGTTCGGTGCGAAGATCGCCATGGCTTCCGCCATGGTTTCGCGCAGGCCGCCAATGGCGTGCTTCAGTTTGGGATCGATGGACAGGCCGGTTTCCGCATCGGGCACGCCCACGAAGACATTTCGGCCTTCCCCATCGACAAGACTGACATGAACATGCATGCCGCTTCCGGCTTGGTCGGCAAAGGGTTTCGCCATGAAGCTGGCCACCATCCGGTGCTTCCGGGCGACGTTCTTGATCGCCCGTTTGAACAGCACGGCGTGATCGCAGGCCGCCAGGGGGTCGGCGACATGGTGCAGATTGATCTCGAACTGCCCGGGGGCATATTCGGATGTCGTAACATCGGCGGGAATTCCTTGAACAGCGCAGGCCGCCTCTATCTCCTGCAGCACCGCGCCATAGTCGCCGAGATCGTCCATCAAATAGGCCTGCGGCCCCTTTGGCCGCCGGCGCAGGTCGGGGATCGCGGCAAGCCTCGGCGTACCGTCCCGGCCCAGACGGCCGTCGAGCAGATAAAATTCCAATTCGACCGCAATGGTGGGCGTAAGCCCCATCTCCATGAACGGCTCCACCGCCTTCCGCAGCGCCTGCCGCGGATCGCCGAAATAGGCGCGGCCATCGTCATCCACCATCGACCCCATGATCTGCGCCGACGGGCGTTGGGCCCAGGGTATCGGCATCAGGGTATTCTCCTCGCCGAAAACCGCGAAATCCGGGTCTCCGTCCCTGCTGCCATAGGGCATGTTCATGCAGTTCTGGCCTTCGATATCGAGCAAATACGTAGAGCCTGGAATTCGCATACCGTCTTTGAACAGCTTGCCCGCCGCGGAGACATCAAGCCGCTTGCCGCGCAACACGCCGTTGAGGTCCGGCAGCAGAACTTCCAGAGCCTCCACACCGGGATGGCTGCTCAGGAATGCGCGGACGGGTTCGGGTATCGAGGCGTCGGTCATGGGCTTCCTTTGGGATTCCTTTCGGCTGTGGCGGCATCGTGCCCTACGGAATTGCCGCGTCAAGCCCCCGGGATTATGCTTCAGTGCGCACCGTCGTGCGCCATGGGGGATTTATGAGCGAACTGACCGACTGGCTGCAAGAGAACCGCATCGATGAGGTCGAATGCCTCGTTTCCGACCTGTCCGGCATTGCGCGCGGCAAGATCGTGCCGACACAGCGCTTCGTCGGGGGCTTGCTGGAACGCGGCCTTCGCATCCCGGAAGCAATCTTTCTGCAGACAGTTACCGGCGATTTCGCACAAGGCGTCTCGGAGGTGGTCCTTGAAAGCAACCGGGACATCTATATGGAGCCCGATGCCTCCACGATCCGTTTCGTCCCGTGGTACAACGAGCCGGTCGCCCAAGTGATCTGCGATGTGAAGTTTCTGGACGGAAAGACGGTCGACTTCGCCCCCCGTCAGCTTCTGCGCCACGTCATGGATCAATATGCCGAACGCGGCCTGAAGCCGATTGTGGCGCCGGAACTGGAATTTTACTTCATCAAAAAGAACCTGGACCCGGACTATCCGCTGGAGCCCGCGGCAGGCCTGTCGGGCCGTCAGGAATCGGGCCGCCAGGCCTATGGTATCGAAGCCGCCAACGAGTTCGATCCGGTGATCGAGGATATATACGATTTCTGCGAAGGCAGCGGCATCGACGTGGAAACCATGGCGCATGAAGCCGGCGCGGCGCAGATGGAAATCAACTTCAATCACGGCGATCCCATGGATCTGGCGGATCAGGTCTTCCTCTTCAAACGCACGGTCCGGCAGGCGGCGCTGAAACACGACATTTACGCCACGTTCATGGCGCGCCCGCATCAGTTCCAGCCGGGATCGTCCATGCATATTCACCAGTCGATCATCAATGCCGCGACGGGCAAGAACATCTTCGCAACGGACAAGGGCCGGCACTCCAAACGCCTGCTGCACTATATCGGCGGGTTGCAAAAATATATCCCGGCGGCAATGCCGCTGTTCGCACCCAACGTGAATTCCTATCGCCGGATCACCCCCTATTCGGATGCGCCGATCAACACGCATTGGGGGTTCGACAACCGCACGGCCGGGCTGCGCGTTCCCGATTCCAACCCGCAAGCCTACCGCGTGGAAAACCGTGTCGCCGGCGCCGACGCAAACCCCTATCTCGCCATCGCCGGCACCTTGGCCTGCGGCCTTATCGGCTTGAAGGAAAAGATCGATCCGGGCCGCGCGGTGGAAGGCGACGCCTACCGCTTCGCCTTCACGCTGCCGCGGCATCTGGAAGACTCGCTTTCCAAACTGAACTATTCCCGGCCCTTGAAGAACATCCTGGGCGACCGTTTCGTGAAGCTTCTGACGGAAGTGAAGAACTACGAGTCCGATCTGTACCAGCAGGTGATCTCCAGTTGGGAACGTGAGAATCTGTTGCTGAACGTGTAGAGCGCGCCATCAATCGGTGCTATAAATCCACTATGGTCATCGCGAGCAAAAAGAAGGAACTGCTGATCCTGTGCGCACGGATCGGGTACAATCCCTGATCCGGCGGGTTTCCTTTCAGCCAAATGAACAACGTTTCACCGGTAAGGACCCGCATCATGACCGAGACAATCGATAGCCAAGCCCGCCGCAACTACGACATCGAAGCGCTGAAGCGCCTGGATCTGCAACACCACCTGCATCCGTTCACCGACACCAAAGCCCTTCGCCAGGAAGGCGGCGCGCGCGTCATCACCCGCGCGGACGGCTGCTATCTCTATGACGGCGACGGCAACAAGATCCTGGACGGCATGGCCGGCCTGTGGTGCGTGAATGTCGGCTACGGCCGGCGTGAACTGGCCGAAACCGTCTATCAGCAGATGTTGGAGCTGCCCTACTACAACACCTTTTTCAAAACGGCGACGCCGCCCGCCATCGAACTGTCGGCCAAGATCTCCAGCCTGCTCGGCGACGGCTTCAACCATGTGTTCTTTTCCAATTCAGGCTCGGAAGCGAATGACAGCGTGTTCCGCCTTGTCCGGCATTACTGGAACCTGCGCGGGCAGACGAAGAAGAAATACATCGTCAGCCGCTGGAACGCCTACCATGGCTCCACCGTCGCGGGCGCCAGCCTCAGCGGCATGAAATACATGCATAAACAGGCGGACCTGCCGGTGCCGGGCGTGACGCATGTCATGCAACCCTATTGGTTCGGGGAAGCGGAGCAGGACGAGAGCCAAGACGAATTGGGGTTGCGGGCGGCGAAGGCCGTAGAGCAACGCATTCTGGAACTGGGGCCTGAGAATGTCGGCGCCTTCATCGGCGAGCCGGTCATGGGCGCCGGCGGGGTCGTGATCGCGCCCGATTGCTACTGGC
Source organism: Hwanghaeella sp. (assembly GCA_028282025.1). Lineage (GTDB taxonomy): Bacteria > Pseudomonadota > Alphaproteobacteria > UBA8366 > Aestuariispiraceae > Hwanghaeella. Next base: position 43,613 of record JANQIT010000043.1, on the reverse strand, counting down.
CGGAAGTGCAGCGCATCTGCGAAAAGTACGACATCCTTCTGATCGCCGACGAAGTGATCTGCGGTTTCGGGCGCACCGGATCCTGGTTCGGGCATCAGACATTGGGGATCAAGCCGGACCTGGTCCCGATGGCGAAGGGGCTCTCGTCGGGCTACCTGCCGATCTCCGCCCTCGCCATTTCAGACAAGGTCAGCGAGTTGCTGATCGCCGAAGGAGGCGAATTCGCGCACGGCTATACCTATTCCGGCCATCCGGCTTCCTGCGCTGTCGCGTTGCGCAATATCGAGATCATGGAGCGCGAGGGTCTGGTTGAAAAAGTACGAGACGAAACCGGCCCCTATCTGAAGGAAGCCCTGGCCAGCCTGGAAGACCACCCATTGGTCGGCGAAACCCGAGCCATCGGCCTGTTGGGTGCGGTGGAAATCTGTAAGGACAAGGCGACACGCCAGAAATTCGACAAGGTCGGCAAGGTGGGTACGATCTGCCGCGATCACATCATGCGCCACAATGTGATCGCGCGGGCCTGCGGCGATACCATGGTGGTCTCCCCGCCCCTGATTATCGAAAAGCCGCAGATCGACGATCTGATTTCCGGGTTGCGAACGGCGCTGGACGAAACGGCGGAGACAGTGGCCGCCGAAGGGCTTTAGAGTCCGGCCAGTTTCAGCAGGGCGAACCGGGCGAGCGCAAGGGTCAGCATAAGCGGCACAAAGCGCGCCCGGGCCGTGCCCGCGACTATTCTGGCGGCCCCCAACAGCAGCAGGGTATGCAGCATCAGGGCCGCCGTATCGTTCGCCAGGCTGACCGCCGGCCCCGGCGTCATGAAGGCGATCAGGCGTTCCAGGATCTTGTCCGGGTGCAACACCCATTGCAGCGGCAGCCCGTCGAAGATGACCAGGTAATATCCGTAATAGATCTGCGGCGCGAGGAAATCCCAAATCAGGAACAGCAGAAGTGCGAAGGGCAGAATGACGAGGCTCGCCACAGGCTCGCGCAAATAGTACTGAAACGACTCCGCCGCCGACTTCGCCACCAGCAGGATCCCCGCCGTCATCGCGGCCGATAAAAGCACAAGACCGGCTGCCTGCGGCATGCCTAACGTGTGAAAACTGTCGCCGGGGTAGCCACCGATTAACCGCTCGACGAACAGCGGCTGGCTGGCGGCGACCAGACCGAACCACAGCAAGGCGAAAAAAACCTGCAACAAGGGTCCGGCGCGCGACCACATCTGGTGACACGCCGCCCCGAGAAACCCGAACAGGGCCGCAGCGATAAAATCAAATCCCATGCGCCCTTATGCGCTGCGTCGCGAAGCGCATACAAGACCAAGAGCGGGTGAATTCAATTGGCGCTGAGACTTTGATGCAGGCTGCCTTCGATCCGCGGAACCGTCTCGTCAAACGTACGGGCCCACAGCCATTCCAGCCCGCCTTCCTCGTTCGTGCGCTCCAATTTGACCGGGGTCACCATATTAACGACGGCGTTCCGGATTTCGGCGATCTTGAAGGTGAAAACGAAATTCGGCGTGACCCCCATGCGCAGGTCTTTCACCAGCAAATCCCCACCGCCGTTACCAAGGGCGTAGTACCCCTTACTGAACAGCGCGACATCCTCAACGGGCGCATCGTCGGGCAACATTTCCCGAAGGCCCAGATTCCTGGGATGGACATGCACGATGCCATTGTCTTTCTTATCCAAGAGGGAGCGATAGACGTTCACATAACGGTCGCCGTCGACGGCAATGCCGCGCCACAAAACCGTGGTGAAAGGCATCGGTGTCACCAGGACCCGGTCGGTGGCGATATCATGAGCTTCCAGCGCCGCAACGACCCGGTCGCGGGCCAATTGCTGTCCAACCGCGGACCAGCCCGCGTAAACAGTGCTCAAGACCAGCCCGAGGGTCGCCGCCTTGTGCAACCTTGGCCCCAGGCTGCCGGAAAACAGCGCCCAAACGGTCACCACCAGCAGCGGGATCGTGTAGAGCGGGTCGATGATGAACATAGAGCCAAGGCCGAACGGATAGTCCAGCAGCGGCCAGAAAAGCTTGGTGCCGTAGACGGTCATCGCATCCAGCAAGGCATGCGTCGTCAGCATCAGCCAGACCGCCCCCATGGGCGCCCACCGGGGCGCATCCTTCAATCCAGCAAACAGGCGGCGCACACCCTCCCCCAGGACCGGCGCGGCGATACTGAGGGTGATGAGAGAGTGGCTCCAGCCCCGATGATTGACGAAAGCATCGATTGGATCGCTGGCCGGTAGAAAGACGTCCAGGTCCGGCACGGTCGCAACGATCCCGCCGGTCAGGGCCGCTTTGCGCGGGCCGATACGGCGGCCCAAGGTGGCGACGCCAATGACGGCGCCAAGGGTAAACTGCGTCAGGGAATCCATGTCAGGTGTCCGGCCAGCCCATTAGTCACTCGAACAGTGCGTGTATATGTAGGTCTGTACCGCGCCCGCGCCAGGGCCTAAGCGGACAGAAGGGCTTCGACGATCTGCTGGACCTCCAATGCTTCCTGCACACTGGCAAGCGGGAAGTCCGACGCCGGGCCGCCAGCGGTCAAGGCAGCCAGCTTGTCCAATTGCCCCTTCAGAATCAAAGGCCGGGCCTTTTCCAAGGGCATGGCGTCCGGCGCTTCTTCCCAGTTTCCGGCGTCAGTCAGCCGTTGGGCGCGGGACCAATCGCACAGCCGAACCGAGCCGTTCTTCCCCTTTAACGTCCAGCGGTTCATATCGCTCTCTTCAGTTTGACCGACCGCGCCGCTGATCCTTACCGGAATGCCGCCCGCCGTCAGAAGCCCGTGCAGTTCTGTTTCACTGCCGTCGCCCTCCGGATAGGTCGTACTTGCCGAGTCCAGCACCATCGCTCCCAGCAACCGCCGCGTCAGGAAGAGGAAATGGGACGCGACCTCTCGCGTGAAGCCGCCTTGATGGCGCTTGCTCAACCAACTGACCGCATCGTGCTGCCACGGCCTGGGCCACACGGCGAAACCCATCTCGATCTCCAGGCTTTCCACCGGACCGACCGCGCCCCCGGCGATCCAGGTACGCAGTTGCGCCACCGCCGGCGAGGAGGCGAAGACGAAGTTCACCGCGATGCGCGCGGCCTCCACTTCCCGGGCGAAGGCCGCGGCGTCTTTCAGATCGACCGCCAATGGCTTTTCGCAGAAGACGGCCTTGCCCGCCGCCAGCGCCGCGCGCGCGTGCTCCAGGTGCGTTTCCGGCGGCGATGCGATGTAGATGCAATCGCTGTCCGCGATCAGGTTTTCCGGGTCCGCTGCGGCGTGGGCCGCCGGCAAGTCGCCGGACAACCGGGCCATCGCGGCGTCGGATGGATCCCACACACCGGCAAGCGACACCTCCCCGCTTTCATGGGCCAGCGCCGCGCGCGTCAGCCGTTCCCCCATAATGCCGAACCCGATCACACCCAATCTCATACCCATCACTCCTTAGCGACCCGCTTCAAAAAAGCCTTTCCGAGGTTGCGGCTTATATGCTGCAACGAGCCCGTCAATATTGTCCCCAAACCTTGCGCGCAACGATTTAGACTGTATTTGGAGCCACCCCATGCCCGGTCCCCTGGAAGGAATCCGTATTGTCGACCTGACGCAAGTCGTCTCCGGCCCGCTCGGCACCATGTTGTTGGCGGACCAGGGCGCGGACGTCATCAAGATCGAAAACGCCCATGGCGGCGACGTCACCCGCGCCGTCTCCACACGGCGCGGCGGCATGACAGCCTCCTTCCTGAACAACAACCGAAGCAAACGGGCCATCGCTCTTAATCTGAAGCATCCGGACGGGTTGGCCATCGTGAAGGATCTGCTGAAGGACGCCGACGTCTTCATCCAGAATTTCCGCCCCGGGGTGGTCGACCGGCTGGGCCTCGGCGAAGAAGCGGTGCGCGCCGTGCGGCCGGACATCGTCTATGTCTCGGTCAGCGGCTTCGGCGACCGGGGACCCTATGCGGACAAGCCCGTCTATGACCCGTTGGTCCAGGCGCTATCGGGCCTGACCACCATCCAAGGCGGCTCAGATGCCGCTCGCCCGCGTCTTGTGCGCACGATCGTGCCGGACAAACTGACCGGGTTTACCACCGCCCAGGCCGTCACCGCCGCCCTGCTGCACCGGGCGCGGACCGGCGAAGGCCAGCATGTGAAAGTCTCCATGCTGGACAGCGTGATCGCCTTCCTCTGGCATTCCGACATGGGCGGCCATACCTTCGTCGGCGACGAGATTCCATCTGAGACGGCACACAGCTTCATCGATCTGATTTATGAAACCACCACCGACTACATCACGGTGGCGGTCAATTCCGACAAGGAATGGGTAGCGCTGACTGAGGCGCTGAACAAACCCGAATGGCGCAACGATCCGCGTTTCAAAACGGCCGAGGTCCGGCACCAGAATGTCGACGCCCGCCTGGAGATGACCCAGGAAGTGTTGCGGACGCAAAGCGCCGAATACTGGCTGGAAACGCTTGCCGGGCACGATGTCCCCTGTGCGCCGATCCTGAAGCGCAAGGATGTCGTCACCCATCCGCAGGTCACCGATAACGGCATCGTCGTGGAACTGAATCACCCGGTCGCGGGCCGGTTGCGGCAGACCCGCCCCGCGGCGCAATTTTCTGGAACGCCGCTCGACCTGTCCAATGGCGCGCCGGACTATGGCGAACATACCGAAGAAGTCCTGCGGGAACTGGGCATCGAGGAAACCCGAATTGCCGCCCTTCGGGAAAGCGGCGCAATCCACATGGCGGAACCGGCGGAAAAGGCGGTGGAAGATGCTTGAATTCTTTTACTGGCCCACACCGAACGGCTGGAAAGTTTCCATCCTGCTGGAAGAGTTGGTCGACGCCATCGGCCTGGAATATAGGACGATCCCGGTCAATATCGGCAAGGGCGATCAATTCAAGCCGGAATTCCTGGCGATCAGCCCCAACAACCGCATGCCCGCTATCCTGGATCCTGCTCCTCCGGCGGAATATGGCGTGGAACCGGTCAGCGTCTTCGAATCCGGCGCAATCATGCTGTATCTGGCGGACAAGTTCCGGCACTTCATTCCCCAGGATGCGCGCGGCCGCAAGGAATGTCTGGAATGGCTGTTCTGGCAGGTCGGCAACCAAGGTCCGATGGCGGGACAACTCAGCCATTTCGTGAACTATGCAGAAGGCGAAAACGACTACGCGCACCAGCGCTACGCCGGCGAATACGACCGCACGCTGGGCGTTCTGGACCGCCGCCTCGCCGACCGCCGTTACATCCTGGGTGACGCGTACACCATAGCCGATATGATAAACTGGCCATGGGTCCTGATCGCCAAACCCCTTGGCGGATCGCTCGATCCCTACCCCAACCTGAAGCGCTGGCGCGCGGAGGTGAAGGAACGCCCGGCGGTGCAACGCGGCGTGGACCTGGGAAAAGAGATGCGGCGGCAGGCCCCGCCCAGCGACGAAGAACGGAAGATTCTGTTCGGGCAGCATGGAAGCAAATAACCCGAGACAGCCGATTATCGCCCACTCGCCATAGCCAGCCTGTTTCAGTGTTTCCCGGTCCGATGCGGCGCAACGGTCGCATTGGCGGCCGGACGCCGGCAAGATCATGCTTGTGCGAACAAAGTTTCAGGATCTTGGAGACCGATACCGTCGCTCGGTCCTCGACCGCGTGCGAGATGCGGTTGTCTATCGTTCAGAGGCGTATGTCTCTGCCGTCCCTCTAAACAAGACACACAGCGCAAGGGCGCGGAAGCGCAGGCCGTGATTTCAATCCGCCTCCGTTACGGGGACATCCTGCGGCCTGACGACACGGTCGATTGGAAGCAGCACAATGACGTTGGTCCCTTCTCCCGGTTGGCTGACAATCCGCAAGGTTCCGTCGTGAAGCTCCACCAACCGCTTGCATAACGAGAGCCCCAGGCCGGTTCCTTCATGCGCCATGACGGCGTTGATGCGCTCTTGCCCGAAGGGTTCCAACACCTGTGGAATATTTTCCGGTTCAATGCCGATACCCGTATCGGAAACAACGATTTCCAACCCATTGCCGTTCTGATTGGTCACTAATTCGACACGTCCGCCTGGACGGTTAAACTTGATCGCGTTGGTGAGAAGGTTGATCACAATTTGCCGAATGACGCATTTGTCCGCGCGGATAACGAGCCCCTTTGCATGCGGCCGGAATTCACACGTCAGGTCCGCCGCATCCGGACGCCCTTTCGACAGCCGAAGACATGTATCGAGCACATCGTTCAGGTCGAACTCGCTCTCAGTAAGCTGATACTGACCCGCCTCGATCTTGGCGATATCCAGAATATCATCCACGAGTTCGAGCATATGGTTCCCTGAAAGGCGGATCAGCGACACATACTCCTCGTACCTGTCGTTACCAAGCGGCCCAAACACCTTGTCGCTGATCATTTGCGTAAAGCCTAGTATCGCATTCAGAGGTGTTCGAAACTCGTGGCTCATATGGGCCAGGAAGTGCGATTTCGCCTCACTCGCCCCTTCCGCAGTTTCCAGCAAAACGTCCTGGCGACGCTTTGTTTCATCGACTGCTTGGGCCATGCTGTTGAAGGCTTGGGACAGTTCGCGAAACTCCAGCGGCGTCAGACCGCCGGGCGCAGCCACGGCAACTCCCCGTCTGCCGGCTGCGATGCTGCGCGCGGCCTTGGCGACTTTTGATATGCGTCTGCTCAGAAGACCGGACAAGAACCAACTGAGGATCGCGGCAATCAAGACGCCGCACACAATGATGGTAAACGCGTATAGCCGTTCTTCCTCGGCCCGAGCCTCCAATTCAGCAAGCGGCTGCGGAATCATCACTCCCCATCCAGGGGTCGGAACCGAGGTAAAACCTGCGATCATCTCGTCATTCAAGACCGGCGAGAAGAACGTCGTCACCCCCGCTTCTCCGGCCATCATCCGTTGAACCGGTTCAAGAGCACTGATGTTCTCCATACCGGCTACCCATTCCGGCGCCGGGTGAGCCAGAAGATTGCCGGCACTGTCTACAATGGCTGCATGCCCTTTTTCGCCGAATGCAACGGATTTGCCGAGCTCAACGAAATAGTCGGTGCGCAATGCACCGAAAACCAGCCGATTGCCCAATGGATACAGAAGATACAGGATAGGCTCTCCGGAAGCTCCGGGGACAACCGGCGTATATCGAATGGACCCCTCGACGGCATGTTGTTGAAAGAACCGGAACTGTTCCGGCGGCACTGCGTCTGGACAGGGATGCACGCTACCACCGATCGTACGGACAATGACGCCCGCGCCTCTGTCTAGGACACAGATATGCTGGAAGCTCAAATTCGATAGGAGAATATCAGCCTCCAAATCAAGATGATGATCGACGGCTTGATGCGACAGGAAGCGAAGCACCGCTCTGGCATCCCGGTCATACCGTTCAAGTGCTTCCCCAAGGGTTTCAGCAAGCAAAAGATGTCTCTCGGAAACATCCGCTTTTAGATTTTCTAGTGCGAGAGACTGCGGCCACATCCCGAAAAAAACCAACGGAACGAGTGAAGCTCCACCGATTAACAGGAAAAGGTAGTAACGAATACTCATGGCAAATACTCATTGGCTGCGAAAATACTCGACCCGATACCTTCGGATGAAAGCATTACATTAAACTTATTGATGAAAACTGCTGGGTCGTTATGACCCTAAATGACCATGTGGCCTTACCATCCCCTCTGAACCGGCAAAGAAGCCGGCACGAAAAGCGCACAAGAATTGTGTTTGAACTATTGATGTGGATGCGAAAATCTCGCGGAAACCGACCGTATATCCAATCAAAAGAAAGCTAAAACCGCCCACCAGATCAACCACGACTAGCAATTTATTTATCGGGCAAAAAGAGTCGTCAGGATCGGCGTCTCGACAAGATTGTATTGCTACTTTTTTGCTAATTCTTTATATGTATTTTTCTAAAATCGAAAAGCAGCCCACGCGAAACATCGAACGGCTTCCAACGGTTCGACACCATGCGCGCGAGCGGGAGAGCATGTGCTTCACGCTTGAGAGGTGCGGCCATCAGCGCTAAATCTTTGTGAATAAGTTGCGGATGGATATTTGCAAGACGACGGCCCCTCGGATCCTGCAATTGAAGAAAGCCTTAGGATAATCTTTGGCGGTCCGGCCCCGTCTGTTCTAACACGTTTTACCGCACTTTGGCTCAGCAAGCGGAACGGCAGACCGATGCCCGCCATGGCGGATCTCGACCCCCTGGAGATGCCGTGGGCATTGCCGCACATCTTTATTGTGGCCCGAAACGCAGACGGCCGCTTTGCGTATCAGCTTGTCGGCGACGCCATGAACAGCCGGTTCGGCGGAAAACTCAAAGGAAAAACGGCCGACCAGGTTTTCGAAAAGGATTATGCCGCACAAACCGAGGCCCGCTGGGAGGACACCGCTGCGCATCTCCGGGCCTACTTTCGAAAGTCCTTTCACCGGACCTCGGACAACAGGCCGGTCTGGGCTTCCCGCGTTTCCTTTCCGCTCTCGGACGATGGCGCGGTGGCCGACAGGATCATCGGTGTCGCCCATTTCCTGGAACTCGATAACACCACACGCAACGACCCGTACCCTGACATCAACCGCTGGACCGCGCTCGATCAACTTCCTTCCTAGAGCGTGTCACCGTAATACTCCGAACCGATGCAAACCGCCGTTTCGTTTTCATTCTTTGCGGTTCCTACTCGTACACGGCGACCGGATCGCCCAGCGCCTCCATGACGACATCGATCCCAAGACCGGGACGGTCGCTTGCCCGCGCCTTGCCGCCCTCCACCACGGGCGCACCATGGGCCAGCGTTTCGGCGGCCAGTTCGCGGGGATCCCATATGTGGCGGCATAGCGCCGCGTTCGTGGACTGCGCGATGTGACATATGGCGGCGAACGCGATGTCTGAACCGCCGGTCTCCTGAATGCTCATCGAGATGCCCGCCTCGTGACAGATATCACGCATCCGCCGCATCTTGGTTGGGCCGCCAACCTTGGTCGTCTTCAGGTTGGCAGCATCGACCGCGTCATCCGCCAGAGCCTGCAGCAGCACATCGGGTCCGGTCAGGATCTCATCCAGGCTGAGGGGCAATCCCGTCCGGCGTTTGAAGGACAGACATTCCCGATAGGTCTTACAGGGCTGCTCGATCCAGGCGTCCGCGGCTCCTAAAAGCGAAGCGAAACGCAAGGCCGCCTCCAGCGACCAGCCCCTGTTCGCATCCAGGATATACTCTTCGTTCGGCCGGCGCGCTTTCATCACCGCTTGCACGCGCGCGACATCCAGCGACGGATCTTCCCCGCCCACCTTTACCGAAAAACAGCGATAGCCGATATCACGGAAACGCTGAACGTTGGCGACAACTTCCTCCGGCGTGCCGGTGGAAACGCTTGCGGCAATCCAAAGGTCGTGGTCGGAGCGCCCGCCCATCAGCTCGCAGACAGGTTGGCCGAGCGCTTTGCCCAAGATATCCCAGCATGCCATATCCAGCGCCGACTTCACGTAATTGAGGCCCGGCAGGACGTCGTCCATGAAATCGTTGATCCGCTCCACCCGCATCGGGTTCGCGCCGATTAACCTGGGGCCCAGCTCGGCCACGCCCGCACGCACGCCGTGACCATGCGCAGGTCCGTAGAAAACACCGAACGGGCAGGCTTCCCCCCAACCGGTCAATCCGGAATCCGTTTGAATGGAAACAATGGTGCTGTCCAGCGTTTCGAAAAGCCGGCCGCCGGACAGCTTGTACACAGACGGCACGGTCAGCGTTACCTGATAGGCCGCGATACGGGTAATCTTCATCGATAGACGCCCTCTATTCGAAAACGGCGACAGGTTCACCCAGCACTGTCAGGTCCGGTTCCACGCCCAAGCCGGGCCGGTCCGAAACCACCAGCTTGCCGTCCACCGTGTCAGGCGCGCCGGCGCCGATGGATACGGTGTTGTATCGATGCAGATCGGTGGTGCTGAGCAGTACGCCGGGCGGCGTGGAAACCGCCAGATGCCCCAGGGCGGCGGTCACGATCTCCCCGCCCCAACTGTCCTCCACCGTCATCGGCAGATTGCGCGCGGCGCACAGGTCGCGGATTAGGCGCGATTTGGTCAGCCCGCCGAAACGGGCGATCTTGATGCAAACCTCGTCGCAGGCGTCATCCTTCAGAACCCGCAGCATGTCGTCCATGGACTGAATGCTTTCATCCAACTTGAAGGGTTGCGGAACCCGACGCCGGACGGCCAGATTGTCATCATAGAGCGTGCAGGGTTGCTCGAAGTAAAAGAACAGGTCGCTGGTCAGCATGCCGAAATGGAGCGCCGCGTCGCGCCGCCATCCCCGATTGGCGTCCGCCAAAACCTTTTCATGCGGGTGCAGCCGTTCGACCGCCGCACGCACCCGGGCCGCATCGTGCACCGGATCGCCGCCAACCTTCACCTGAAACTGGGAGTACCCCTGTTCACGGAAGGCGTCCATCTGCCTCAGCATCGCATCGACCGGACCGTGCGGCAGGACACGGTACATCGGCAGCGCGTCGTTCCGCCGCCCGCCCAGAAGGGCGTGGCAGGGCACCCCAAGCGCTTTGCCCTTAAGATCCCAGCAGGCAACGTCGATTGGCGTCTTCACATAGGCATGGCCCATCATCCAACGGTCCATCGCGCCGTCGATCAGGCCGGTATTCGTCGGATCAAGGCCAAGCAGATGCGGCGCCAATTCCCGTAGACCCCCTTCGACGCCATTCGCGTGGGCCGGAAGGTAGGTCGCACCGATGGGACAGACCTCTCCCCAACCGCTCAATCCGGCATCCGTGTCGATCCGCACGACCATGCTGTCACCGCCTTTCAGCACATAGCCGTCGCCCCAGCCGTATTCACCGCCCACATAGGGAAGATAGGTGGAATAGAGGGAGAGTCCGGTGATCTTCACAGCCCTACTCCAGCGATATCACAATGTTGCCGACATGGGATTTCCGCAGGAAGGCGGTCTGCGCCGCGTGTAGATCTTCCAGCGGATAGGTCGCGGCCAAAAGGGGTTTGATCTCACCCCGTTCGACATAGCCGACAAGATTCTTGAACAAGCCCGGCGGCACCACCGTCGCACCTGTGAAAACCAGATCCTTGAGATAGAATGTCCGCAGGTCGAACTCGACAATCGGTCCGGCGATGGCTCCGGCGCAGGTATACCTGCCGCGCGGCGCCAGCACTTCCAGGAACTGCTTGAACATCGCTCCGCCGACGACATCGGCAACCACATCGACGGTATCGCGCCCGACTGCGTCTTGAAGCGCTCCCGCCAGATCCTCCGGCTCGCGATCCAATACCGCAGCGGCGCCCAGCGCCTTCACGGCATCCGCCTTCGATGCACCGCACATTGCTACCGGCACAGCTCCGCGACGCAAGCAAAGCTGGATCAGCGCGGATCCGACGCCGCCGCTGGCGCCCGGGATAAGGACGACATCGCCGTCGCCGACCTTGGCCTGATGCAAAAGATTTTCGGCCGTGATCGAACTTGTCGCAAAGGTCGCGATCTCCGCATCGCTCAAGCCGCTATCCAAGGCATGAACATTCCTGGCGGGCGCAGTGGTGTACTCCGCATAACCGCCGTCGCGCTCGGATCCATAGTAACCGACCTTGTCGCTGTTGAGAGGATCGTCCCAATCGCGCAGCCAGGTATCGATCATGACACGCTTGCCGATCAGGGCGGGGTCGGTCCCCTCTCCCGCCGAGACCACGGTTCCGCTGACGTCTGCTCCCTGAATCCGGGGAAAGCCGATTCCCTGCCGCCCCCAGGAGCCCGCACCCTCCTCTGCATCGTCGAAACCTTCGGACCCGCCCTCCGCCGTCGTCCCGTCGGTCACGCTGCGGCTGTACCAGCCGGTGCGCGTGTTGATGTCGGTGTTGTTCATGCCGCAGGCATGCACCTTGATAAGATAATCGCCGGGACCGGCTTTGGGCACAGGCCAGTCGGTCTTCAGTTCCAACTTGTCCAGCCCGCCATGTCCAGTCAGCACGAACGCCCGCATCGTCGCCGGTATATCCGCCATTCTTTTCCTCGCCCTAACGCAACAGTTCTTGTTCAAAAGGATAGGTACTCAGCAATTCACAGCCGGTCGATGTGATCCGTACCTGTTGTTCAAGTTTAACGCCCGGGCCGCCATGCTCCGACCCGACAAAGCTCTCGATGCACAGCGCCATGTTCTCTTCAATCGTCCCGTCATAGCCGATCCGGTCCCAATCCTGATAATAGGCGATTTTGGGATACTCATCCGACATGCCGACCCCGTGCGCCACACACGGGTAACGATGGGCCTGGAAGGGATGCGGCTGCCGCAGCGCCCGGTCCGAAAACTCCCGGAATGTCATGCCGGCGCGGACGATCTCCATGTTGTGGGAGACCTCTTCATGCGCGCGTTTGTAAAGATCCCTCGCTTCATCGGCCGGGGGTTTCCCATCGCAGATCCAGGTTCGGGAGATGTCGGCCATATAGCCATATGGGCCGATCATGTCCGTGTCGAAAGCGACAACGTCCCCCGCTTCGACCGCTCTGTCGGATGCTTCCTGCAGCCAGGGGTTCGTGCGCGGTCCGGAGCACAGCATTCGCCCGTCGGTCCAGGCCCCATCGAACTCTGTGTTTGTCGCGACCAATATGGCCCACAGCGCATTCTCTGTAATCCCGGGCTTCATCGCGCGGCGCATCCGGTCCATGCCCAGTTGGGCGACATCGATGGCGTAGCGAATGCAGGAAAGTTCATCCCCGTTCTTCACGCTGCGCGCGCGTTCGGCCAGCAGACTCGAGTCAACGACATCCAGTCCCACTTGCATCAGGGCCTGCACTGCGCCGGCATCCAGACGGTCCACACCGACCCGCTTACGGCCTGCCCCGACCCTTGCCCGGACCGTTTCGGCGAAAGCCCGGCAACGCTCCGCCAGATCGTTCCCGCCATCGAACGGTGTGATCAGGAAGGATGGGATGTAATCGTCCACATCCGGATATCCCTGATTGTAGGAGCCGGACAAGGTTGTATGTCCATCCCCCGCCAGCAGCAGGGTCATTGTGGGAATGCGGGACTGGAACAGGCTGTATTCCCGCATTTCCGTGATGTACCGGAGGGTAAGCGGATTGGTGAACAGGCAGAGATCGATATCTTCGGCTTGCATCTCCGCCAGGACGCGTCCGCGCCGATAAGCCCGCATCCGATCCGGATCGAAGATCGGCGGGCAGATCGCCGGCTCAGCGGTTAAGTCAGGGTGCGGAACAGCTTCCATCAGCGGACGCCGTTCAGGACACAGCGGGCGAATTCCAGCGGCGCTTCATCCCAATAGGGAGAAAGCGAACCGCCATCGAAACCCGGAGACTGCCTGCCGATCTGAAGCCGTTCAAGAATGCCCACATCTTCATCATTCAGATCTTTCCAGGTTTTGAACACGTCCGCCCGGGCCGCCGCATAACTGTCGCTGTCGGCCGCATCGCCCACCAGATAGATATGAAACTCCTCCAGCGTCCGGTCGGGCGCCAGCGGGATAACCCGGAAAAGCACCAGTTGGTCCGCATAGACTTCAAGCGCGAAGGAGGGAAAGCGGTTGAACCAGAAGCCGCGGCGCATCTGTTCCGCGTCGAGGCCAGGAAAGTGAGGCAGGTCGGCCCCCCTCCCCGACTCCAAGGCCGAGACCGTGTATTCATTGTAGAAAAAACCACCCTTTGCCGATGACGGCGTGCGGATCGACATCGGTGCAAAGGTAAGCAGGCGCGGGTGCAATGCGAACACGTGATAGGGCTCTATGTAATTTTCCAGCGCCAGTTTCCAGTTCGCCGGCACTTCCTGAGAGAACATGCCTGCCGGCTTCAAGGCGGAAAGGTCATGATCCCCGAAGCACGCTTTCACCGGCGCGATATACGCCTCGAACGGCTCGGCATCGCCGCTTAGATTCACAAAAACAAAATCGAACCAGACGCCGCAGGCGACCGCTGCAAGATGGACGGCGTCGTCGTCCGCCGTATCGTGTTCATCCGGCCCGTGGAAATGGGGACGCCCCTTCAAATCCCCTTCCAAGGTGAAGGACCACGCATGATAAGGACAGGTAATCGCGGCGCGACGGCAGGCCCGGTCGACCAATTGCGTGCCGCGATGCGGGCAGACATTATGAAACGCCCTGATCTCTCCCGACTTGGTCCGCACCAACATGACAGGCCGGCCGCAGATCCTCACGGGCAGGATACTGCCCGGTTCCGGCAATTGGTGAACGAAACCCGCCAGGACCCATGTCCGGGGGAAAAGCCGTTCATTCTCCAGCGCCAGGAATTCATCGGAGGTATAGGCGGTATTGGGAAGCGACGAAGCCTCCCCAAGGGGGAGGCCCATCTTCGCAAGCGCTTGAACGCCGAGTACTTCCTCGACCGTTCGGAGTTGTTCGATCCGTTCCGCCACGGCGTCCGATCCCCGGTCAGAGAGATTTACAGGCGTCGTCCAACGCCTCCAGCGTCATCGCGATCTCTTCTTCGGTCAGAGTCGCCGGAACGAAGCGGCGAACGCCGGGAAGGACATAGATGCCCCGGCGCAGCAATTCCGTATCCAGTTTGCGCATCGCCACCCCGTCGCTGTTGATGATGTCGATGGCGTTACGCGGTGCGCGTTCCATGAACATGATCTGCCAGAAACTCTGCCGGCCCGGAACGATCGCCGGAACGCCGTATCGGTCCAGCACTTCCTGACAGGCCGACGTGAACCGGTCGGACAAGGCGGCCAAATCCTTGTAGAAGTCCGGTTTCTGCAACTCACGCACAGTGGCTAGACCCGCCGCCGCTGCAATCGGATTCCCATGCAGGGTGCCGTTGATATAGGCGTAGGTGGACTGACCCTTATTGCGGGGATTCGTCCGGTCGATAATCTCTTCCCGTCCGCCGACGCATCCCATCGGCCCGCCTCCGCCGACGATCTTACCGAAGCTCGCCAGGTCGGGGGTTACGCCGAAATACTCCTGGGCGCTGCCCAGCGCCAGGCGGAAGCCGGTCACCACTTCGTCAAAGATCAGCAGCACGCCGTTCTCATCGCAAATCCGCCGCAAGCCGGCCAGGAACCCATCTTCCGGGAAAACAATGCGCTGAACCGGCTCGACAATGATTGCGGCAATCTCGTCAGCCTGTTCCCGCACGATCCGCTCTACCGCTTCAAGATCGTTATAGGGGGCCACCAGCATCGTATCCTGCATCACCCGCGGGACCCCGCCGGAATCCGCCGTCGCCATCGGGTAGTTGGCCGGTCCCGTCGGAAATTGGCTGAAGGACGCATAGTCGTGGTTGCCGTGATAGGCCCCTTCGAACTTCAGCACCTTGTCCTTGCCCGTAAAGGCGCGCGCCATACGCATGGCGTAGAAGGTCGCTTCCGATCCCGTGGTGGTAAAGATTACCTTCTCGGCGCAGGGGATGGTTTCGACCAACACATCCGAGAACTCGACCGCGATGTCGGTCAAGGTGCCGAAGAAATGCAGGCCGCGTTCGGCCTGCTTCCGCACCGCTTCCACGACCGCCGGATGGCAGTGCCCCAGAATGTTCGCCCCGGCCCCGCCGACATAGTCGATATAGGACCGTCCGTCCGCCGAGATAACGCGCGACCCTTCGCCCCGCGCGGCGATGAACCGTACGTCGTCGGCCAGCGAGTATCCGCCCAGGCCGGCCCCCGGTAAGGTGCGTTCGGCGGTGTCGAAGAGTGCGGCTTGAGGCGAGGATGGAGCTTGATTGAGTGCGGCTTCTGCAGACATGGTCTGTCTCCTAGTTCGGCGGCGGATCAACTCCGCGGCAACAGGCTTTCGGGATCGTAGAGCGGCAGGCCCAGCACACGGGCTGGGTATTTTTCGCCCAGGATCATTACTTCCAGTTCGGTGCCGGGGTCGGCGCAGTCCGGCCGGATATAGCCGAAGGCCAGGCTTTTCCCGACAGTGAATCCGTATCCGCCGGAACTGATCTGCCCGATCTTTTCGCCGTTATGGAAGATCGTTTCGGAAGCAACCGGGTCGGACCCGTTGGCGTCTATTTCCATCTGGGCGCAGATCCAGGGCAACGCGCCGGCCTCCGCCTTCTCCATGCTGGCCTTGGTCGCATCCCTGCCGATGAAGTCGCCCTTGTCCACTTTGGCGAAACGCATCACATCGGCTTCCGGCAGGGTGACTTCGTTGGTCAGTTCGGACGCGCCCTTGAACCCTTTTTCCAGGCGCATGGCGTTCAAGGCGTAGGACCCGAAATTCGCGATGCCGGCGTCGGCCCCGGCGGCCCACAAAGCGTCGTAGACGGTAAGCATGTCGTCCATCGGGACATGCAGCTCCCAGCCGAGTTCCCCTTGATACGACATGCGCAGCGCCCGCACGCGCGACCCCGCCACATCGATCTCCTGCGCCGTGAGCCAGCGGAAGTTCTCATTGTCCAGGGGGGCGTTCGTCACCGCGCGCAAGACATCGCGCGACTTCGGGCCGGACAGGACAAGGCAGCCGTACTCTTCGGAAACGACGCGGATTTCCACATCCTCTCCTTCTTCCCGGTGCTGCATCAGCCAATCCCGAACCTTCAGTTCGGAGAAGGCCGCAAACATGAAATAGAACCGGTCCTCGGCCATCCGGGCGACGGTGACCTCCGCCTCGATGGTGCCGGCACGGTTGAGGATGTGGGTCAGGACGATGCCGCCCACCTTGCGCGGCGCGCGGTTGGCGATCATCCGTTCGACGAAAGCGTGCGCATCCGGCCCGCTGACATCGATCTTCCCAAAGGCGGACAGGTCCATGATGCCGACGGACTCACGGACCGCTTTGCATTCCTCGGCGACCGCGCGGTGCCAGTCGGGCCGTTTGAAACCATAGGCGTCTTCGCGGGGCTGGTCGTCCCGGGCGAACCAGCGCGGGCGTTCCCAGCCGAAAATCTCCTCATGAATCGCGCCGGCTTCTTTCAACCGCTCATACAGAGGCGATGTTTTCTTTGGCCGTCCCTCGTGCCTCTGACGCCCCGGATAGGGAACTTCGTGGCGCAGAATGTAGTCTTCCTTGGCGCGGGCGATCTGATACTCCCGGTCGTCCGCATAGGGGCCGAAACGGCGCGGATCGAAGTCGCGCATATTCACTTCCGCCGTGCCGTGCACCATCCACTGGGCCAGGTACTTGCCGGCTCCCGGTCCCCAGGCGATCCCCACATGAGAGCCGCAGCAATTCCAAAAATTCTTCAAACCAGGCGTCGGGCCCAGCAGCATGTTCCCGTCCGGCGGCATCGGGATCGCGCCGTGCACCGCGCGCTTTATGCCGTACTTCTCCAGAACCGGCATGCGGATCAACGCCTGTTCCAGGCACTCCATCACCTGGTCATAGTCCGGGTCGAACAATTCGTTCTCGGCGTCCCAGGGCGTGCCGTCGTCCCAGACGGTCGCCGGCGGCTTCTTCTCGTAAATCCCGATCAGGCCCGATTTCTGTTCCATCCGGATATAGCCGGAATATGTCTGATCGTCGCGGACCACCGGAAGCTCATGATCCAGGTCCTTGAACTCGTCGACAGCGTCCGTAATGAAATAATGGTGCGTCGTATTGGCCATCGGCAGGTTGTAGCCGACCCACTCGGCGATCTGGCGGGCATAGGTGCCGCCCGCATTCACAACGTGCTGGCAGATATAATCGCCCTTTTCCGTCTCAACCAGCCACTCGCCGTCGGCGGCGGGGCGGATGTTGGTGACGCGATTATGGCGGACCACCTTGGCCCCCATCTGACGCGCGCCCGCGGCCAGCCCGAATGCCGCGCCCGCCGGGTCCACATGTCCATCGTCCGGCGTGTGCAGGGCGGCCTTTACACCGTCCAGATTGAAGAAGGGATGGATCTTCTTGATTTCATCCGGCCCGATAATCTCCATATTCACGCCCTGTCCGCGCCCGACGCTGAGCGTGTATTTGATGGCGTCCACCTCGTCATCCAAATAGGCCATACGCAAACTGCCGCAGCCGTGCCAGGTCACCGATTGGCCGGTCTCCGCCTCCAGCCGGTTGTACAGTTCCACTCCGTAGGAATTCATCTTGCCCAGGCTCCAATGAGAGATGCCGTGGGTGATCTGCCCCGCCGCGTGCCAGGTCGAGCCGGAGGTCAACTCCGCTTTCTCGATCAAGACCGAATCCGTCCAGCCTTCCTGCGCCAGATGATACAGCAGGCTGGTGCCCATAATGCCGCCGCCGACAATGACAACACGCACATGTTCGGTCATGACCGTTCCTTTTCCCGAAAGCGCCGATGCGGAGGATAAAATCGCGTCCCGCCCGCATTTTTCAGATGCAATGATGATGGTACAATTGTACACTCGTCAACCATGAATGATACAAACGTACCAAAAAACGTCGACATCATCTCTTCGGAGACGGTTTTGTCCCGTCTGCAGGATGCAACACCGGACCTGAGCCCGCAGGTCCGCAAGGCGGCGACGCATATTCTGGACAACCCCACCACCGTGGGCGTCAGTTCAATCCGGGAGATAGCGGACGCCGCCGGCGTGAAACCCAATACGCTGGTCCGCATGGCGCGCGCCGTCGGGTTCGATGGGTTCGAGACATTTCGCGAGCCCTTCCGGGAGGCCGTGCGCACGGGAAACGAGAGCTTCCCCGACCGAGCCCGGTGGCTGCAGTCCCTGGCGAAAGGGGGGCGGCTGGACCGGCTCTACGCCTCTATGGCCGACACCATGATCGGCAATGTGGAGCAGGTCTTCGCCTCGACCTCGGCCCAGCAGATGAAGCAGGCCGCCGATCTGATTGTCGAGGCGCGCATGGCCTTCATCCTGGGGGTCGGCGTGTTCAACCCGCTGGCCCACAACTTCGCCTATCTGGCCAGCATGGCCTTCGACAAGATCGAAGCGGTCCCCAGCGTCGGCGGCGCGCCAATCGACGGCATCGCGAAAGCCATGGCGGGCGATGTGTTGCTGGCGATGAGCGTCGATCCCTATCGGACGGAAGTAGTGGAGACCGTCCGCTCCGGCCGGGAATTGGGCATGACGGTGATATCCGTTACCGACAGCCATTCCTCGCCACTGACGCCGTTATCGGATCACCTGTTCGTGGTGCCGACGGAAACGCCGCAGTTCTTTACCTCCACCCTGTCGGTCGCCGCTTTGCTGGAAAGCCTGATGGCTTTCGTCATCGCCGACGCCGACGACAGCGTGGTGGCCAGCATCGAACGGTTTCACGAACGCCGGAAAAATCTCGGCGCTTATTATGATGAGGGTGGGAAATGAGTGCTCCGTCCGTCGACATCGACAGCCTGAATCTGCGCCAGGGCGCCATCGCGCTCGAAGCGCACTATTACACGGATCCGGTACTGTATGAGCTGGAAGGCGACGCGATCTTCCGTAAGACATGGCAGTATGCCGGTCATATCAGCCAGCTTCAGATGCCGGGCGACTATTTCACCTTCGAGATCCTGGAGGAGCGCCTGTTCTGCGTTCTGGACCGGGAGGACCGGGTCCGCTGCTTCTACAATGTCTGTCAGCATCGCGCCCATCATCTGCTTGAGGGCGCGGGCCGGGTTCGCAACATCGTCTGCCCCTACCATGCCTGGACCTATGGCTTGGACGGCCGGTTCAAGCGCGCCCCGAACGAAAAGAACGCCGTGGCCTTCGACAAAGGGAGCATCTGTCTGCCCGAAATTCGGGTCGAACTGTTCCACGGCTTTATCTTCGTGAATCTGGATGACGACGCCGCACCGATGGACGACTGGTATCCGGGCGCGCGGGAAGAACTGGCCGACTACGTTCCACATATCGAAGACCTGCGCCTGATTACCGAAACGCAGGTGGAAGAAGACTGCAACTGGAAGGTCTCGGTGGAGAATTACAGCGAATGCTACCACTGTTCGCTGAACCATCCGACATTCGCCAACGGCGTCATCGATCCGAAACACTACAACGTCCTGCCCCAGGGCTATTGCCTGCGGCACACGACCAAGGGCGCGCAATCGGACGCCATGACCTATACCGTCGCCAACGATTCCGGCCGGCACAAGGCGGACTATTCCTCATGGTATCTCTGGCCGACGCTGTCTTTCCAAGTCTATCCCGGCGCGGTTCTCAATACTTATCACTGGCAACCGACCGGCGTAGATACGGTGACCGTCGGCCGCGGCTGGTTCGCGCCGGAAAACGCCTATACGGACGAAATCGAGGCGCTGGCCCAGCAGGACCTGGAGACAACGGTCGCGGAGGATGTGCGCCTGGTTAATTCCGTGCAACGGGGATTGAAGAGCAAAGGCTACCGCCCCGGCCCGCTGCTGATCGACGAGAATCTGGGCCTGAACAGCGAACATTCCATCGCGGCGTTTCAACGGTGGGTGAAGGAAGCGGTGGGTTGAACCAAGGCCGCCGCTCGGCTGTTGGCGCTGGAAAAAACGGACTGCTCTGTTTTCACCAAGGTCCGTGAGGCGCGCAGATACAGTCTTTACGTTGGCCAATCTGCAACCCTGCGAGGCCCTGAAAGCCGCACTGGGAGAGTACTTTCCGCATTGATTGCGGAGGCAAGTAACGAATTCCGCTACAGCCAGTCAGAGCCGCGGGTCCCGCACCCTGTTTTCGGACGCGGGTAAACCTTCCGCCGAACCGCCCTTGACGCCTTTCACCCCCCTAACTTCACGTATCGGTACGAAAATTCAGAACACCCTCTATGGGACTACCGTCCCCGTGCTCCAGGCCGGTCGAGTATTCGAGTGGGAAGAGCTGCAAGTCGGGCTTGCCAAGCGCTTTTGCAAGTTCATCACGGTTCTCGAGGATGCCTGACTGCAAGGACTTATTGAAGCCGTAAGACTTACCATTCAAGAAGACAAGAAAGGCGTAGTAACTTTCATAGCCGACGATGCACCCGGAAAGCTCAACACCATCCGATGTTCTAAGCCGGGCTTTAATCATCAACGGGTCATCGACATATTCGACAGGATCGATTTCCGTTACAGGAACCTGCCCTTCTCTTGCATCGTCGAAGCGCCAAACAGGGTGGCGTTCCAAATCACGCTCATCAAGAGACCTGGTCCACTCGGTCATTCAATCATTCTCTTCTCTTCGACGGCTTTCTCGGCGTCTTTCCATGTTGCGTTCTATTGAAAAGGCCGGCCACTCTTTGGTCATCAAGGCTCGTGAGGTGCGCAGATACAATCTTTACGTTGACTAATCTGCAACCTTTCGAGGCCCGGAAAGCCGCGCTGGGAGAGTACTCTCCGCATTAATTGCGGAGGCCAGTAACGAACTCCGCTACAGGCAGTCAGAGCCGCGGGTCCCGTACCCGGTTTTCCGAAGCGGATAGGGTTTCCACCTAACTGCCCTTTACGCATTTCCCCTTTCTTCAAGTATCGGTACGAAAATTCAGAACACCCTCTATGGGACTACCGTCCTCGTGCTTCAGGCCGGTCGAGTATTCGAGTGGGAAGAGCTGCAAGTCGGGCTTGCCAAGCACTTTTGCAAGTTCGTCGCGGGTCTCACGAATGCGTGACTGCCAGGATTTGTTGAAGCCGTATGTTTTCCCATTCACGAAGGCAAAAAAGGCGTAGTAACTTTCATAACCGACAATGTAGCCGGTAAGTTCGACACCATCCTGTGTGCGGAACCGCGCCTTGATCATCAACGGATCATCGACATATTCGACAGGATCGATCTCCGTTACAGGAACCTGTCCGTCTCTTGCATCGTCGAAACGCCAAACAGGATGGCGTTCCAAATCAGGCTCATCAAGAAACCTGGTCCACTCGGTCATTCGATCATTCCCTTTTCTTTGAGGGCTTTAAGGGCGGCATTCCGTAACGAAGCCTTCTCAAGAACCCAAATAACCCGTCCATCCGCTATAGGCTTTAGCTTCCGATTGATTTCTCGAGCCACATCTGGATCAGTGTTTGAGACACGCTTAAACGGCACCTCTTTACCGGCCAAATTAAATGCGACAAGCCGGCGATTGTCGAGGGTAACGTCTTGGCCTTCGATATCGACAACCCGGATCGGCGGAACGTCTCCAGGCTTTACGGCGCCTGAGCGTAACCCCTCTACCAAATCGTCAATAGTTCCACGTTCGCTAAAGTTCTTGCTGACTGTTGGCTGAGAAAAACGAACTTTATTCGGGTCTAGAAACTTGCCCGCTGTTTTCGCCGCCCGCGCCGCGCCTATGGCATTGCCGAACACAGGTATCGCCGCCCCGAGATCCAAGGCGGCATCCCTGAAATTCCCACGAAACGCAGATATACCCGCATTCAACAGGTCAGCGAGAATTCCAACCGCCGGTGCCTGTCCGACCACAGAGATACCAAGCTGTAGAGCATCTAGTTCACTGTCAAAATCACTCTCATCAGAACCGGCTTGCGGCGCGGCTTCGTTTGCTTGCGTGTCGGCAGAACCACTTTCCCCCTTCTCGTTTTGCCGACCGCCGGTTTGGAGAGAATCGGAACCCGCACCACCCAACAGCGTGTCATCTTGCCCACCACCAAGGAGCGAATCTCCGGTTTCCCTTCTCGGGTCATGCGTCCTGTTAAGGAAGCGGTCAAAAAGGGGATCAAACTCGGCGTCGATTTCGTCCGGGTCCGGGAAAAACCCCTCGCGTGCGAGCGTCAGCAGCACAGGGTCCGTGTCGCCACGCGTCAGGCGCAGCAACTCCCGATCCCCTTCTAGCTGGCGGCGCTGCGCTTCCTCCGCCTCTTGAGTACGGCGTTGGCGTTCCTGCTCGCGGAAACGGTCGTCGCGCGCGAAACGGTCGCGTATCAGCGCGATCCTGTCCATTGCCGCCGCGTCGATAGGCGGGCGCTGAAAATCGATTAGCGACAGGCGTCTCGGTTTCAACATGACGGATTGCCCACCGGCCATCTCACAGGTACTGGATCCATGAAAATCTCCTCACCATTTCCGGGTTTGGATTCTCGCCGCCGACGCCTTCGCCCACAGCTTCGGTTTCGACTTCGGCGCATCTGCATCGCGGCGTCTTCGCTGCCTACTAGTGTAGGCAACGGCCCCAGCGGCGTAAGGTAACGCGCAACACTATTCTTGAGGATTTTTGCTCCATTATCGCTCGGCATTCACTTACCGCCCGGGCTTGACAGTTGGACTGAAACACCGATGTCATGGCTGTAATCTCGATATCGGAAGTGGGGGTCTCCTTGAAAAACATTGCCGTCTACGGACTTGGATCGATGGGCCTGGGTATGGCCCAGTCGTTGTTGCGTGCGGGGCACAGGGTTCACGGCGTCGATATCGACGAGGCGCGCGTGGCGGCTTTCCGCGATGACGGCGGGGCGGAAGGCGCGCCCGCCGACGTAGCGGCCTCTCTGGATGCGGTCGTCACGGTCGTTCTGAACGGGCCGCAGACGGAGGCGGTCCTGTTCGGGGAGGATGGCATAGCACCGCGATTGACGGCGGGAACCGTGGTCATGTCCTGCGCGACGATCACGCCGTCCCTCGCCCAGAATCTGGAAGCCCGCTGCGCCGAACTCGGCCTGCTCTATCTGGACGCGCCGATCTCCGGCGGGTCGCTCAAGGCTGCCAGCGGAGACCTCTCAATAATGGCCTCGGGCTCCGACGCTGCTTTCTCGGCGGCGAAAGACGTTCTGGACGCCACAGCCGCCACGGTCTTCACGCTTGGCGCGCAAGCGGGCGCGGGATCGGCCATGAAGGCGGTCAATCAGTTGCTGGTCGGCGTGCATATCGCCGCCATGGGCGAGGCGGTGGCCTTCGCCAAGACCCAAGGGGTCGAGCCGGAAACCGTTCTGGAAGTCATCAGCCAGTGCGCCGGCAACAGTTGGGCGCTGGAAAACCGCCTGCCCCATATCGTTGAAGACGACTATGCGCCGCGGTCGGCGGTGAATATCTGGCTGAAGGATCTGGGGATCGTTGAAGAGATTTGCGCCGAGACCGGACTGACGCCGCATCTGGCGCGCACAGCGCTGGCGCAGTTCCAGAAAGCCGCCGATGACGGCCGCGGCCGGGAGGATGACGCGGTCGTTGTAAAAGTCTATGCGGGCGAGGCGGATATCGCGCTATAGGGGAAGCCGGGCGCGGCAGCGGGACCGGGCTTGCACGTCGCCCACCGCCCGCATTCCCCATTCCGGCTGCCGCCGATGGCCGCTACTGTCGCGCCGCAACGATCTCCGCGATCCTGTCACCATCCGCTTCGCTGAGGTGGCGTCCGCGCTCAAGGATCTCCAAGGTATATTCGCGGTAGGTCAGGCCCAGGCGCTTTGCGCGCCGCATGCGCATCATTGCAATCGGTTGCGGCACATCGGTCCAGGCTTTGAGGTGCGCCTTCTTCCAGGCCATGTAGAGGCCCATGCGCCCCTCACCCCATTTCGGGCCGCCATTATGCCCGATCCCGTAGAGCGGGATGGCGACGCCGCGCGGCGTCTCCGTCCGGCCGGCGGCGATCAACGCAAAACGGTGACGACGTAAGTGCATGGAAGGTCGCTCCCATTGGCATAGGTGCAATCGGCGGGGGGACCGAATTCAATCGCGTCGCCCGCCTCCAATTCATGGGCTTCCCCACCCAGGCTGAGTTCGAGCCGCCCGCTCAGCACCCAGACCGCATGACGCCCGAAGGCGTAGGAGGAGGCCGGGTAGGAAACCCGCCCGCCCGGCGGCATTTCCACTTCCACCATATCGACCGGAAAATCCGACCCCGGCGCAGGGAAGACCTGCGCACGGACATAGCCGGTCTCCGGATCGGTCCAGCGCGCCCGTTCGTCCGCCCGCGTCACCCCCGCGCCGGCCCCGCCCTCGGCCCGCATCAGAAGGGTCGATAGTGTCATGTCGAAGGCCGCGGCGATGCGGGCCAGCAAGGCCGATGTCGGGCTGGATTGATTGCGCTCCACCTTATTGATCATCGAGCGCGAAACGCCGGACCGGTCCGCCAGATCGGCCAAGGACCAGTTTCGCGCTTCCCGCTCGGATCGTATCCGCGCGGCAAGCCTGACATCCATATCGTCGGGACTGAACGGCATCTCATCACCATGCTTTCTACAGTGTTATTTTGTCCACTATATTATACAATCGGTCAAGGCACACCACTCTCGTCAGTGCGCGATTTCATGCCGTCCGTCGTTTTTATGCAGAAAAACAGCGGGTTCCCTTCCGACCGGATACGAAGCGTTGCTAAGGTTTCCCGGTCCAACCCATAACCCGGACGGAGATCCGCCGTGACGACCGACGCCCAGCCCAACGCAACGGACCCGTTGCTGCAGCCCCTGACGATCAAAGGATTGACCCTGAAGAACCGCATCATGTCGACCAGCCACGACAGCGGGATGGGCGACCAAAACCACATGCCGGCGGACGCCTATAAGGCCTATCATCTTGAAAAGGCAAAGGGCGGATTGGCGCTCACCATGTTCGGCGGCTCGTCCTTCGTCGCGCCGGACTCCACCTGGACCAACGGGCAGTTGGACTTCAGCACCGATGCGGTCATTCCCTATCTTCAGGAGTTTTCCGGCAAGATCCACGATGCGGGCGCCGCCCTGATGGTGCAGATTACCCATCTGGGCAGACGCTCCGAAGCCCTGTCCCGCAACTGGCTGCCGGCCCTCGCCCCCTCCCCGGTCCGGGAGACGCTGCACCGTTCCACCCCGCGGGAGATGGACCGTCACGATATCGACCGGGTCGTCAAGGCGTTCGGAGAGGCCGCGTACCGCTGTAAGGAAGGCGGCCTCGACGGGTTGGAAACAATGGGTCAGGGCCATCTGATCGGCCAGTTCATGTCGCCGCGCACCAACCGCCGCACGGACGATTTCGGCGGCTCCCTGGAAAACCGCTGCCGTTTCGCCCTTATGGTGCATGAAGAGATCCGCCGCCGGGTCGGGGACGATTACATTGTCGGCCACCGCTACTGCATCGACGAAGGGATGGAAGACGGCCTGGACTTCGAGGAAAGCGTCAAGATCGCGCAGCTTCTGGAAAGGTCCGGCCTGATCGACTTTTTCAACGCCAACTACGGCAGGATCGATACCTTCCTGGGTCTCGCCGTCGACTGCATGCCCGGCATGGAGGCCCCAATCGCTCCGTGGCTGCAGGCGGCCGGGGCGTTCAAGCAGCATGTTTCCCTGCCGGTTTTCCACGCGGCGCGGATTGCCGACATCGCCACCGCCCGTCACGCCATCCGGGAGGGGCTTCTGGACATGGTGGCGATGACCCGCGCCCATATCGCCGACCCGCAGATCGTCAACAAGATCCGGCGTGGAGAGGAGGATCGGATACGGCCCTGTGTCGGCGCGACCCATTGCATGGGACCGACCAAACCGACCTGTATTCACAATGCAGCCGCGGGCCGGGAGCTGTTCTGGCCGCAGGCGATCACACCTTCCGATGCGCCGGGGCGGACTGTCGTCGTTGTCGGCGGCGGTCCCGCCGGGTTGGAGGCGGCCCGCATCGCCGCCGAGCGGGGGCACGCCGTCACCCTGTTCGAGGCGGCAACCGAACTGGGCGGTCAGATCCGACTGGCCGCAGAGGCAAGCTGGCGCAAGGATGTGCTGGGCATTGCGGACTGGCGCGCCGCCGAACTCGATCATTTGGGCGTCGAGGTTCGCTTGAACAGCTATGCCGAAACGGCGGACGTCATGGCGCTCACCCCCAACACGGTGATTGTCGCCACCGGGGGACTGCCGGACCTGGATTGGCTCGATGGCGGCGCGCATTGCCTCAGCACCTGGGACGTTCTGACCGGGTCCCCCACCGGCGACAGAGTGCTGGTCTATGACGGCGGCGGACGGCATGCGGCGCTGACCGCCGCGGAATTCTTGAAGAAGGTCGGTAAATCAATCGATCTTGTCTTGTTGGATGAGGCGGTCGCCCCGGAGATGAGCTATGCGGAACGCACGATCTGGCGTCGGCGTCTGGCCGAAGAAAAGATCGCACCGTGCTTTGAGACCCGCCTGGTCCGCGTCACCAAAGTCGGCAACGCGCTGGACGCCACGTTGCAGCACGAACTGACCGGCGAGCGGCATACGGTTCGTTGCGATAGCGTCGTTGCCGAACAAGGAACACAGCCCGCCGACTTTCTGTACCACGACCTGCGCGGCCTTTCCCGGAACGACGGGGTGATGGATGTGGATGCGCTGATTGCAGGCAGGCCCCAACCGACCGGGGCCGGCGAGGGTTTCGACCTCTACCGGATCGGCGACGCCGCTTCCAGCCGCAACATCGCCGCGGCGATTTACGACGCTTTGCGGCTTTGCAGCGCGCTGTAGGGGTCATATCCGCTTGGCGACTTCTTCCAGCATGACCTCTGTCGCGCCGCCGCCGATGGCCTGAACACGCGCATCGCGGGCCATGCGTTCGATGGCGGTTCCGGTCATGAAGCCCGCGCCGCCATGGAATTGCAGGCAATCGTACATCACCTCGTTCACCAATTCCCCGCAATAGGCCTTGATCATGGAAACTTCTTTCACGACCTCCTCGCCGCGAGCATCGCGCGCCGCCGTCGCATAGACGAGCTGCCGGCCCGCCTCTACCTTGGCGGACAGCATGGCGAGCCGCTGACGGATCGTCTGCTTCTCCCACAGCGGCGCACCGAAAGCCTTACGCAAACGAACATAATCCACGGTCAAATCGATGGCGGCCTGGGCCTCCCCCATGGCCATCGCGCCGATCACGATCCGCTCGTTCTGAAAATTCCGTATGATGGCGTAGAATCCGCGCCCTTCCTCGCCAAGCAGGTTCTCCGCCGGAACGGCGCAATCGTCGAAAGACAGTTCCGCCGTGTCCGAACAGCGCCAGCCATGCTTGTCGAGTTGACGGCGGACAGTGAAACCCGGGGCGTCCTTCTCCACCAGGAACATGCTCACGTTCCTGCTCGCCGCGCCGCCGTCGCCCGTCTTTGCGGCGACACAGTAAAGATCGGCATGCACGCCGTTCGTGATGAACATCTTCGCACCGTTCAAGATGTAGCCCCCGGCTGTCCGCCTGGCCGTCGTCCGGATACCTTTCACATCGGACCCGGCATCCGGCTCGGTGACCGCAACGGCTGTGATCGTCTCTCCGGAGACGATCCCGGGCATATACAGTGCTTTCTGTGCATCGGTTCCTGCGTTGAACACATGGACAGAGGCCATGTCCGTGTGCACAAGGGCGGTCACCGCGAACCCGGAATAGGTGGACCGGCCAAGCTCTTCCGCGAACAGTGCAGTTGCGCGGGTATCCATGTCCGAACCGCCGAACGCGGCCGGGTAACGGATACCCAGGAAACCAAGTGCGCCCATCTTGCGCAGAACAGCGCGCGGCACCATGCCGTCCGTCTCCCATCTGTTGCCGTTCGGCAGAACTTCCTCCGCCACGAACCGGCGCACCTGGTCGCGCAGCATCTCGTGTTCGCTGGTGAATATCATTCCATCAGGCATAGAAAACCCCGCGCCGTCGTGGCTCCGCATGGCGCTACTCTAACGCCGGAGACGAAGCGGAGGGAAGAATGGCCGATCACCCTTACGAAAAACCGGTCCGCTGGACCGATCCGAAATCGAAGCTGTTTCCATACCAAGTCGGTTTCACGGCCCCGCCGCACGACTTCGACGCCGGCCCCAGCGACTTCCTGCGGATCAGCCCGGAGACCGTCGGCGTGCATGGCCGCATGCTGCATGTACCGGGCTACGAGCATCAGTTGACGCAACGGTCGGACAACTTTCATCTTCTGGAAGAAGTCGTCGAATGTTTCGCCAACAACGGCGCCGACGCCGTGGGGCAAGTCGGCACCAACTGGGTTCACTGCAACGGCACCAGCCCCGACGATATCGCGTCCTTTCTGGACCGGGTGTCGGACACCTACGAAACGCCGTTCCACATGGCGGGATACTGTCTGGTCGAAGGGCTGCGGGCGTTGGGCGTGGAGAAGATCGCCGTCAACACGGTTTATTACTGGCCTGACTGGCGCGACGGCATTGTCCGTTTCCTGGGTCAGGCCGGATTCGACATCGTCTATTCCTGCAACTTCGTCGATCTGGGCTTCTTCCACACCCAGCAAGAATGTAACGACTGCATCTGGATCTTCCCCGAGGAAATGGCGCAGCAGTCCATGCAGCGCGCCTTGGAGCGCGCGCCCGGCGCGGAAGCGGTCGTGGTGACCGGCATGCCGAACTGGCGGCGGCCCGACGGTCTTCCCCTGCGCACGCTGCATCACGTGGACGCGCTGGAGGCCGCCTGCGGCGTTCCCATCGTCTCCTCCGATTTCGCGCTCTATTGGCGGCTCTTTAAAAGCCTTGGGGTGAAGCCCGAAGGCTCCCACGGCAAATTGCTGGCAACGCTGGAGTAGCCGCCATGCACAAGATTCTGGTTCTTTGGGCGACACCGCGGTCCACCTCCACCGCGTTTGAGTGGATGATGCGGATGCGGGGCGATTTCACCTGTTTCCACGAACCGTTCGGCGAGCCCTGGTATCAAGGGGAAGAACCGCTCTGGCCGCGCCTGAAACCGGACAGTCCGCGCACCCCGGGCCTGACCTTTGACTCGGTGTGGCAGGGCATGAAGCAGGCGGCGTCGGAAGGTCCGGTCTTTTCCAAGGATTTCCCGCACTATATCGAGCATCTCTGGACCGACGCGTTCCTAGGCCATTTCAACCACTCGTTCCTGATCCGCGACCCGGCCAAAGTGGCGACCTCGATGTACAAGCATTGGCCGGACTTCGTCTTGAAGGAGATCGCCTTCGTGGAACAGCGGGCGCTGTTCGACCGTCTCGCGGACCAGACGGGGGCCGCCCCCCCAGTCATCGACAGCGACGACCTGCTGGAAGACCCCCACGGCATCGTCGAAGCCTACTGTACTGCAGTCGGCATTCCCTTCCTCCCCAAGGCCCTGTCGTGGGAGCCGGGGGACCGGGAGGAAGTCAGTTGGTACGACGGCGGTTCCTGGCACGCGAACCTGCGGGACTCAGACGGCCTCAAGCCGCAGCCGCGATCCTATATCGACATAGCCGACGCCCCCGACCGGGTGAAGGAAATCTACGAAATCGTCCTGCCCCACTATGAGCATCTGCACCGGCATCGCCTTTCCGGGGTGAAAGTCGATGCCTAATCCCACACGCGAAGAACCGCCGAAACGGTCCAGCGGCCCCGCTACAAAATCCCCGGCAGGTTGAGCCCCTTCTCCCGCGCGACGTCGAGGGCGATGTCGTAGCCCGCGTCCGCGTGGCGCATCACGCCGGTGGCCGGGTCGTTCCAGAGGACGCGTTCCACCCGCTTGGCGGCTTCTTCCGTGCCGTCGCAGAGGATCACCATGCCGGAATGCTGGCTGAAGCCCATGCCGACGCCGCCGCCGTGATGCAGCGACACCCAGGTCGCGCCGCTGGCGGTGTTCAGAAGCGCGTTGAGCAGCGGCCAGTCGGAAACTGCGTCCGATCCGTCCTTCATGCCCTCCGTCTCCCGGTTCGGACTGGCGACCGATCCGGAATCCAGATGGTCCCGCCCGATCACGATGGGGGCGCTCAACTCGCCCGACGCCACCATCTCGTTGAAGGCGAGGCCCAGCCGGTGGCGGTCGCCCAGGCCGACCCAGCAAATCCGCGCCGGCAATCCCTGAAAACTGATCCGCTCCCGCGCCATGTCCAGCCAGTTGTGCAGATGGGCGTTGTCCGGCAGCAATTCCTTCACCTTGGCGTCGGTCTTGTAGATATCCTCCGGGTCGCCGGACAGCGCGCACCAGCGGAACGGGCCGATGCCGCGGCAGAACAGCGGGCGGATATAGGCCGGTACAAAGCCCGGAAAATCAAAGGCGTTTTCCAACCCCTCATCGAACGCCACCTGGCGGATATTGTTACCGTAATCGAGGGTCGGAACGCCCGCCTTCCAGAAATCCAGCATTGCCTGAACATGGATCTTCATGGAGTGACGCGCAGCCTTCTCCACCGCCTTCGGATCGCTTTCCTGCATGTCCCGCCATTGGGCCAGCGTCCAGCCCTGCGGCAGGTAACCATGGATCGGGTCGTGGGCGGAGGTCTGGTCCGTGACGATATCCGGATGGACGCCCCGGGCGACGAGTTCCGGAAACACGTCCGCCGCATTGCCCAGCAGCCCGACGGAAATCGGCTTTCCCGTCGCATGGGATTTCTCGATCATCGAGAGGGCCTCGTCCAGCGTATCCGCGCGTTCGTCCACATAGCGGGTGCGCAGCCGGAAATCGATATGGTCCGGATCGCATTCGACCGCCAGGCAGGACGCGCCGGCCATGGTCGCCGCCAGGGGCTGCGCGCCACCCATCCCGCCGAGGCCGCCGGTCAGGATCCACTTGCCGGACAGGTCGCCGCCGTAATGTTTGCGGCCCGCTTCGACGAAGGTTTCGTAGGTTCCCTGCACGATCCCCTGCGAACCGATATAGATCCAGGACCCGGCTGTCATCTGGCCGTACATCATCAACCCGACCCGGTCGAGTTCGTGGAAATGGTCCCAGGTCGCCCAGTGCGGCACCAGGTTGGAATTCGCGATCAGCACCCGGGGCGCATCCGCGTGTGTGCGGAAGACGCCGACCGGCTTGCCAGACTGCACCAGCAGCGTTTCGTCATCGCCCAGGGTCTTCAGGGACGCCGTGATCCGGTCGAAATCGGTCCAGGTCCGCGCGGCGCGCCCGATCCCGCCATAGACCACCAGTTCGTTCGGATTCTCCGCAACATCCGGGTCCAGATTGTTCATGATCATCCGGTAGGGGGCCTCGGTCTGCCAACTCCGGCAGTTCAGGTCGGTCCCATGCGGGGCGCGGATGACGCGGGTGTTGCTGCGGTCGTTGCTCATGACTCACCTGTGATAGAGGGTAGTGGCTGTACTTCAGACATGGCGGCGAAACCGGCCGCTTCGACAATCCCGCGGGCGGCGGCGAGGTCCGGCGCCATATAGCGGTCTTCCTGCAAGGCCGGAATATTCCGGCGCAGATGGCCGTGCACGCGCTGTAGGGCCGGGCTGGTCTGCAAGGGCGCGCGCAGATCGACGCCCTGCCCGGCGATCAACAGTTCGATCCCGACGATCCCCGCAAGGTTATCCAGCATTGGCAGCAGCCGGCAGGCGCCGTGCGCGGCCATGGAAACATGGTCTTCCTGATTGGCGCTGGTCGGCGTCGAATCGATGGAGGCCGGGGCCGCCTTCTGCTTGTTTTCCGAATAGAGGGCCGCGGCGGTCACCTCGGCAATCATGAAGCCGGAATTGACCCCGGGGGCCGGCGTCAGGAACGGCGGCAGCCCATAATTCAGGGCGGGATCGACCAGCATGGCGATGCGGCGTTCGGTGATCGACCCGATCTCCGCAATCGCCAACGCCATCTGATCGGCGGCGAACGCCACCGGCTCCGCGTGGAAGTTTCCTCCCGAGAGGATGTCACCGCTGTCGGGAAAGACCAACGGATTGTCGGTAACCGCATTCGCCTCGCGCTCCAGGGTCCCGGCGCAATGCCGCAGAAGGTCCAGGCACGCACCCATGACCTGCGGCTGACAGCGGATACAATAGGGGTCCTGCACGCGCTCGTCGTCGTCCCGGTGGGATTCGCGGATTTCACTGCCGTCCAGAAGCGCGCGTAGAGCCGCCGCGGCCTCCGTTTGTCCGGGCTGTCCCCGCAAGTCGTGAATTTCCGGCCGAAACGGCGCAGCGGAGCCCATGGCCGCATCGGTGCACAAAGCGCCGGTAACCAGCGCCGCGTTGAACAGGTCCATGGCGCGAAACAGGGCCGCCAGGGCGACGGCGCAGGAGAATTGCGTGCCGTTGATCAGCCCCAAACCTTCCTTGGCGGCAAGCACGACAGGCTGAAGGCCGGCCTTCGCAAGCGCGGCGGCGCCGGGCATCCGCTCGCCCTGGAAAAACGCTTCGCCCTCTCCGATAAGCACGGCCGCCAGATGGGCCAGCGGGGCCAGATCGCCGGATGCGCCGACCGATCCCTGCATGGGCACCGCGGGCGTCACATCCCGCGCCAGCATTTCCTGCATCAGTTCCAGGACCGGCCACCGCACGCCCGAAGCGCCGCGCCCCAGGGAATTAACCTTCAGGGCAATCATCAGCCGGGCGATTTCCCGCGGCAGGTCCGGCCCGACACCGGCGGCGTGGGATAGGATCAGGTTGCGTTGCAGGGTCTGGGTGTCTTCCGGTGAAATCCGTGTCTGCGCCAGTTTCCCGAAACCCGTATTGACGCCGTAATAGGCATCGCCGCCCGCCGCCGCGGCCGCGACCAAGTCGGCCGCCCGGTCCACATCGGCCTTTGCCGCGGGGTCGAGCCGCGCCGCCGAGTCGTTTCTGTAAACCGCCGCGAAATCGGCCAACGTTCCATGGCCCGGGCGCAAGGTCCGCACGTTACTCATCTTCCCCCCAAATTGACGGATTTCGTCCAGGATGAAGTGCGCCTACGTAGGGTTCAAGCCCTGTTTCGGACCATCGTGCTGTTCGTGATCGAACGGGCGGGTTCGAGGAACGGTCCGGTCAGTCCGGGTCGAAGCCCGCTTCGCGCAGGTCGCCGGTCAGCGGATCGAAAAAGTCGATATGCGCCGCGACACGCGGTGGGGACATGTCACCCCAACGGCGTAGGACACTGCCGAAATCGGTAACGCCGATAACCAACGTCTGCGCGCCGTTGTGGTCCAGCATCGGTCCATAGGCGCGCTCGATCAGGGCGTCGGACACCGGGTCTGCCACATTACTCCAACCGTGACAGTACCAGCCGGCTTCAAGAACCTTGTCCAGGCGCTTAATGATGCGGGCATGCGCTTGCGGCGGCAGGAATCCCTTGATCGAGTCTCCTTGTCGAACATCGCCGCCGTAACGGTCGTCAAACTCCGTCCCTGTCACCCGGATGAGGTAGTCGCCATCGACACGTCCGTAAATCCAGACCTTCGGCAGTATCTCCGGGATATCGAGAGGGTCGAAATCGCTGCGGCGCGGTACACCGCCGGCGCGCTGAGCAAGGCCGCGATAATAGGCGATGAACTGCTCGACCGCCTGCCCCATCGTTCTTTCAACGTGGTCCGACATGCACCTTCCCCCCCGAAGGCTGAATGCCTTTCAGAAAACCACACACTTCTCGCACCTGCCCAGAACATCCCATTGGTATAGTCCTATAGTGCAACAGTGCTGGCAAGCGGCCCCCTCCGTCGTCCCACGTCTAGGTAAGTGCTGCCTCCAGACGCGCAAGGGCGTCCGTCAGTTTTCCACGCGCCGCCTTTTCCTCGGCAAGCCGGTCACGGTTTTCCTGAACGACCTCTTCGGGCGCCTTGGCGAGAAAGCCTTGATTGGAGAGTTTCTTATCCAGTTTCGCGACTTCACTTTCGGCCTTGGCTATGGCCTTTTCCAAACGCGCTTTCTCCGCTGCAAGGTCGATAACATCGGCGACCGGCAAGGCGATCACCGCGTCGTCCACCACAACCTGCAACGACCCCTTCGGCGCTTCGCCCAGCACTAGCCCCTTGATCCGGGCCAGGCGAGAGATCAGGTCCATGTAACCCGCCGCGCGGTCCGCGACATTCCGGCCGCCCTCAATCAACACGGCGTCCAATTGCGCAGACGGCGGAACGTTCATTTCCGACCGGGCCGACCGGATTCCACCGACAAGGCGGATAACCCAGTTCATATCCGCATCTGCGCCCGCATCCACCATGTCGTCCGTATAGGCGGGCCAGTCGGCGACAATCAACATACCCTCGCGCTTTTCGCCGTGCAGGTGCTCGTAAAGCTCCTCGGTAATGAACGGTGCAATCGGATGCATGAGCTTCAAGATCTGATCCAGGACCCAGGCCGCCGTGGCGCGCACTTCGTCCCGGACAGCAGCATCCTCACCATTCAGCAGTGGTTTGGAAAACTCCACATACCAGTCGCAATAGATGTTCCAAACGAACTGATAAACAGCGCTGGCCGCATCGTTGAAACGGTAACTTTCGATGCCCGCCCGGATGGCCCGTTCGGCCTTCACCACCTCGCCGACGATCCATTTATTGACCGGGTGGGACAGCGCCTTGGGATCGAACCCGGATTGGGGGGCGCATTCGTTGATTTCGCAGAACCGGGCCGCGCTCCACAATTTACTCATGAAGTTCCGATAGCCCTCGACCCTCCCAGTCGCGAGCTTCACATCCCGGCCCGGCGCGGCCAGCGCGGTCAGCGTGAAGCGCAAACTGTCCGCGCCGTATTGGTCGATCAGGTCCAACGGGTCGATGACGTTGCCCTTCGACTTGGACATCTTCGCGCCCTTTTCATCCCGCACCAGCGCATGGACATAGACGGTGTGAAAGGGCTCTTCTTTCAGAAAGTGCAGTCCGGTCATCATCATCCGGGCGACCCAGAAGAAGATGATGTCGAAGCCAGTCACCAGGACGGAGGTCGGATAGTACCGCCCCACCTCCGGCGTTTCTTCCGGCCAACCCAGCGTCGAGAATGGCCAAAGGGCGGATGAGAACCAAGTGTCGAGAACATCGGGATCGCGTTCCAAACCGCGCCCTTCTTCCATCATTTCAAGGGCTTGGATGTCGCCTTTCTGACGATAGTGGAGAAGCGCTTCCGCATACGCTAGTTCTTCCGTCTCTTCCACGAAGACGGCGCCGTCCGGCCCGTACCACGCCGGGATCTGATGCCCCCACCATAGCTGGCGCGAAATGCACCAGGGTTGGATATTGCGCATCCAGTCGAAATAGGTCTTCGACCAGTTTTCCGGCACGAACTTGGTCCGCCCCTCCTCGACCGAGGCGATCGCCGGCTTGGCCAGCGTTGCCGCATCGGCGAACCACTGGTCGGTCAAATAGGGTTCGATGGGCACCCCGCCACGGTCGCCATAGGGGACCATGTGCAGATGGTCTTCTATCTTGTCCAACAGGCCCAGCGCCTCGATATCCGCGACAATCGCCTTGCGGGCCTCGAACCGGTCCATACCCCGGTACTTCTCCGGCGCGTTCTCGTTAATCCGCGCGGTTGTGGTGAAGATATTAATCATCTCCAGGCTGTGGCGGACGCCAACCTCAAAATCGTTGAAATCGTGCGCCGGCGTCATCTTAACCGCGCCGGAACCCTGCTCCGGGTCCGCATAGTCGTCAGCGACGATGGGAATACGGCGGCCCACAAGCGGCAGGATGCAGTGCTTGCCGATCAGGTGTTTGTAGCGTTCGTCCTCGGGATGCACGGCAACGCCGGTGTCGCCCAGCATCGTCTCCGGGCGCGTCGTCGCAACCGTCAGATAAGTATCCTCTTCTCCCTCAACCGGGTAGCGGAAGTACCATAGGTTCCCCTGCACCTCCTGCTGCTGCACCTCCAGGTCCGAGATCGCGGTTTCCAGCGCCGGGTCCCAGTTCACCAATCGCTTCGCACGATATATAAGGTTCTCTTTGTAAAGTGTTACAAAAACTTTCAAAACCGCCTTTGAAAGCCCTTCATCCATGGTGAAGCGTTCGCGACTCCAGTCGCAGGACGCGCCCAAACGGCGCAGCTGGCCGGTGATCGTGCCGCCGGACTCTTCTTTCCATTTCCAGACCCGTTCCAGGAAGGCTTCACGCCCCATTTCCCGGCGTCCGGCATTGCCTTCCGCAGCGAGCTGTTTCTCGACCACCATCTGCGTCGCTATGCCTGCATGGTCCGTGCCCGGTTGCCAAAGGACGTCCAGGCCGCGCATACGGTGATACCGGATCATGATATCCTGAAGCGTGTTGTTCAGGGCATGTCCCATATGCAGGCTGCCGGTAACGTTGGGCGGCGGGATGACGATTGTGAAGGTCTCGTCGGACGGGTTGCGTCCGCACTTGAAATAGCCGCCTTCTTCCCATTCGCTATAGCGGCGCGCTTCCACCGCTTCGGGATTGTACTTGTCCTGCATCATGCTCTCCGCCACGGGGCCGGTCACGCGACCGGTCCCGCCCGTTCGATCATCCGTTCGGGTTCCATCGCCCCTTTGGGGCCAAAAGCTCGCGTATTGGACTTGGATCGGCCGCCGACGGAGACGCCAGGGCCTCGTCTAGAATTCGCCGTCGTCGCCGCGCCGCCGCGCGCCGCCCGCCATCTTTTCGATTTCGGCGCGGACGAGGCGTTCCACCATATCCGGGAGGTTTTCGTCAAGCCAGGAGCGCAGCATCGGACGCAGCAACCCTTTAACGACGTCCTCCAGCGTCTCGCCCGCCTGCCCCATTCGGATCGACTGTTCCAAAGCCAGGAAGGCCGCCGACCCAGCAGCCGCCGTCGGCGCGGACACGATGGTCTCGTCGGGAACAGCCGCCACAGGCTCCGGCGCCGCGGGAACAGGCGGCGGGGGCGGCGGCGGCAAAACCGGCTCAGGCTCTGGTTCGGGCTCTGGTTCCGGCTCGGCTTCGAAATCCGCGAACTCTATTTCCGGAACCTCTTCTTCGAACT
The DNA here is from genome assembly GCA_028282025.1 of Hwanghaeella sp. Classification (GTDB taxonomy): domain Bacteria; phylum Pseudomonadota; class Alphaproteobacteria; order UBA8366; family Aestuariispiraceae; genus Hwanghaeella. The sequence goes on along the minus strand of JANQIT010000043.1, from coordinate 6,353 downwards.
CGTCTTCGAGCTCAAGCGGCTCCTCTTCCAATTCTTCTTCGAGGTCCAGAGGCTCTTCGTCGAACGCGTCATCCAGCTCCATCACCTCTTCTTCAGGCTCAGGTTCCGGCTCGGGCTCGGGCTCTGGCTCCGGTTCGGGTTCGATCTCGGGCTCAGGCTCTGGTTCGGGCTCTGGAAGTTCCTCTTCCAGATCCAGTGCTTCTTCAGGTTCTTCGCCCGCCGCCTCTTGGGCCTCTTCGTCGCCATCCTCCGAAATGATCTTCCGGATCGACGCAAGGATTTCCTCCATCGAGGGTTCTTGTTGTGCGTCGCTCATGCTTCGACCTTCGCCCCTTTATCGCCCGACACCCGCACCGTCGGGCTGGCCCGCTTGGTTTGGACCCTGGAACGCATCGCAGCCGGTTACACCAGGCCGCGTGCGAACGAGAGAATAGGCAGCCGACAGCCGCCTAAATCGCCATATGATATCGCGATTCGTCCCCTATCAAGGGGAATCGGCCCCCGGGACAGACCTTCTCCAAAGCGCGTTCACGCCTCTTTACTCGGATTTTTTCGGGACGATGCCCGGGAAGACCTCGTTCCAGGTATCCAGGTCGTACACGCTGTCGCGGACGGCGTTGTAATAGAACTGCTCGTCATACACCTGAACCGGCAAGGCCAGACCGGCCGCCGTGAGATTCCCGACCGCCGACAACAGATCGTACAACGCCACCACTTCGTCGCGTTCAGCACGAACCAGATTTACTTGCGCATCCAGAAGCTCCTGTTCCGCATCCAGGACATCCAGGACTGTCCGCGATCCGACAGCGGCTTCCTGTTCCACTCCTTCAAGCGCAATCGACGTTGCGCGGACCTCGTCTTCGAAGGCGCGGATCTGCGCCAAAGCCGTCTGATGGATCTCCCACGCCGCCGTCGCATCCTCGGTCGCTTGACGCCGCGCGTCGTCGATCAAGCGTTCTGCCTGGGCCGCTTGCTGACGCGCCGTCCGGATTTCACTGGTGGCGATGCCTTGCTGATAGATCGGCACGGTCACCGTTGCGGTGACATTCAACGTCGATTGCCGGCCATCTTCCACGCCCGAATCGCGGTTGTGCTGCGCCTGCCCCACAAGATCCACGGTCGGCAGCAGGTCCGCGGCCTGTAGGCGGACGGTGCGCTCAGCCGCCTCGCGGTCGAACACAGCGGCCACCACGACCGGGTTCCGGTCCTGGGCGATGGCGATTGCTTCGTCCCTGCCCGTGGGAATATCGGGAAATGCGTCCGGCGGCGTCAGCGCACCGGGCAGTTCTCCCACCACCTCCTGATAGGCGGCCCGGCTGACTTCAAGATCCCCAGCGGCGGCGATCGTATCCGCCTGCGCACGAGAGACCCGCGATTCCGCCTGCGCCACGTCGGTCCGTGTCACCTCTCCGACTTCGAAACGGTCCCGCGTCGCCTCCAACTGGCGAACCAACCGGCGTTCGTTCTGGCGGTTGAGGTCCAGAACAGCCGTGTCCTGGACCACATCCATGAAGGCCGTCACCGTGTCCAGCAGGATGCCCTGTTCCGTGCCCAGCAATCTGGCGCGCGCCGCCTTAACTTCCGCTTCGGCGGCGGCTACCCGGGCCGTGGTTCCTCCGCCTTCATAAAGGTTCTGCGTAACCCGGAAGGTCAGTGTCCTGGGGGTCGTATCGACATCGTTCGCACCGAAATTCTGCCGCGTCTGATTAAGGCCGAGGGAACCGACCAATTCCACTGTCGGCCGCCAGCGGCCCAGCGCCTGCGGCACGCCCTCGTCCGTTGCGCGCAATTCGGCCCGTTCGGCCTGCAGGGCGGGATTGTTCGCATAGGCGGCGGACAGCGCTTGTTCCAATGTTTGCGCCTGCGCCGCTGCTGCGCCCGACAACAGGATTGTTCCGGCGAGAAGGCAAGACCGCAGCCCCTGTTGGGCAAACCCGAAACGACTCGAACCGAAACGCCAAAAAAGACCGCTCATAGACACTACCCCACTCATTCGTTCCGGATTGTTTACAGCGGATATGGGCTGTTGATCTATCGAAATCCACAGAATGCCGCGTTCTTTATCGCAAGGTGTACTCGTTCGGTCACACAAGGACTATGTAGAATACCGGACGCAGGCCGTGCGCTTCGCGCGTCTACGCGACGGCCCCCAATCCGCTCAATAGCGTGCCACGGTGGGATCCACTTCCGTCGCCCAGGCGTCGATACCGCCTTCGATGTTGATGGCTTGGTCGTAACCTTGCCGGTGCAGCCATTGGGTCACCTGCCACGACCGCATCCCGTGATGGCACAGGACGGCGACCGCCGCTCCACGCGGTATTTCCGCAAGCCGTTCGGGAACGGCCCCCATGGGAATATTCAATGAGCCCGGCAGTGCGCAGATCTCCAATTCCCAGGGTTCACGAACATCCAAAACGACGGGGGCGTCTTCCCGCGCCAACGCATCGCGCAGGTCGGTCACGGCGATCCTCATGACAGACGCAAAGCCGGCTTCGGGCCCATCTGGCGTGGTCTCCTCCTCAGAAAGCGAAGGCCGGTTTCGGTTCAAATCCGCTCAGAAAAGGAATGCTGGCGTTCGCGACAAGCCGTTCCGAGACGACACCGTCCTGTTTCGCCACCAGAACAAGCCGGCCGGTCGTATCGTCCGTCTCGCGAATCACGGCCACGAGACGGCCGCCTTCCTTCAGCTGACCGACTAAGGCCTCCGGCACCGCGGACACCGCACCGTTGAGGAGAATGGCGTCATAGGGGGCTTCCTGCGCCAGCCCTCCGGTCAGCGCTCCCTCGACGACCACGGCATTGTCGCAGGCCAGCGCGGTCAGCGTGGAAGAGGCCGTCCCCGACAGGGTTTCGTCTTCCTCCACCGCGAAAACAGTTTTCGCCAAGCGTCCCAAGACCGCGGCCGAATATCCCGTGGCCGCCCCGACGATCAGTACGAAATCGTCGGGCCGCACGTCCAACGCCTGGATCATGGTCGCCAGGACCATGGGTTCGGTCTCGTACCTGGCGTTGCCGAGCGGCGCATCCTCATCGACATAGGAAAGGTGCTGCACGCGTTTGGGCAGAAACAATTCGCGCGGCACCTCGCGCATCGCGTCGAGCAGGGCATCCTGCGTAATCTTGTTCGTCCGCAACTGGCTTTCGACCATGTTCCGGCGTGCAACTGAGAAATCCATTGCGCCCACCCTTATTTGCTCGCGTCGTCCCCTTATAAAAACCGCCCAAACGAAAGGCAACGCCGCGCCCTGCAGATGAGTGATTGTAAAGCAGGATCAAGATGAGTATCAGTAGCGCCCTCGCCGGGGACGGTTCGTCCGAATGGCAATGGCGCGATGGCGGAGTGGTTACGCAGAGGACTGCAAATCCTTGTACGCCGGTTCGATTCCGGCTCGCGCCTCCAACTTTTTCCCAAATGTTCCCATCGAATGTCGGGCCGCATATCGGCCCGCCTTACTCGTCCCCAAGACCTCTGAAAGCCCAGCTGCCCGTAATCCGGGCGTACTTTTACATTTTGTTAAGACTGCCTTGCCATCGTCTGGGTTGGGGAAACGGGACCTGCCATCTTCCAAAATGGGTGGTCAGGCGTGGATACACGGGAAACACACTACAATGAATTCACTTACCGACTCGACTGTCGAGCAGGAAGCCTCTGTACAAAAAGACCAGAAAAGCGGTGGTGGACTTGGACTCGGCGCCAAACTCATGGCTGCATTCGGCGTCTGCGCTGTTCTCACCGTGGGCGTCTCGGGGATTGCGTGGTTCAACGTCGGCAAAGTCGGCGACATGTTCGGACAGACGGTCGCCCATAGCATGCCGAACATCGAACGGTCGCTGGCCATGGAGGTGACGGCGAACAAACTGGCGGCCCTAGCGGAAGAATTGAGCGCCGCGAGTAACGAGGAACAGCGGGCGGCGCTTTACGACAGCACGGTCCGTCATATCGACATGCTTGCAGTGTCGGCCGCAGCGCTTTCCGAAAGCCCTGCGAAGTCGACGATCGTGGTGTCGATCGAGGAATTCAGGAAGATCGTCGAAGCGTTGAACACCGCGGTCCTTGGCCGCTTCATGCACAATGCGGCATTAAATCGACAAATCGAGAGTGTCGACGGGTACGATGCGGTCGCGGCCGAAGCGATACCCAGCATCGTGACGTTCGCACGCGTCAAGGTTCTGGATGTCGGCGACTTCATGCTGGACAAGATCGACGAAGCAAAGGACCTGAAGGATGCCGAAGCGGGCGCCGAGGAAATGGGCGACCTGCTGACAAAACGGCTACAGCCCTTGCAGACGGCGGTGGGCCTGCAAACCGCCATCAGCACCGCAATCGGCCTGTTGAACCGGACGGTCAATGCCGGCGACGCGGATCAAATAGCAAAGTTGGAATCGGCCTATCTGGAAGCGGTTTCCGCCATGGCGAACGCGGTTTCCCGGTTACCCGACGGCGGCAAGAAGCCGGACCTGGAAACCGTGGTGGACGGACTGATCGCCCTGAACGACACGGACAAGGGCCTCTTTACCACGGCCAAGCAGCGCCTCGAGCGGCGTGTGCAGGCGGCCGCCCTTGTCGAACAGAAGGATACCCTGCTCGACGGGATGTCGGTATCCGTCCGGCAAATCGTCGAGAACGCCCAAAGCGAGGCAAAAGTGGATGTTGACGGCGCGCTTGGGGCCGTTGCGGACACGAAGAATGTCAGCATGGCTCTGGGCGGACTTTCGGTTCTGGTCGCGTTCGGCATCGCCCTTGTCTACGTGCGCGGCAATATTCTGCGCCGGCTGACGCAGATGCTCACCGCCATGCAGTCTCTCGCGCAGGGGGCTCTGGAAACCGAGGTCCCGAACGGCGGCAAGGACGAAATCGGCGACATGGCGCGTGCGTTGGAGATCTTCCGCAGCAATGCGCTGGAAGCGCGCAACGCCTCCGAACAGCGGCGGCTCGACCGGGAGAAAGCCGCAGCGGAACGCAAACAGGAGATGGAGGCGTTGGCCTCCGGTTTCGAGGGGACCGTTAGCGGCATCGTCACAAGCGTGACCGACACTGCAACCGTCGTCCAAGGTTCCGCAAAATCCCTGTCGAGCGTGGCCGAATCCTCGCGAACCGAAACAGCATCCAGTTCCGACCTTTCGGAGGAAATGACCGCGGCGATGCAAACCGTCTCTGCCGCGACCGAAGAAATGGCCGCATCGATTGAGGAAATCGGCCAGCAAGTGACCCGGTCGGTGGACATCTCCAACAAGGCGGTGGAGGAAGTCGGCTCGACGGACCGTCAGATCGCGGACCTGTCGAAATCCGCGGACGAAATCGGGTCCATTCTCAACGTGATCTCCGACATCGCCGAGCAAACCAACCTGCTGGCCCTGAACGCCACCATCGAGGCGGCCCGCGCGGGTGACGCGGGCAAGGGCTTCGCCGTCGTCGCCAGCGAGGTCAAATCGCTCGCCAGTCAGACCGTGCGCGCCACCGAACAGATCGCACAGCAGATCGCGAACATGCAGTCCGCCACCCGGAACGCGGTCGGCGCCGTCGCCGGGATCGGCACGACCGTGTCTCAGATCGACGACACGCTCAGTGCTATCGCGGGGGCCATCGAGGAGCAAAGCGCTGTCACGCAGAACATCGCCCAGAGCATCGCGCAAAGCACCGGTACGGCCGATTCCATGGCGACCAGCATCGAACGGGTCGCCAAGGGGGCGGACGAGACCGGCGGCGAAGCGGAACGCCTTCTGACGCGGGCGGACGAAATGAATGCCCTGTCCACCCAGTTGAACGGCGAAATCGACCGCTTTCTGCGCACCGTCCGCGCTGCGTAAGCGGCGTTACGAAATTGGCCGCCAGACAGCGACAAAAATCGCCTTGGAAAGGCGATCAGGGTGCTTGGCAAGGTCCGGAAGGGTTGATATAAGCCGCGTCCTGCGACGGTAATTTCGACGCAGCCAAATTGATCCGGAGTAGCTCAGCGGTAGAGCAATCGGCTGTTAACCGATCGGTCCGGGGTTCGAATCCCTGCTCCGGAGCCAATAAGATAGAACGGCTGGAACACATGTTCCGGCCGTTCTCTTTTTCTGGAAAGACCCGACAGTGAGAAAAGTCATCTACGGCGTTGTCCTGCTCACAGTTGTCGGCGTCGGTGCCCTGTTTATCCTTGGCCAAATGTCCCAGCGTGGAGTGGCGCCGGGCCTCGTTGACGGCCTTCTGGCACCCTGTCCGTCTGTGCCTCGATGTGTCTCAAGCGAGGCCGGCACACCGGAAGAGAAACGCGTTGCACCGCTGTCCGCCAGCGTATGGGCGAACGTTTCAGACGTGATTGGCACGATGGGCGGCAACGTTACCGTGGAGGACGATTCCTACATCGCTG
>JANQIT010000018.1 GCA_028282025.1 Hwanghaeella sp. | reverse complement strand
TTCATGGAGGATGCGGTTCCCATGGTGTTGCAGTGTCCGACGGATGGCGCGCTGGCCGCGGCGATCTGCATGAATTCCTCTTCGTCGATCTTGCCTGCGCTCACATCCTTGCGCGCCTGCCAGATCGCGGTGCCGGAGCCGACCAGTTCCTGTCCCCGGTGATAGCCGTCCAGCATCGGCCCGCCGCTGAGGACGATGGCCGGAATATTCAGCGTCGCCGCCGCCATCAGGCAGGCCGGCGTCGTCTTGTCGCAGCCCGTCGTCAGCACGACGCCGTCGATGGGATAGCCATAGAGCAGTTCGACCAACCCCAGATAGGCGAGGTTCCGGTCCAGCGCCGCCGTCGGTCGCTTGCCGGTTTCCTGGATCGGATGAACGGGAAATTCGAAACAGACCCCGCCCGCCTCGCGGATCGCCTCGCGCGTGCGTTGGGCCAGATCCAGATGGTGCCGGTTACAGGGGCTTAGATCGCTGCCGGTCTGGGCGATGCCGATGATCGGCTTGCCGGATTGCAGTTCCTCGCGGGTCAGGCCGTAGTTGAGATACCGTTCCAGATACAGCGCGGTCATGCCGGGATTGTCCGGATTGTCCCACCATTCCTGGCTGCGCAGCTTCTTCGGTGTCTTCGGTCCCGCCATTTTGTCCCCCGTACCTTGTTTTTATGTCCAACAATTACCCAACCGCCCGCTGGCGGCAAGGACACGATATGGATACCCTGTTTCCGGATTCGTACAAGCACCGGATAGGGGGCGGGATGGAAAGACAGAATGCACGCCGGAAGGCGGTTGCCGCGACGATTGCCGAGATCAAACAGCATCTGGCGGGCGGCGTCGCCGTTCCGTCGATAGAGCGCGCCAAGCAGAGCCTGATGCGTCTTGCCGCCCAGGCGCATCTGTTCCCGCGCGAGGATTTCCCGCTGCCGGAAGACGGCGCGATGGAGCGTACCTTCCTGATCCATGAGGACGAGAACGGGGCCAATGCGCTTTACGTCAACTCCGGCCTGCCCGGCCAGGCGACCCGCCCGCACAATCATGGCGGCTCCTGGGCTATCGTCGTTGCCGTGGAGGGGGAGGAACTGCACCGGCTCTATGTGCCGGAGGGCGGCACGGTACGGCAGGCGGGCGAATTGACCGTTGCGCCTGGCGCGGGCGTCTCGCTGCTGCCTGATGGAATCCACTCGATCCACGCCGTCTCCGACCGGCCCCTCCTGCATCTTCATCTCTACGGCATGGGTTTCCCCCACCAGGGAGAGCGCATGGAGTACGATCTGGAGACGGGCGCTGCGCTGCGATTCAAGCTGGAGGATGCTTTCGAGATAGAGGACGCGCGGTAGAGATCGATGCGGGATTTGTGGGAACGTCAGACCGAACGCCGCGCGAAGCTGCTGAGAGAAGCCGGCGAAAGGGGCCTGGAGGGGATCGTCGTCTTCGGTCACGGATCGGGGCTCAGCTATGGCGATGCGAGCCACGGGGCGCTGCGGTATCTGACCGGCTGGGACGGGGTTCATTTCTGGGCGCTGGCGTTGATGTCGTGCGGTGGAGATGTGGACCTTCTGACGCCCAATTTCTTTCAGACTTTCGTGCCGGATAGCATCGATCCCTCCCTGCGGGCGCACCATACGCAAACGCCGGAGACGGTCGCCGCGGCTCTTGAGACGCTGTGCGGCGGCGCTTGGGGCGGGGTCGGATTGGATCAAGCGCCCGTCTGGCTGGGCCGCGCGGTGGGGGCCGGCCTATCGAGAGAGCCGGTGGACCTGACGGACGCGTTGGACCGGCAGCGCATGACCAAGGAACCGGAAGAAATCGCCTCGCACAGAAAGGCCGCCGCGCTGTCCGACCGTTTGATGGAGAGCCTGATCCCGGCCTTGCGCACGCGGGAGCCGGGGTGGAAAATTCAACGGCGTCTGGAGCATGAGGCGGTGCTGAACGGCGCGGATCACTGCCAAACATGGCTGACAATCGCCGCCAAGGCGGATTATCCGCGCTATTACCGGGCCGAATGCGATGCCGCGCCGGCGGCGGGCGACCAAGTGTTGTTCGGCACGGCCCTGACGGTCGACGGTTGCTACGGGCACGCGATCCGAATGGGTGTGATCGGAGAACCCGGCGACCGCGATCTGCGGTTTCATGATACTGTGTGTGCGATGCAGCGGGGTGCGTTGGAGGCGGCGCAGACCGGCAGGGGGCTAGCCGATCTGCAATTGGCCGCGGACCGGGTGTTCCAAGCCGGGTTTCCGGAAATCGATGTCGATGCGCCGCTGCAATTCCGCCTGGCGCACGGGCTGGGCCATTCTTATGACGAATTGGCGATTTCCCAGTGTTTCCGGCACCCGTATGACAAGGTTGCGCCCCCGCCGCCCGCCGACACGCCGGTGGAACCGGAGATGGTCTTCGAACTGCATCCCAATTTCTTCATTCCCGGGGAAGGCGGCGCGGCCATCGGGGACATGGTCCTGACCACGGAACAGGGCCCCGAGTATCTGACCCGGGCCCCAAGAGAACTGTTCGTGGTGCCGGGCTAGGGCGCGAGGGCCTTGAGGCGTGGTCAGCGGATAAAAAGATCCGCGTTGTCTGCACTCAGGCCGAGTAGTGCCTGCTGTGCGGCCCCGCTTTTCGAACCCAACTAAGTGTGGGAAACGAGGCTTTGCGGTACAAAAATCGAATGTTCATACCAATTTGCCTCGTTGCCCACTCTCTTATCGAAATTCTCGGAATAGTTATTTTGAAGAAGCCGTAAACTATCATTGGTAATTCAGAAGGACAGGCGTACAGTTTAGTGAGTCACAATTGCTACTAAATCCCTAACTCGCCGATGGAAAACGAAGACCTTTTGGATCGCGGAAGTTTTGCGAACCGCCTCGTGAGTGTTTTGATCGACAAAGATAGCGGCCGATCGACGGGACATGTCGTGGCACTCGTTGGACCATGGGGTAGTGGGAAAACGTTTGTCGTAGATTTGGTGAAGAAGTCGCTTAGTGAGTTTGGTGCCGAAAATCCTCTAATTCTCCTCAAACATGAACCGTGGTTGGTGACGGGCCAGGATGATCTAATCCGACGGTTCTTCATCGAGCTAGCTTCGAGTATTCAAAAGGATGGGCGGTTTAAGCGAGTAGGAAAAAAGCTTGTAAAATCCCTGCACAACTATGCGAATGCCCTAGGTTCAGCTGCAGATATATACGTACCTGGGTTTGGCAAGATACTGAGTGCGCTGGTTCGACTATTTACCTGGCCATGGGAGCGGGAAAAGAGCATCTACGAGCAAAAGTCGAAAGTTGAGAAACTTATAGCCGAGATTGACGCGCCCATTGTTATCATACTCGATGAACTTGATCGCATAGACGATGAGGAAGTTAGGAAAGTAGTGCAGCTCGTTAGGGCAATAGCTGACTTCCCAAGCGTCTCGTATCTCCTAGCATTCGATATCAATCACGCTGCACGTGCGGTGGGTAACAATGACGAAAAAAAGGGGCGGGCCTTCCTCGAGAAACTCGTAAGTATCCAGATCCCGCTCCCGAGCGTAAGCAAAAGTGAACGTTTAAGATTCTTGGAGGATAGTTTTGATGAGTTGGCGAGTAAGGAAAGACTATCAATAGACTGGCGCCAAGACGCTAGGTTCTTGGAATTAGCAGGCTTTGTCTTTGATGATTACCTGAAGTCACCAAGAGACTTAGTTCGAGTGCGTGAAACTTTCCTCGCATACCATCGAATCGTCGCTGATGAGGTGTATTGGGTTGATATTCTTGCGTATTCCGTTTTAGCGGTTGTGTCTCCACATGTTGTCCAGCGTCTCAGCTTCATAGGAGAAGCGGTTTGCGAAGACCCAATAGAGGTATCTGCGTTTTCGAATCGTTTTGGACTTAGCCGAGATACCCCAGAAGTTGTCTTGGAACGTTACTTTCCAGATATTCCTGATATTTTGAAGTACAAACGCGTTTTGTCATTTCTCTTTCCAGTTTTCTCTGAAGAGACACCGGCGCGGGATCGCGATGGCGACTATCTGTGCTACCGGCGTCCTTTTTTGACGTTGCTGCGTCTCGATTTGGTCAAAGACGCAATACCCAGGCGCGAAATGTTGAAGATCATTCGCGCTGTTAAAGAAAAACGAGTCGCATATATTTCAGATGCAATTTCCGATGACAAAGCTGCGAGCTTCGTAGACCGTTTGCAGATAATGGCAAGAGAGACGGGAGAGGTTCTTGAAGCCGATTTCTGGCTCGATTGTAGCAAGGCACTGCAAGTTCTGAATCTCATCCCATTACACAAGCCAGATATGCGGCATTCAATTTTTCGGGGATTGAGCGGTTGTATTTTGACTCTGCTTGCATCAGACAGCTTGAATCCAATCGATAGAAGGTCACTTGTTTCCGAGCTTCTCACTCATTCGCTGAATGCGTTCGGCCCAATCGTCTTGCGTGATCACTTTCAAAATTACGGATTGTTCAATTGGTCACCTAGAACAAATCGGTTCAGCTTATTAAAGGAAGCCGAAGTGATCTCTGCGGCTGAAGAGCTTTCACATGCGCTCATAGCCAATCACCTAAATAGCGATTGGCTTTTGCACCAAGTCGATCTAAGCGGCATCCTTGTCATTAGAGATGTGGGAAAATGGGATGCAGTGTGCCGAACGCGTGCGCAAGATCTCCTCGATACAAATGAAAAGGTTCTTCGCTTTGTGCTACTTTTCTATGGTGCGGGCTATATGGTCGATCAGAGTACGTTCGAGGCTATCGTTGATCCAGAATGGTTCAAGTCAGTGGCATTTCAAGTTTTGAAAAGCAGAAACTTATACGACCCTCTTAACGTCATAGCAGTCGAGAAGGCCCTAGGCTTGGTAGATAGTTACAACTAGGGCCGCTATCGTCGACCCTAACGGATGAACTGATCCACGTAATCCGCACCCAGGCCGACTTCTTCATAGTGCTTGCGGCACATGTCGATCTTGGTGAACACATCTTCATAGCCGGTGTGGTTCCCGTCTTCATCGACATAGTACATGCAGCCGGAGATGTTGAAGAAGGTGATCATCTCCTCGACATCGTCGGGAACGACCAGCGTATGGGTTTCGCCCGGGGGCTCGAAGACATAGGCGCCTTCGGTGGCGACCCAGTCATGCTCCTTGTAGTACCATTTGCCCTTGATGACGAAGCCGTGCACCGGGGCGGGATGCAGATGGCGCGACAGAACGCCGGCCTTTTTCACCCGCAGCAGGTTGCACCACTGGCCCTGCAGCGTGTTCAGGAACAAAGGCCGGAACCAGACGTTGGGCGCCTGCGGCACCCAGATGCGCTCGTCTTCCGGCACCGCGACTTCGACGATCTCGCCGGGGGAAAGCGTGTGCGTGGTCGTGCCCTCTTTCAGGGCGGTGTAATCCAAAGGCATGATGTGGTCCCTCCACAGAGTGTCTTGAATAGTGAGTTAGGCCGCCAGATAGCCGCCGTCTATGGGAATCACCGCACCGGTCACAAATGCGGCGGCGTCGGAACAAAGGTACAGTACGGTGCCGGCCATATCTTCCGGCTGGCCCCAGCGCCCCATCGGGGTGCGGCCCACAAGACCGGCGCTGCGGTCCGCATCATCGACCAGCGAGCGGGTCAGGTCGGTTTCGATCCAGCCCGGCGCAATCGCATTCACCCGGATCCCGTCCCGGGCCCAGGCGTTGCCCAGCGATTTGGTCAATTGCGCCACGCCGCCCTTGCTGGCGGAGTAGGCGGGAACGAAGGCGCTGCCGAAGAAGCTTAACATGGACGCGGTATTGACGACCGCACCCTGACCGGACGCCGCCAGTTTTTCCTTCGCGGCCACGCACATGCGCAGTGTCCCGTTCAGGTTCACGTCGATCACCTTCGCGAAGGTGTCCGGATCGAATTCCGCCCCGTTGCGGGCGATCATGCCGGCGCAGTTCACCAGCGCGTCGATGCGCGGCTGTTCGGCGACAAGCGCGTCGATCTGCGCCCGGTCGGTAACGTCCAGGACCGCCTTGCGCATGCCGTCCGGCGTCTCGCAGCCGGCGACTTCCTCTTCCGTGACCCCCGTGCCGGTCACCGTATACCCGGCTTCGATGAAGGCGCGGGCGATGGCGAAACCTATTCCCCGGGTGCCCCCGGTGATCAGGGCGTGTTTCTTGTCGGTCATGATGCGGCTTTCTCCGTCCAGCGGTTGACCCAGTTCAGCGGTTCCTCACCCTCTAGAATGCGGACCACCTCTTCGACCGCCTTGCGTTGCAGGTCGGCGACCGATTCCTCGGAATACCATCCTGTATGGTCGCTGACCGCGACGCCGGGCTGTTGGAAAAGGGGGTGGGAGAGGTCGGGCGGTTCTTGCTCGAAAACGTCTAGTCCGGCGCCGAACAGGGACCTGTCGGCGAGCGCGGCGGCCAGCGCATCCTCGTCGATCAGGCCGCCGCGCGAGACGTTGATGAGGATGCCGTTCTTCGGCATCGCGGCTAGCCGCGCGCCGTTGATCATATGCCGGGTTTCCGGCGTCAACGGCATGTGCAGGGAAATGATGTCCGCCTCCCGGCACAGCCTGTCCAGATCGACGGGTTCCGCGCCGGCGGGGACGTTCGCCAGATATGGATCGTGAATCAAAGTGCGGGCGAAGCCCAGGCCGGCGGCCTTCCTGTGGAAAGCCCGGCCGATCCGGCCATAGCCGCAGATCCCCAGTGTCCTGCCGGCGATCCTGTACATCGGTTCCTTGCGGGCGATGTTCCAGGCGCCGTGCCGAACATCGCTGTCGCGGGTTTGGACCCGGCGTGCCACGGCCATCAGCAAGGCAAGCGCCTGGTCGCTGACTTCTTCGACACCATAGTCCGGCACGTTGGCGACTTTTATTCCCCGTTCGCGCGCGGCGTCCAGGTCGACATTGTCCACGCCCGCACCGTAGCGGACGATGGCCTTGCCCTGTGCCATTGCTGCAATGGCGGTACGCGGCAACGGGGCCTCGCGCAGCAGCACCGCGTCCGCCCCCGCAACGGCCGCCAGAATGCGCGCCGGGTCGTAGTCGCACGGCACTTCCTGAAAGCTGCATCCGGCTTCCGCCAGCAGGCGGGCTTCCGTCTCATAGCTTTCATACCCTTCGTCGATCATCACGGCGCGGTAGCGCATCGGCGTTTCCATGGTCGGTATTATTATCTGACGTTTGATATCTGATATGTTAGATGGTATATGCAAGTCAATTGAAATCGTCCGACACAGTGTGGAGACGCCGGATGCAGCCCTTGCCCCGCCGGGAAAGCCTGACCGAAATGACCGTCGCCCGCCTGCGGGAAGCCATCGTCACGGGCGAGTTCGCCTTTGGGGAACTGCTCTCAGAAGGCCGGATCGCCGCCCTTCTTGGGGTCAGCAAGACCCCGGTGCGGGAAGCCTTTCAGGAATTGCGGCGCGAAGGACTGGTTGAAATTCAGCCGCAGCGGGGCACGGTCGTGTTCACCCCGGGCGAGGCCGAATTCGAAGCGTTGGTTGAATTTCGCACGATGCTGGAAATCGGGGCGCTGAAGGCGGCGCTGGCGAAGGACGCGGACGGTCTGGCGACGGTCCTGGCGTCCATCGTCATGCGCATGCGAACAGCGCTCGCCGAGGATCGGGTGCAGGACTATCTGGGACTCGACGGGGAATTCCACGAAACCATCGTCGCGCATTCGGACAATGGATACTTGCGGGACGCCTATGCCGGGATCTCATCGAAAATGGCGGCTCTGCGCACCCAGTTGGGACGGGAGCCTGCATTGATGGAGAAATCGATGCGAGAACATGAAGCCATTGCACGGGGCGTAAAGGCGGCAGATCTGGAGGCGGTGCTGTCGGTGCTGCAGGATCATATCACGCGGCGGCGCGGCTCCTACTGGCGCGACAGGCCTAACGCCGTTGCTGGGCCAGAAGCGCTCTGACGATCACCGACAACAGGACAAGCGGCACCGTCGTACCCTTGGCGGAGACCCGGCGTCTACCCTTGGACAAAGACGCATAGGGGAAGATACCGCTGGCATCGTGACCGAGATGCCAATGCCAGGCCGGCAAGACACGGCGCAGCAGGTCCAGACAGGCATCCACCGAAGCGGTATAGGCGGGAAGGTTTTCGCCCGAAGCGGCAAGCAGCGCGGCGACCTCCCGGTCCAAGGCAGGGTCGGACCCGGTGGCGGTTCCGATCCGCTCCAGCAGATTTTCCAGCTCAGTACCCATCTTTCCTCAAGATTAGGGCATCGGCCCTTAACTCGGAACCTTTGCGGTGGCGCGCCGGTTTCGGGGCGGGCGATGCGGACCAGGTGGGACAAAAAAGAAGGGCCGGGAAAATCCCGGCCCTCGTAAGCAGTCTGTCGCCTGCCGCTAATCCAGTAACTGACTGGGCAGCCACAGGGCAATTTCGGGGAAGGCGACCACCAGCGCCAATCCGATAAGCTGCAGCATCACGAAGGGAATGATTCCCGAATAGATGTCCTGCATCTTCACCTCCGGCGGCGCCACGCCCTTCATATAGAACAGCGCGAACCCGAATGGCGGCGTCAGGAAGGATGTCTGTAGGTTGATCGCGACCAGGATCGCATACCAGTAGATCATCTCCGACTGGATATCGAGGTGGAACGCCCCCTCCATGCCGAGATGCGCCGCGAAGGCGCCCGACATGGCCTTCACCACCGGCGCGAAAACCGGCAGCACGATCAGCGTGATTTCAAGCCAATCGAAGAAGAAGCCCAGCAGGAACACCACCAGCATCAGCAGGAACAGCAGGGCCCAGGTATGCAGATCCAGGAACTCGATGAACTCGATGATCAGGTCTTCGCCATAGGTCGCCCGGAAGATGTAGGAGAAGGTCGTCGCCCCGACGAAGATGAAGAAGATCATCGACGTCGTCAGCGTTGTCCGGTTCACCACGTCCGTCAGGACTTCCTTGGTCAGCGTCCGGTTGAACCAGGCGAGGACCATCGACCCGAAGGCGCCGACGCCGGCGGCTTCGGTCGGCGTCGCCCAACCGGCCAGGATCGACCCCAGAACCAGCGTCACCAGGAAGACCGGCGGCACGAAGCCCTTCAGCACCGAACCGAACAGCGAATCGCCTTCTTCCCGGCCCATCACCATCGAGGTGACGAAGATCAGCAGGAAGGAGAAGAGGCCGAGATTCACATGCTCATTCACCGGCGTGTAGGACAGAGCTACCGCACCGCCGACGTAGGCGGCCACATACATCAGATACCGGCGGAGCCGCGCCTTGTTGGTCGGCGACAGTTGGATCGAATCTTCCGGCAGCGGCGGCGCGCTTTCGGGATTCATGCGGGCGACGATGGAGATGTAGATGAAGTACAGGCCCGACAGGAGCAGACCCGGCAGCAGTGCGCCGACGAACAGGTTACCCACCGAAACCGAGAGCAGGCTGGCCATGATGACCAGCATGATCGACGGTGGAATCAGAATCCCCAACGTCGCCGACGAAGCGATTGTCCCCGTCGCCAGGGCCTTGCTGTATTTCTGGCTGAGCATGGTCGGCAGCGCCAGCAGGGTCATCATGACGACGGATGCGCCGATGATCCCGGTGGTCGCGGCCATGATCGTGCCCATCACGGTAACCGACAGGGCCAGACCGCCCGGAACCCGCCGCAGCAGCACCTGCAGGATATGCAGCAGGTCGGCGGCGACGCCCGATCGTTCCAGCATTGTCCCCATAAAGATAAAACAGGGGATGGCCACCAGAACCGGGTTTTGAACCGCGCCCGATGCGCCGTCGCCGCCCCAGATCCTCACCATGATGATGAAGAAGTTCTGGAAGTTCATATAGTCGAAATGGATGGCGAGGCCGCCGAAGATCAGTGCAACGCCGCCAAGAGAGAAAGCCACGGGCAGGCCGGTGAACAGCGCCAGCGCCAAGGCCAGGAACATATACGCGCCGAGGAACTCCTCGAAGTGGTCGATTATAATTTCCATCGAAGAGTACCTTTACGTCATCGTCGCGGGCGGATGCGGCTGGTGCCGCTGGTGCCCGGCGTGCTCATCGTCGATTGCAAAAATCTCAAGTTCCTCGACCGCCTGGTCGTGCGCTTCCTTGTCGCCCCAGATGTAGGCGGAAAGCTTGATCATGGTTGACAGCACCGCCAGCAGGGCGAGCGTGAAGCCAACGATCGTGAAGGTTTTCACGATGTAGCGTTTCGGAATACCCGTTAGCGATTCGGACCCTTCATTCTGCAGGAAAGAAATCTCTACAAAGATGTAGGAGTTATAGAGCAGAACCAGGCAGTAGGGCAGGGCCATCACAAGAAGGCCGATCAGTTCCAGCCGCGCCTGCGAAATGGCGGACAGCTTCTCGCGGAAGATATCGACGCGCACATGCGCGTTCATCAGATATCCGAAGCCGAAGGAAAGCAGCAGCAGCACACCGTGCAGATGCCATTGCATGTCTTGGACCTTGATCGGCTCGATCAGCCAATACCAGCTCAATTCGGACATGCCGATCCGGAGGAAATCGATTTTACGCGTCAGAACGTCGAACATGATAAGGATGATGATGGGGATGATCAGCCATCCCGCAGCCTTCCCCACGCGCAGCGTGATGACGTCCATTACGCGCGATAATGACAACAAGGAACCCATGGATTTTAGACCGTGTCGGTAAGAGGTGTCGGAGAGGCTTTTCTTTTACCCGGCCTGACGCGCCGCGCCTTCTCCAAATAAGCCAAGGTCGGTACGAACCGACCGCCCCCGGATTGAGGGGCGGCCGGCCGTGTACCGATTAGGAGATCTCCTTAGAGATAACCCATGTCCTTCCAGATTTTGAAGTTGCTGCGGAAGGTCGAGATGGAATCCCAGGCTTTCTTGACGTCCGGGTTCGCCGCGATTTCCTCAGCCAGAACTTCTTCCCAGGCAGCTTCGAACTGCGCCAGGATTTCATCCGGCCAACGGTGGTTCGTCACGCCGCTGGCGACGTTCGCCTGCATCGCTTCGAACTGGGAGGCTTCGCCTTCGGCGATCATCCGGGCCAATTCGGCGAGGCAACCGGTTTCCAGCATCGCGCGCTGACCGTCGGTCAGGCCGTTCCACTTATCCATGTTGACGAGCAGTTCGTTGGACGTGGACTGCTGGTGCCAACCCGGGAAGTAGTTGTGCTTGGCGATCTGGTTCAGGCCGAGCGTGATGTCGATGGCGGGCATCGAGAACTCGGTCGCGTCGATCGTGCCGCGCTCCAGCGCCGGATAGATATCCGCCGCGGCGAGCTGCTGGGTCGAAACGCCGAACTTCTGCATCACCTTCGCGCCGACGCCGAAGAAGCGCATTTTCAGGCCCTTCAACTGATCCAGGCTGGTGATCGGCTCACGGAACCAACCGGAGGTTTCCGGAGGAATCATGCCGCACAGCAGGTATTTGATGTTGTCGCGCGCATAGGTTTCTTCGGCCAGTTGGACACCGCCCCCATGCAGCATCCACGCCGCGAATTCAGGCGCAGCGGGGCCGAACGGCCACGTCGAGAAGAAGGCGTAGACAGAGTTTTTGCCCTGGTTCGCACCCGGCGTGCCCCACGCCGAGTCGATCGCGCCCTGCGATACCGGATCGTAGTAGGCGTAACCACCGACCAGTGCGCCCGGCTCTTCCACCTTGATCGCGAAGTCGCCATCGGACATAGCGTCCACTGCGGCGGCGAGACGACGCGGCGGCGGCCCGATCACGGCGACCGTCGAAGCGAAGGCCGCGTGCATTTTCCAGCGCGTCTTTGCTTCCACAGGATCGGCAGACATGGAGACTGTAACAGCGCCGGCAAAACCGACCATGGCAACAGTTTTGAGTAACTTGGATAGGTTCATCCGTTCCTCCCAGTATAGCGCCGACCCAGTGCCTATTGGACGCCGGCAACCTCTTCTATAATACCGCGGCAAGGGCGGCCGCAGCGGTGATTTATTCTCATTTACCCCTTCTTGCGGGGGCTTCGTTTTTTGGACTGCGCAAACCTTACAGCGCGGAAATCCACTTGCAAGGAAATTACGCCGGTAGATTTTTTCGGGGCGCATTATTGCGCCATGCCGTTGGGGAACGCCAGAAAAAATTGGTAATACCGCTTTAGCGAAGGTTCATACACAGGGTCTCTTGCTTCGGTGGAAATACTGATGTCGCCGGATTAGCGGTTGCCTAAACGGGGGGACTGCCTGTCCTATCGCCGTGATCGTGGGACAAGGCTGCGTTGCACCTGGCATCGACCATGTGCCATTGCATGCAGTTCCGGCATTCAAGGGAGTGAGAAATGGATCTGGGAATCTCAGGGAAAAAGGCCATCGTCTGCGCGTCCAGCCGCGGCCTTGGGAAAGCGTGCGCCAAGGCTTTGGTGCAGAACGGCGTGTCCGTGGTCATCAACGGTCAAACGCCGGAGATCCTGGAGGCGACGGCGGCGGAACTGAGTGCTGTGGCCGCCGATGGGGCGACCGTGACGCCGGTGCGGGCCAGCGTTACCGATCCCGAAGGACAAAAGGCGTTGCTCGACGCCTGCCCGGACCCTGACATTCTGGTCAACAACAACGGCGGTCCGCCCTTGAAGAACTTTCGAGAGCTGGAGCGTGACGCAATGCTCGAAGGGGTCACGATGAACATGGTGGCGCCGATTGAATTGACACAGGCGGTGATCGACGGGATGTGCGAACGGAAGTTCGGGCGCATCGTCAACATTACGTCACTGTCGGTTAAGATGCCGATCTTCGGTCTGGACCTTTCCTCTGGCGCACGCGCCGGTCTGACGGCTTTCATGGCCGGCGTGGCGCGGTCGGTCGCCGAACATAACGTTACGATCAACGGGTTGCTGCCGGGCTTCATGGATACCGACCGGTTCCGGGGCGGGCTGGCCGCGCAGGCGAAAATGACGGGCAGGACGGAGGCCGAGATTCTGGCCGACCGCGAAGCGCAGATTCCAGCGCGCCGCGCCGGGACGCCGGATGAATTCGGGTCGACCTGCGCCTTTTTGTGCAGTGCGCCCGCAGCCTATATCACCGGGCAGAACCTGTTGGTGGACGGCGGCGTCGTGAACGCCTCTTTCTAATCGGCATTCCAGAAACAGGCGGAACGAATCATGAAGCAAGTGCATCTTACCCAAATCGGCGACCCGCCGGCGTCCGTCGATTGTGTTGAGGTCCCCGCGCTGGGCGAGCCCGGGCCCACGCAGGTTCTGATCGACGTAGCGGCGGGGCCGATCAATCCGGCCGAGATTCTGCTGATCAAGGGCGAGTACGCCTCCATCCCCGATCTTCCGGCGCCGCTGGGAATCGAAGGGGCCGGGACCGTGCGGGCGGTCGGGGCGTCGGTAAGCTCCCTGGCCCCAGGGGACAAGGTGATGATCCTGTTGCGCGCCAATTGGTCGGCGCAAGTCCTGGCCGACGAGAGCGAGGCGATCAAGCTGCCGCCGGGAATCGATCTGCAGCAGGCCTCCATGTTGAAGGTCAATCCCGCGACCGCCCATCTGATGCTGCGCGACTATGTGGACCTGAAACCGGGCGAATGGGTCATTCAGAACACGGCCAATTCCGGGGTCGGCACCAGCCTGATCAAATTGGCCAAGGCGCGCGGCCTGAAGACCGTGAACATCGTGCGCCGGGAAAGCGCCGCGGACTATTGCCGGGAACTCGGCGGCGATGTCGCCCTGACCGATGGGGAAGACCTTGCCGAGCGTGTCGCGGAGGCGACCGGCGGCGCGGATATCCGGCTGGGTATCGACGCCGTGGCAGGGGAAGCGGTTATCCGTCTGGCGTCCTGCCTGGCCGATGGCGGCATGGTGGTCAATTACGGCATGTTGTCCGGCAAACCCTGTATGATGACCACCGACCAGACGGTGTTTCAGTCCAAGCAATTGCGCGGTTTCTGGCTGGCCAAGTTCCTGCGCGGGCTGGGGACGGAGGGGACGCGGGCGCTCTATGCCGAACTGGCGCCGATGGTGGAGAGCGGCGCGATCTCCGTGCCGGTTGAAGCGGCCTATCCGATTGACCAGATAAAAGACGCGGTGGCGCATGCTTGCCGCGAGGGACGGGGCGGCAAGGTTCTGGTTCTGCCCAACGGATAGGGGACCGGGAAACAGCGGTGGCTGGATGGCTGACAGGATAGCGACCTATTCGGAATTTTGGCCGTTCTATCTGCGGGAACACGCCAAGGCGAAGACGCGGGCGTTGCATTATGTGGGAACCGGCGTCGCCCTGGTCCTGTTGGCCGTCGCCGCCCTGCTTGGGCAGGGTTGGTTCCTGCTCGGTGCGGTCGTCTCCGGTTACGCCTTCGCCTGGTTCGCGCATTTCTTTGTTGAAAAGAACCGTCCGGCTACCTTCACCTATCCCTTCTGGTCTCTGTTCAGCGACTTCCGAATGTTCTTCCTATGGCTCTCCGGCCGCTTGGGAGCGGAATTACGCAAGGCCGGAATCGGCGAGAGTTAATTACTCTAAGCCGGCTCCAGCCGCAGCAGCCGGCCTTCGTAATCGTCGATCAGCAGATACAGATAGCCGTCCGGCCCTTGGCGCACGTCCCGGATGCGTTCGTCCAGATCTTTCAAAAGCCGCTCTTCCGAAACCACCCGGTCGCCGTCCAGCGTGAGGCGCGCCAGCATGCCGGCTTTCAGGGAGCCGACGAACAGGTTGCCGGTCCATCCCGGGAATTTGTCGGCAGTATAGAACGCCATGCCGGAAGGTGCGATGGACGGGTCCCAGTAGTAGATCGGCTGTTCCAGGCCGGCTTTTTCGGTTCCTTCGCCGATCTTCAGGCCGGAATAGTGACGGCCGTAGGAGATTACGGGCCAGCCGTAATTCTTACCTGCTTCCGGGATGTTGATCTCGTCGCCGCCGCGTGCGCCGTGTTCATGCGTCCACAAGGCGCGTGTTACCGGATTCAGGGCCGCGCCCTGAATGTTGCGGTGGCCGTGGGACCAGACTTCGGGGCGGCCATCGCCGCGGCCTACGAAAGGATTGTCGGATGGGATCGATCCGTCCGGATTGATTCGGATCACTTGTCCCCGGTTGATTGTCTTGTCCTGGACGCGGCGGCGTTCGCCACGGTCGCCCAGGGTGATGAACAGCGTGCCGTCCGGGGCGAAGACCAGCCGGGACCCGAAATGGCGTCCGCCGCGATTCTTGGGGTGTTGGCTGAAGATGATCTCCTGCTTTTCCAACTCGGTCCGCGCGTCGTTCAACCGAGCCCGTAGAACGGCCGTGCCTGCGCCGCCCGCGCCGGGTTCCGAAAAGGAGATGTAGAGCAGCCGGTTTTCGGCGAAACCCGGGTCCAGCGCCACATCCAGGATACCGCCCTGGCCGCCGACGGCGACGGGCGGCATGCCTTTCAACGGCGGGGAGACGACGCCGTCCGGTGAGACGATACGCACGGCGCCTTCGCGCTCTGTCACGACCATCGACCCGCCGGGCAGGAAGGCCAGGCCCCAGGGATGCTGCAGATCCTCGGCGACCGTCACGACCTTGATCCGATGCCGTTCGGACGGATAAACCTCCTGCGCCGCGGCTGCACCGGCGGCGAAAACCTGAAGCGACAAGACTGCTGAAATCAAGAAACTGGTCCGCATCGATATCTCCCTGCGGACCCAGGCCACTGGGGTCTATACGGTCGCATCCTCAAGCGTGATGTCGACCATGACCGATCCGCCGATTTCTTCCAACGCGTTAGATAGGGCTTCTTCCGACAAATGCGATGGCAACTGCATGACGGCGATGGCGGTGAAGATTTTTCCACCGGCGAATGGGGCGTCGTCGATATAGGTCTCCATTTCTTCGACGCTGACTTTGTGGTCGGCCAGGCATTTCGTCACCTCTGCGACGATGCCGGGATGGTCCTGTCCAACCAGTTCCAGTTTCAGCAGTTTGCCCGCGGCGGGCGTCGGTTTCGCGCGCGCCTCTTCGACTGCCAGCCGGAAACCGTGATCGGCTAGCGCGGCCAGGGCGTCGGCCATGGCCTCGGCTTTCGCGTCGGGGACTTGTACGCGGACGATACCGGCGAACTTCTCCGCCAGATTCGCCATTTTGCTCTCCAGCCAATTGCCGCCGTGCGCGTGCACCGTCTCCGACATCAGATCGACAAGGCCGGGCCGGTCGTTGGCGATGAAAGTCAATACATAGGTCTTCGGCATCGTCCTGTTTCCCCCTCGCTTAACCTGTGCGCGGACTGTCGGCCTGCGGCTTGAACGCGTCCGCGCGCGGTTTCAGCTTTTTCCGCCCAGCAACACGTCCTTCGCCTGATTCACCTTGGCGGCCAGATAGTCGGAGCCGCCTGCATCCGGGTGCGCTTGCTTCATCATACGCCGGTGCGCTTCCTTGATCGCTTCCGTATCCGCGCCTTCGTCTAACCCCAGAACGGCAAGCGCTTCCTCGCGGGTCATAACGCCGCCGCCGGCCCGGCCCGTCCGCTGCTGGCCGTGTTGCTGATCCGTTTGCTCATCCGCCGCGCGCCAGGCGTCGCCGTAGAGCCGGTCGGCATAGGTGTCCAGCAGCTCCGCGGATTGTCTGTCCAAGGGGGCGACTTCGTCGAACAGGATCTTCAATTCGTCCAATGTCATCTGAGACAACAGCCGGTCTTCGAATCGGCCTTCAAGAACGCGCCCGTCCATCTGGCCTGTATCCTGATGCAAAGTCATGTCGAGAAACCGCGTCTTGACCGAACTGGTGTTTCCGGCGGACGGCCCCGCCATCGTCTTGAAGATCCGGCGCAGGTTCATGAACCGGCTGATCCAAGGCAGCGCGCCGACCAGCAAAACCCAGATCAAGCCGAACTTCCCTGTCGCCACCAGCAGCAGGCCGATCAGGCCGACCGCGCCCAGGAAGAACCATTTCACGCTCTTCAGGATCGATTTCGGCGGGGCGTTCGCAACCCAGTTGAGGAAAAGATAGGCCGTCAGGAAAAGGCCAATGCCGAAGAACAGATAGGTCATCGTGCTTCGGGATGCCTGGTTACCGTCCGGAAATCTGGTGCGTCAGTTGCAACGCCAGACCGCCGGTCTTCCGCCCATGTTCCAGCATGGCGGCGCGCCCGCCCGCTGCATATACCGCGACCGCCGACAGCAATTCGCGCAATTGTCCGGCGCTTCCCGCGTCGAAGGGGCAATAGGCCCCGCCGGTCAGTCTGGCGATTTCCTTGAAGGCGCGGGCCGCCAGGGGGTCGCCGCCCTCGTGGAACATGAAGGCGGGGACGCCCAGCAGGCCCAATTCGCCCGCCGTGTGGCAGACCTTGTCGATATCCTCTTCGAAACAGTCGCCGACATAGACCAGCGCGCCGACCTTGTGCTTTTCGGATTCGCCCCGTGCGTGTGACAGTACCCGCCCGATCTGTGTTCGTCCGGCGCGGCACATTACCGATGTCATCAGGCGCGCCATCGCCTTGGCGTCCGACGCCCACTTGCTCGCCTTGCACTCGCCGAAGCCGCGGAAAAACACCAGTTGCACGTCCAATCCACCCAACTCGCCGGTGGCGGCGAACATTTCGCCCTGGATCTGACAGGCCCGGTCCCAGGTCGGCTCGCGGCTGGCGGTGGCGTCCATCCCGAAAATAAGCCTGCCGCGCTTGTCCGTTTTGTCCCGGCTTGGCGTCGTCGCGCGCACTTTGTTCAAAAAGGCGGCGATCTCCGCATCCGACGAAGCGCCGGAGGAGGGGACTTTGGAGTCTTTGCGTGTCGTCGGTGCCTTCGCCATGTCTTTAATATATGCAGCCCTTTTCAGAATTTCGACCGTGATCGGCGGCGGCGGCGCTCTGCCGTGTCCGGGCCTGGACCTGTCCCGCAGCGGCTTTTCCTTCACAAAACCCTCTTTGTCGGTGACAATGCGGTCACAAGCGGCACTCGGTTTGGGGGATCGTCCTACCTGGCCGCCGCGTTTGGTATCGACGTTCGCCCTTCCCGAGGGTCGTTTGAGGACCCAGCGGACCAAAAGCGCTGGGAAAAAACAAACACAGGGAGGGTAGAAATGGCCGAGACCAAATCCGGTGCCGCCGTCACCGGGCCGCGTTGCGCGGCCCTCGCAGGACCATATCAATCCGGTAAGACGAGTCTGTTGGAGGCGCTGATGTTCGCCAGCGGCTCCAGCCACAAGAAAGGCACGGTCAAGGACGGGTCGACGATTGGGGATTCCTCGCCGGAGGCCCGGGACCGCGGCATGACCGTGGAACTGATATCGGCCGCGGGTTCTTACCTGGACCAGGACTGGCACTTCATCGACTGCCCCGGATCCATCGAGTTTTTTCAGGACGCGATGGCGGGGATGGCCGTCGCCGATGTCGTGGTGCTGGTCTGCGAGCCTGACATCGACAAGGCGGTCTTGCTCTCGCCCTATCTGAAATATTTGGAAGAGCGGGATATCCCGCACATGATCTTCATCAACAAGATCGACCATGCGCGCACCGGCGTGCGCGACTTGTTGCGGGCGTTGCAGGGCTATTCGTCCAAGAAACTGCTGCTGCGGCACATCCCGATCCGCGACGAAGAGGCGATTACCGGCTATATCGACGTCACCGCCGAGCGCGCCTACCGCTATAACAGCCAGGCCGAGTCCGAGCGCACGGACATTCCGGATGCGCTTCAGGAGCGGGAGGACGAAGCCCGTCAGGAACTTCTGGAAACGCTCGCTGATTTCGACGACGCGCTGTTGGAACAGCTCTTGGAAGAGGTCGATGTCAGCACGGCTGAAATCTACGACCAGCTTACCAAGGATCTTCAGGAAGATTTGATCGTTCCGGTGTTCTTTGGGGCTGCGGAGTCTGAAAACGGCGTTCGCCGGCTGTTGAAAGCCTTGCGCCATGAGGCGCCGCCCGTTGAAACGACCTATGAACGCCTCGCCTCTCTGGACGCCCTGCCGGATGCAGAGCAGGTCGCGCAGATTTTCAAGACCTACTACGTGCCGCATGTGGGCAAGATCTCCCTGGCCCGTGTCTGGCGCGGCGGTCTGAAGGATCATGACAAGTTGGGGGATTTCTCCGCCGGCAACATGTCGAAGGCTCAGGGGCTTACCTTTGCGAAGACCGGGGCGGCCGTCGCGGGCGACGTGATCGCCATTGGCCGCCAGGACGCCCTGTCGACTGGTCAGGTGATTGCGTCATCGGGTGCACAGGCCGACCCGCTATGGCCGGCACCGATGCCGCCTGTCTATTCACAGGCGATCCATACGCCGAAGCGGGAAGATGAGGTGAAGCTCTCCAGCGGACTTGCCCGATTGGCGGATGAGGATCCGTCGCTCACCTACGGTCAGGATCCGGACACCTTGGAGATGCTGCTGCATGGGCGCGGCGAGGCGCATCTTCGGCTCGCGATAGAGCGGCTGGAAACGCGCTACCATGTCGGTATCGAACATCAGATGCCGAAGGTGCCCTACAAGGAAACCATCCGGAAAGGTATGGAACAGCACGCGCGCCACAAGAAACAAAGCGGCGGGCACGGCGAATTCGGCGACGTCACGGTGGAGGTGAAGCCCCAACCGCGCGGACAGGGGTTTGAGTTCATCGACCAGATCACCGGCGGCGTCGTCCCCCGGCAATACATCCCGGCGGTGGAGGCCGGCGTCAGGGATTACATGACCGAAGGGCCGCTCGGTTTCCAGGTCGTCGATGTCTCCGTACGGCTGTTCGACGGCAAGCATCACCCGGTGGACAGTTCGGAAATGGCTTTCCGCCGGGCCGGGATACTGGCGATGAAGGAGGCTCTGCCGCACTGTTCGCCGGTTCTGCTGGAGCCGATTGCGTCGGTCACCATCGCCATACCGTCGGACTTCACGTCGCGCGCGCAGGGGGTGGTGACCAAGCGGCGCGGTCAGATCCTCGGTTTCGATACGCGGCCGGGCTGGTTGGGCTGGGATGAGTTGAAGGCGCAGATGCCGCAGTCCGAACTGAACGATCTGATCTTCGAACTTCGATCCTTGAGCCTCGGCGTGGCCGATTTCACCTGGACCTTCGACCATCTGGCGGAGTTGAGCGGCAGATTGTCGGACGAGGTTATCGAGACCAGACGGTCGGAAGCCGCCTAGACTGCGGCGCGAGCCTCTACGAACGGCCGGTGGTGTCTTCCACCGGCCGTTTTTCTTGCGTCCGGGAGTGGAAAAAGGACCGGCTTTCACGCTTTGTAAATGATTGCTTGGTATCCCTGCGACACCGAGTTTGCGCCCTTACCGAGAGGAGTTTTGGAAATGAGTTTCAGTGCGATGTCCGTCGCCGCCGCGTTGCCGAAAAAGGAATTTCGGATTGAAAAACTGATCAAGACCCGCAGCGCGCTCTCCGCTGTGACGGATGAGGACGGCGGCGACATGAACGGTGCGTCGGCGATGCTGCTGGAACGGGTTCAGGCGCTGCACGACAAGTTCGATTCGCTGCAGGATGCCGCCACTTTCGGCGGCCCGGGCGGCGACGATGTGGACCTCCGCATTGAAATCACCCGGCTGGTGAAAGAGATCGGCAAGACGAAGTCCGAACTGGCGACCCTGCGCCATCCGATGGCCAACCAGGAGCAGGATAAGATTTCATCCGCGACGAATGAGTTGGACGCCATTGTCGAGGCCACGGAACAGGCCACCACCGAAATCCTGCATTCCAGCGAGGAAATCGGCGGCCTGTTGGAAAAGCTGCGCCATGACGGAGATCTGGATGACGAGCAGCGTGCGCTGATCGACCAGATAGAGGGTAAGTCGATTGCAATTCTGGAGGCCTGCAACTTCCAGGACATTACCGGCCAGCGGATCACCAAAGTGGTCAACACCATGAAATTCATCGAAGACCGGGTGAAGTCGATGATCGACATCTGGGGTGTGGATGCGTTCGCCGACCTGCCGATCCCGCAGGACGAACACGAGGACGAGGATGCAGCCTTGCTCGCCGGGCCGCAGTTGGAACATCAGGGGCTGACCCAGGCCGACATCGACGCGATGTTCGATTAAGTTCGGTCGACGCGGTTTCCGCGAAGCCGGCCCTCGGCGCGTGTCCGGGGGTCGGCGCCGACCTTCAGATTTTCAACTCTTTCAGTCCAATCGTGCTGAACAGGTCGCGCAGCTCTTGCCGTGCGGCCAGGTGCGACATGCTCAATTTCGGCCCGCCCCCCGATTTCAGGTCCAGGAGGGTCAGGCCTTCCAGGAACAGTTCGCGGAAGACAACGCGCTCCGAGAAGCCGGGCGCGGTGCGGAACCCGATGCGTTTCGACAGTTCGGAGATTGCCGAATCCATCGCCTTCCTGTTTCTTGAATCGAGTTGGCTCAGACGGTTGCGGATCACGATCCAATCGAAGGTCCGGTTTGCGCCGAGACGGCGTGCGCGTGACATTTTTTCCTGGAACACCGATTCCGCATAGCGGCTCGGCCGCCGGACGCGCAGCGTGTCCGGGTCGATTGTCGCCAGCACGTCCAGATCGACGAAACTGTCGTTGATCGGCGTGATTAACGTATCCGCATGGGCATGGCCAAGCCGGGAGAGATGCGAATCGCGTCCCGGCGTATCGATGACGATCACCTCGCAGTCGGCCAGTTCACGCAGGGTGCGGTCGAAGGCCGTGGCTTCCTCCGCCTCCGCGTCCGCCTTGATCTGGGCGCGGCTGTTCAGCACCGAATGATGGTCCGGCATGGCCAGAACAATGCCGTTCTTCTCAGCGAAGTCGCGCCGGTTTTCGATGTAACGCGTCAGGGTGCCTTGCCGTGCGTCCAGATCGATGCTGCCGACGCGGTGGCCGTTCGCCAGAAACCCGGCGATCAGGTGCATCGACGTTGTCGACTTTCCGGTTCCGCCTTTCTCGTTACCGACCACGAAAATATGCGGCGCGGCCTGTGCATTCGTCGCGCTGGCTGCAACGGGCGTTTGGTGGTCCGGTTTAACGTCGGTGTCGATTTGCATCGTTTGGTCTTTGCCCCGGCAAGGCGGTCATTGTCGCTTGCGACCGCGCGGCTGCTACCTAGCTTCTGCCCGCGCGATGATCAATATGCGCCGTTCGCTTGCTAAATCGAGTCTGCCGAAAAGCCGTCGGAGGATAAACCCTGCGGCCCCCTTTTCGGTGCGTTTCAGTGCACATTTTAGAGATCCGTCCGGAATCGCCCTTGAAATGGCCATTGCCCAGGCAACACATTAGGCGGATGTACAGACGTTGGATCGGATTTATCGGCCGCGGAGCGCGCCGGCTCGGGCTGTTGCTCGCCCTGCTGCTCGCCGGTCCGGGAATCATGCTTGCGACAGGTGGCGTTATGGGTGCGGACTGGCGGACGGCAAGCCGGGAACCGGCGGGGCTGGCGCCCGATCCGGCAACCAATCCGCAGGCGATTGTCCAGGTCTATGCGGCGCGGGCCTTCAGCTGGCGCGGCGCGTTCGGCGTGCATACCTGGATCGCGGTCAAGCCCAGCAACGCGGCGCAATACACCGTCTACCATATCCTCGGCTGGCGAACCCGCTACAACGGCAATGGGCTGGCGATCGGCCGCGACCGTCCCGACCGCCGCTGGTTCGGGGCGGAACCGGATCTGCTGACCCATCTGGAAGGTCCGGAGGTGGACGCGGTTATCGCCAGGATCGACGCCGCCGCGCGCAGCTATCCCTATGCCCGCGAATACGGATTGTGGCCCGGTCCCAATTCCAACACCTTTACCAGTTGGGTCGCCAGACAGGTCCCGGAATTGGCGCTGGACCTGCCGCCGACGGCGATTGGAAAGGACTATCTGGGCCACACCACATTTTTCGACCGCGCCGTCAGCGGCACGGGCTATCAGGCATCCCTGTTCGGGTTGTTGGGCGTAACGGTCGCCGTGGAAGAAGGGCTGGAGGTGAATGTCGCAGGGCTAACCTTCGGGATCGACCCCAAGGATCTGAACCTTAAACTGCCGGGGATCGGCCGGGTCGGTCCCTCGCCGGACCCTGTTCGCCGGCTTTCCCAAACCGGCGGAAGCTGATCCGGGGAGTTGGAAGAAATGCCATAACCCGGTATGAACTGTATCGGGTTTCAGCGGGATTGCAGCAGACGACGACGCGCCGCAGGGGGGCGCAGGCACGATGAGTATTTGGGGGAAAATCCTCGGCGGCGCTGCCGGATTTGCTATGGGCGGGCCTTTGGGCGCGCTGATTGGCGCTGTCGGCGGCCATTTCGTCGACCGGCTGAAAGGCGAAGGCGAACAGGGCAGGAACAGTCAGAAGTCCGTCGGTTTCACCATCGCCGTGATCGTGTTGGGCGCAAAAATGGCCAAGGCGGACGGCCATGTGACCCCCGATGAAATCAGTGCATTTAAGGAAGTCTTCCGGGTCCCGCCTGAGGAAATGAAAAATGTCTCGCGGGTTTTCAATCAGGCCCGTAAGGATTCCGCCGGATACGAACCCTACGCCCGGCAGATTGCAGGCATGTTCCGCGAAGACCCGGCCGTTCTGGAAGAGCTTCTGTGGTGCCTAGCCTATATCGCCAAGGCGGACGGAACCGTCCATCCGGGCGAA
This sequence comes from Hwanghaeella sp., assembly GCA_028282025.1. GTDB lineage: Bacteria > Pseudomonadota > Alphaproteobacteria > UBA8366 > Aestuariispiraceae > Hwanghaeella. The sequence continues at coordinate 9,342 of JANQIT010000018.1, read as the reverse complement.
CTGCGTTTCCTGCGTGGCGTGTCGGAGATTTTCGGTTTCGATCCCGCGACGTTCGAGCGTGTCACCGCCATTGTCGACGATGCGCAGGCGGACGACCCTTACGTTATCCTGGGCGTTGCGAAGACAGCGACGGATGCCGAGGTCAAGTCCGCCCACCGGAAACTGGTCGTCGAACATCATCCTGACAAGCTGATCGCACAGGGGCTGCCGGAAGAATTCGTAGAGGTGGCGAACCGCAAGCTGGCTGCCGTCAACGCTGCCTACGACAAGATCAAGCGCGAGCGCGGGTTGGGCTGACCGCGTGTCCGCCGGGCGGCTTTCCGTGATCGAACACCCTTCGCCGAATCACGGGCCTCGCCGTGGTGAGCTGGCGGTTGACACCATTGTCGTTCACTACACCGATACCAGAACCGTCGCCGACTCGCTGGGGATTCTCTGTAGCCCGGAACGTCAGGTCAGCGCTCATTATCTGATCGGCGAGGATGGGGCGGTTTTCCGGCTGGTGCCTGAGACCGAGCGCGCTTGGCACGCCGGCCTGTCCTATTGGCGTGGCGAGAGGGACGTCAATTCCCGCTCCATCGGAATCGAGTTGCAGAATCCCGGCGAGCGGTTCGGCTATCGCGCCTTTCCCCCTGCGCAGGTGGGCGCCCTGGCGGCGTTGTGCACGGCGCTGAAACAGCGTTGGCCGATAGAGGAGCGCAACGTGATCGGCCATTCGGACGTTGCGCCCGACCGCAAGGCGGACCCCGGCGTGCTGTTCGGCTGGCATGCCTTTGCAAAGGCCGGGCATGGTCTTTGGCCCGAGACCGGCGCGGAAGATGCGGACCAGGAAGCGCTGCCGGAGATGTTGCTGGAAATCGGTTACGACCCCGGATGCAGCGGCGCGGTAGCGGCCTTTCAGCGGCACTACCGTCCGGCGCGGGTCGACAATGTGCCGGATGCGGAGACCGCAGCTTTGGCCGCGGCGCTCTTGCGGCAGATCCGCGCCGGGGCTACATAGGGCCCGGGTCAGGCGGTTGGATGGCCGCGGGCCGCAATGGGGAAACCCGGCGGCCTGAGGAAAGTCCGGGCTCCACGGAAGCACGGTGCCGGATAACGTCCGGCGGGGGCGACCCCAGGGAAAGTGCCACAGAAAGAATACCGCCCTGCGGAACTGCGCAGCTTTCTGCAGGGTAAGGGTGAAAGGGTGCGGTAAGAGCGCACCGCCGCGCCGGCGACGGGGCGGGCACGGTAAACCCCACCGGGAGCAAAACCGAATAGGGACGGCCGTCCGGTGTTTCGGCAGCGGACAGGCGTGTTTCCGCGCCGCCGTCCGGGTGGGTTGCGTGAGGTGTGCGGCGACGCACATCCCAGACGAATGGCCATCTATCGTCCCGCGCGGGGAAATCCGCAAAGGGCGTGGACAGAACCCGGCTTACAAACCGTCTGACCCCTTTTCCAGTCCTCCTTGGCCTGGTGCAGCGCGTAATCCATCGGTCATACAGCCACGCTTGCCGATGGGCGGCGCGGTATGGCAGATACACGGGCGTAACTCTTACATGAGCATAGCGCTAATACCGGCGTGCTGCCGGTCCGCCGCCATCAACCTGCCGAACCGAGGTCGCCGAAATGCCGTCAGCCGTTAAGACCGCCGTCTTCCCCGTGGCCGGATTTGGAACGCGCGTACTGCCCGCGACCAAATCCATCCCCAAGGAAATGCTGCCGGTCGTCGACAAGCCGCTGATTCACTATGCCGTCGAACAGGCGGTCGAAGCGGGGGTCGAAAGGATCGTCCTTGTCACCGGACGCAATAAACAGGCGATGGAGGATTATTTCGACATCGCTTATGAACTGGACCGCAGCCTGGCCGAGCGCGGCAAGGACGAGATCCGCAAATCGGTTCGCGACTTTCTTTTGGAACCGGGGCGCGTCAGCTATGTCCGTCAGATGGAGCCGCTGGGATTGGGGCATGCGGTGTGGTGCGCCAGGAACCTGGTGGATGACGGCCCGTTTCTGGTGATGTCGCCGGACGATCTGATCCTAAGCGACACGCCGTCCGCGAAGCAGTTGATCGACGCCCATGGGGAGACCGGCGGCAATGTCGTCGCGGTGATGGACGTGCCGCGGGAACACACCAACCGGTATGGCGTGTTGGACACCGACAATGCGGAAGATCGCCTGCCGGTGGTGAACGGGCTGGTGGAAAAGCCGGACCCCGCCGACGCGCCATCGACGCTCTCGATCATCGCCCACTATCTGCTGATGCCCGAAGTTTTCGATGAACTGGCCCGTCACGAGCGCGGGGCCGGTAACGAGATCCAGCTTACCGACGCGATGGCCCGCCTGATCGGCCGCCAGCCGTTTCACGGCCTGCGCTTCGAGGGAACGCGCTTCGACTGCGGCACCAAGGAAGGCTGGCTGGAAGCGAATATTGCCTTCGCGTTGCAGCGGCCGGACCTGTCGGACAAGGTCGCGGCGGTCGTCCGCAAATACAGTTAGTTCGGCCAGTACGGTTACGTAAGAAGATAGAGGACAGATACCCATGCGTCTTGCAATGATCGGCACCGGCTATGTCGGCTTGGTCAGCGGCGCCTGCTTTGCCGAATTCGGGCACGATGTCGCCTGCGTCGATATCGACACGGCCAAGATAGAGCGTTTGAAGAACGGCGAAATCCCGATCTACGAACCTGGCCTGGACGACCTTGTGGAGCGCAACTCCAGCAACGGCCGCCTGACCTTCACCAGCGACTTGGGAGAGGCGGCGAAAGGGCGGGATTGCATCTTCATCTGCGTCGGCACGCCGCCACGGGAAGATAACGGCCATGCGGATCTGACCTATGTCTATCAGGCTGCGCGCGATATCGCCAAGGCGGTGGACGGCTATACGGTCGTGGTCGATAAATCGACGGTGCCGGTGGGCACGGCGCGCGAAGTGATGACGATCCTGCGCGAAGAAACCGGCCACAGTGATTGGGATGTTGTCTCCAACCCTGAATTCCTGCGCGAAGGGGCTGCGATCAAGGACTTCATGGACCCGGACCGCGTGGTCATCGGGGCCGATGCCGAACGCGCCCGTTCGGTGATGCGCGAGCTTTACGCCGGCCTTTCCGATAAGGGCATTCCGATCCTGATGACCGGTGTTGAATCCGCCGAGATCATCAAATACGCAACCAACGCCTTCCTGGCGACCAAGGTGACCTTCATCAACGAGATGGCCGACCTGTGCGAAAAGGTCGGCGGCAATGTGAACGACGTCGCCCGCGGTATGGGCCTGGACGACCGGATCGGGCCGAAATTTCTGCGCGCCGGCCCGGGTTATGGCGGTTCCTGCTTTCCCAAGGATACGCTGGCGCTGGTGCAGGCCGCGAAGGCCGCGGGCGCGCCGACCCGTATTGTCGAAGCGGTGGTCGACAAGAACGCCGAACGGAAGAAGCATATGGCGGCCAAAGTCGCCGAAGCGTGCGGCGGCAGTTGCGAGGGCAAGTCGGTCGCCGTTCTCGGACTGACCTTCAAGCCGGACACCGACGATATGCGGGAAAGCCCGGCGCTGGATATCGTCAATGAATTGTTGGGGCAGGGGGCGGTGATCCGCGCCTACGATCCGCAGGGTATGGAGCAGGCGAAAACCATGCTGGACGGCCCGATCTGGTTCGAAAACGCAATCAGCACCTTGGCGGGCGCTGATGCCGCTGTGCTGGTCACCGAATGGACGGAGTTCGCCGATCTTGATCTGGCCGAAGTGAAGTCGGTGATGGCGGCCCCTGTCATGGTGGATCTGCGCAACCTATACTCGGCGCAGAAAATGAAGGAAGCGGGTTTCACCTATACGGGGATCGGCGGTCCGGAGAATGCCGCCTAGGCGGGATCGCCGCACGAAGTCCGAAGTTAGAAGGAAAATTGTGTCATGACGGTGAAGGGACACCGGTTTCATCATTCCATTCTGCGGCAATACGACATCCGGGGTGTTGTCGGCCGTACGCTTTTTTCGGCCGATGCGCTGGCGCTTGGCAGAACGCTTGGTACGATCTCTGTCGCGGCGGGCGGGCGCGTCGCCGTCGTCGGTTATGACGGGCGTCATTCCTCGCCGATGCTGGAAGAGGAACTGTGCCGGGGCCTCGCCGCCTGCGGCCTGTTCGTTCTGCGTTTGGGGCTGTGCCCGACGCCGATGCTGTACTTCGCGGCGCGGGTTCTGAACGCGTCTGTCGGGGTTATGGTTACCGGGTCTCACAACCCGCCGGACTATAACGGCTTCAAAATGGTCGTGAACAACAAGCCGTTTTACGGCGAGAATATTACCCGGCTTGGGGATCAGGCGGCGCGGGGCGTATGGGCGACGGGTGCCGGCGGCATTGTCGAAGTTCAGGCCGCGGACGCCTACATCGCGCGGATGCTGAACGACTATACCGGCAAGAAAGGTCTGCGCGTCGCCTGGGATCCGGGTAACGGGTCGGCCGGCAACGTGCTGATCAAGCTGCTGCATAAGATGCCGGGCGACCACACGGTCATTAACGAGAAGGTCGACGGTAACTTTCCCGCTCATCACCCGGACCCGACGGTTGAAAAGAATCTGGAACAGTTGCGCGACGTCGTGCTTGCCGAGAAATGCGATCTTGGCATCGCTTTCGATGGGGATGCGGACAGGATCGGCGTCCTCGATTCGAAAGGTCGGGTGATCTGGGGCGATCAGATCCTCGCCATCCTGGCGCGCGATGTGCTGTCCGGCATGCCCGGCGCCTCGGTGATAGCCGACGTTAAGGCTAGTCAGGTCCTGTTCGACGAAATCGCCAGGCTCGGCGGAAAGCCGGAAATGAGCCCGACCGGGCATTCGATCATCAAGAGCCGCATGGCCGAAACCGGCGCGCCGCTTGCCGGAGAGATGAGCGGCCACATTTTCATGGCCGATAAGTACTATGGTTTCGACGATGCACTCTATGTCGCCGTGCGGCTTGTCGACTATCTGGTCAGGGCGGGGACAAGCGCTGCGGAGATCCGCGACAGCCTGCCGAAAATGGTCAATACGCCGGAAATCCGAATCGAAGTTCCCGAAGAAGACAAGTTCGGGATTGTCGACCGTGTCGCCGCCCGGGTGAAGGATGCCGATCTGGACGTGAACGACATCGATGGCGTGCGCGTGAACGAAGGCGGCGGCTGGTGGCTGCTGCGCGCCTCCAACACGCAGAATTGCCTGGTCGCGCGGTGCGAGGCGTCGGATGAAGAGACGCTGGACGTGCTGAAGGGCCGGGTTGTGGCGGAGCTTGAGGCCGCCGGTGTCTCCAATGTGGACCTGGAGAGTTCCGCCGGGCATTAACCTCTACGTTCAACCCTATTTACGCAGGGTCTTTCGGCCCCGTACACTCCTGCTTAACGCCGTGCGCAAGTCGGCGGTCCTGAAACAGTTTCGAACGGCGGAGAGGGTCAATCATGATCAAACGCATTTTTCTTGCCGGAGCGTCCATCGCGGCGGCTTCGGTTTTGCTGTCCAGCGCATATGCCGCGGACCCGGCAAGTTGCAAGACAGTCCGGTTTTCGGATGTCGGCTGGACGGACATTACCGCCACGACGGCGGCGACATCGCAGGTCCTGACGGCGCTGGGATACGAGCCGGAGGCCAAGGTGCTGTCCGTGCCTGTGACCTATGCCAGCCTGAAGAACAACGATATCGACGTGTTCCTGGGCAACTGGATGCCGACCATGGAAGGCGATATTGCGAAATACCGTCAAGAAGGCTCGGTGGAAGTTCTGCCCGAACCGAACCTGGAAGGGGCCAAATACACGCTGGCCACAAATGCTAAAGGGGCGGATGCCGGGATCGGGAATTTTGCCGACATCGCCAAGCACGCGGATCTCCTGGACGGGAAGATCTATGGGATCGAGCCGGGCAATGACGGTAACCGCCTGATCCAGCAGATGATCGACGACAACGCCTTCGGCCTGAAAGGGTGGGAAGTTGTCGAAAGTTCTGAGCAGGGCATGTTGGCGCAGGTCGCCCGGGCCAAGCGGCGCGGAGAAGCGGTGGTGTTCCTTGCCTGGGAACCGCATCCGATGAATGCGAACTTCGACCTGACCTATCTGGCGGGCGGCGACGACTTCTTCGGACCGAATTTCGGCGGTGCGACGGTCTTCACGAACATCCGTCAGGGCTATCTCAATGAGTGCCCGAATGTCGGTAAACTCTTGCAGAACCTGCAGTTCACGCTCGCCATGGAAAACGAGATCATGGGCGCGATCCTGGACGATGGGGAAGATCCGGACAAAGCGGCGAAGGCGTGGCTTTCCAAAAATCCGGACGTCGCCCTGTCCTGGGTGAAGGGCGTGACGACAATGGACGGCGGTGACGGCGCCGCCGCGGTAAAGGCGCATCTGGGGCAATAAAGGCCCGTAAGACGGGGCGGCCCGGCAGGGCCGCCCCGCGCGCGATCCGCACCCTAAATCAGATGTTCACGCGAAAGGGCTGACCCATGGATTGGCTCACCGATAACAAATTGCCGGTCGGCAAGTGGATCAATGCCGGGGTCGATTTCCTGTATCTGCACTTCGCCTGGTTTTTCGACGGGATCACCTTCGCGTTCGAGTTTTTGATCGAGGGGACGGCGGCGCTGCTTTCGTTGGTGCCGCCATTGATTCTGATCGCTTTGGTCGCCGCGCTTGCCTATTGGCTGCAACGGTCGTGGAAGCTGCTGCTGTTTCTGGTGCCGTCGCTCTTGCTGATCATCAATCTGGGATATTGGGAAGATACCATCCTGACGATTTCGCTGGTCACCTGGGCGACTTTGCTCAGCATGCTGATCGGCGTGCCGATCGGGATCGCCGCCGCGCACAGGCCGGCGTTGTGGGTCTTCCTGCGTCCGGTTCTGGATATGATGCAGACAATACCGACCTTCGTGTATTTGATCCCCGCCCTGATCTTCTTCGGCCTGGGGGTTGTCGCCGGTCTTGTCGCCACCATTATTTTCGCGCTGCCCGCGCCGATCCGGCTGACCTATTTGGGAATCAGTTCCGCCCCGAAACAACTGTTGGAAGCGGCGGAGAGCTTTGGGGCGACCAAGCGGCAGGTCTTATGGAAGGTCGAGGTGCCGCACGCGCTTCCGACCATCATGGCGGGCCTGACCCAGTGTATCATGCTCTCCCTGTCGATGGTGGTGATCGCCGCCATGGTGGGGGCGGACGGGCTTGGCATCCCGGTCCTGCGCGCCATCAACACGGTGAATGTCGCAAAGGGGTTCGAAGCGGGTCTGGCGATTGTGATCGTCGCGATCCTGATGGACCGGATCTGCCGCCGGCCCCAGAGCGGAAAGGGCGCGGACTGATATGACCGATGCGGGAACCGCCGTCGAATTTGTCGACGTCGATATTGTCTTCGCCGACACAGCCGCCCAACGGAATCGGGCGGTCGGCTTGTTGGACCAGGGGGCGAGCCGAGAGGAAATCCTGGAGCAGACCGGCGCTGTCCTGGGGGCGGCCGGGGCGTCGCTTGATGTCCGGGAAGGGGAAATCTGCGTTCTGATGGGGCTCTCCGGTTCGGGGAAATCCACGCTGCTGCGGGCGGTCAACCGGCTTAACACCGTGACCCGGGGCAAGGTGCTGGTCGCCGACGAAGGGACGGCGGTCGATATCGCTTCCTGCGATGAGGGGACCTTGCGCCGGATGCGTACCCGGCGGATCGCCATGGTGTTTCAACAGTTCGCTCTGCTGCCCTGGCGCACGGTGGCGGAGAATGTCGGCCTGGGCCTGGAACTGCGCGGCGTCGACAAGGCGGAGCGGGAGGCCACCGTCGCCGAAAAGCTGAAACTGGTGGAACTGGACCGTTGGGCGGACAAATACGCCCACGAACTGTCCGGCGGCATGCAGCAGCGCGTGGGCCTTGCGCGGGCCTTTGCGACGGATGCGGACATTCTGTTGATGGACGAACCCTTCTCCGCCCTGGACCCGCTGATCCGCACGCATCTTCAGGACGAGTTGCTGGACCTGCAGCGCCGATTGAAGAAGACCATCGTTTTCGTCAGCCACGACCTGGACGAGGCGCTGAAGATCGGTAACCGGATCGCCATTATGGAGGCGGGCCGCGTCGTTCAATACGGCGAGCCGGAAGATATCGTACTGAATCCCGCAAGCGCCTATGTCGCGGAGTTCGTCGCGCATATGAACCCGCTGGATGTCTTGAAGGGCGGCTCGCTGATGACCGCGGCCGAGGATCTGCGCCGCGACGGCGACGAAGTGCTGCTGGATCGGGCGGGCCGTTTCCGTGTGCGGCTGGACGGGGATGGACGGGTCGCTTCCGCTACCGCCGACGGGGCTGCGGTGCGGCTTTGCACGGAACAGGACGCCCCCAACGAAGGACCTTGCCTGGTGCTTGCGCCCCGGGAGCTCAGCATGAGGACGGCGATCGAACTGCGCCACCGCACCGGGACGCCGGTCGCCCTTGTCGATGGGGGCGCGTTGGTGGGAATTTGCGGCGACGATGAAATCTATCGCGGCATCCTGAGGCAATCGGCCATGGCGGAGACCGCATAGGGTGGTAGAGCCCGCATTGGATGGTAGAGCCCGCATTGGATGGTAGAGCCCGCATTGGATGGTAGAGCAATGAGTCTGGCCGGTATTCTCTTCGACAAGGACGGCACCCTGATCGATTATGCGGCGACTTGGGACCCGGCGAATTGGCGGGCGGCGCACTTCTTTGCTGACGGTAGGCAGGATGTCGCCGAGGCGTTGATGGCCGCCGGCGGCTGGGACCGGGAGAATGACCGCATGTTGCCGGGCTCTCCGCTGGTCGCCGGGACGGTTGAGGAAATCGCCGCGATCTGGACGTCGGTGCTGCCGCCGCACAAGCGCGACGAGCGGGCCATGGCTTCCCTGCTGCATGTGATGATGGCGACCGACATCGCTTCGGAACCTCTGACCGATCTCCACGGTCTGTTCGGAACGTTGCGCGGCCTGGGCCTGCGCCTGGGCGTGGCCACAAACGACACCATGGCGGGGGCGGAAGCGACGCTCGGCCCTTTGGAAGTCATGGATCAACTTGATTTCGTCGCCGGCTATGACAGCGGACACGGCGCGAAGCCGGGGCCGGGCATGGTGTTGGCCTTCGCCGACCATATCGGGGCCGACCCCGCCGCCGTGATGATGGTGGGTGACAGTACCCATGATCTGGAAGCGGGCCGCGCCGCGGGGTCCGTCACCGTCGGGGTCTTGAGCGGGGATGCGCCGGAAGAGGTGCTGGCCCCCTTCGCCGACCATATCCTCGCCGATATCGCCGGCCTGCCGTCGCTGCTGTCACGGCTCTGACGCGGGCCGCGGCAGAGCCCTGCCCGGGGGGTTGACCGGGTCAGTACCAGGCGTCGTCCATCTCCGACTTGCGTCGGTCGA
>JANQIT010000144.1 GCA_028282025.1 Hwanghaeella sp. | reverse complement strand
TGCCTTCTCCGACGACATGGACGGGCTCCGCAAGGTGCCCGACAACCTGCCGAACCAGGAAATGCTGGCGGAACACCTGGGCAAGCCGCTGACCGCCGTGCCCGATCCCTTCGGCACGCACGAAAGTTTCGGACACCACAACAACGCCCGTCTGCGCGCCTTTCTGGACCGTTTCGGTTTCGATTATGAATTCAAAAGCGCCACCGACTGCTATCGCTCGGGCCTGTTCGATCAGACGTTGTTGACGGTGCTTAAGCGTTACGATTCAGTTATGAAAGTTATCATCCCGACCCTGGGCGAGGAAAGGCGCACCACCTACAGCCCCTTCCTGCCGGTCTGTGAAAAGACCGGCCGGGTGCTGCTGGTCCCGGTGGTCGAAACCAAGCCCGAGGCGGGCATCATCGTCTACAAGGACGAGGACGGTGAACTGATCGAAACGCCGGTCACCGGCGGCCATTGCAAGCTGCAGTGGAAGCCCGATTGGGCCATGCGCTGGACCGCGCTGGGCGTCGATTACGAAATGTCCGGCAAGGATCTGATCGACAGCGTCAAGCAGTCGGGCGCGATCTGCCGCATCTTGGGCGGCGCGCCGCCGGCCGGCTTCACCTATGAATTGTTCCTGGATGAAAACGGCGAGAAGATTTCGAAATCCCGCGGCAACGGCCTGACCATGGAAGAATGGCTCGAATACGCGCCGCCTGAAAGCCTGGCGCTTTTCATGTATCAAAAGCCCAAGGCGGCGAAGCGGCTGTATTTCGATGTCATTCCCCGGAACGTGGACGATTACCTTTCGCATTTGTCCGGTTTCGCCGATCAGGACGACGAAAAACGCGTCGCCAACCCGGTCTGGCATATCCATTCCGGTGAACCGCCGGCGCCGCAGGCGGCGCTTTCCTACAGCATCCTGTTGAACCTGGCGGGGGTCTGCCATGCGGAGGACAAGTCCGTTCTCTGGCATTTCATTTCCCGCTACCGCCCGGACCTGACCCCGGACAAGGCGCCGATCCTGGACGATCTGGTCGGCTTCGCGGTCAACTATTACCGGGACTTCGTCAAGCCGGCGAAGCAGTACCGGGCGCCGATCGAGGCAGAACGGGCGGCGCTTGAGGATCTGTCGGAAACGCTGCGGGGCCTCGCCGCCGATACCCAGGCCGAGGACATCCAGACCCAGGTCTACGAGGTCGGCAAGCGGCACGGCTTCGACAACCTGCGCGACTGGTTCAAGGCGCTTTACGAAATTCTCTTGGGCCAGAGCCAGGGCCCGCGCATGGGCTCGTTCATCGCGCTTTACGGCCGCGACGAGACGGTCGCCCTGATCGACCGGGCGCTTGACGGCGAGGACTTGGCGGAAAGCGCCTGAAGGCCTGGCGCCTGGCGGGCATCGCCCGTTGTCGGCCCGGTCCAGCCATCGGGCCTAGACCCCCAACACCAACAGCAGGACCGGCAGCGTGACCATGGAAATCGCCGTGGACAGGACGATGACGGTGTTCGACCGTTGCTCGAACACCGCATATTGTTGAGCCATGACGAAGACCGGAACGCCCGCCGGCAGGGCGGCCTGCAACACGGCGATCACCGGCAACGGGCCTTCCAGCTGAAACACATGGAACGCCAACACCCAGGTGATCAGGGGGTGCAGGACAAGCTTCGCCAGCAGCAGCCAGCCGATTTCGGCGGAAAACATTCGGCTCACCCCGTCGGAAACGAACAGCCCGGCCGCGAACAGCGCACAGGGCACGAAGGCCTTGCCCAGCAGTTCGCAGATCTGGACGACCGCCTTGGGCGCGTCAAGTTCAAGGCCCGAAAACACCAGGCCCAGGGCCGTGGCGATGATCACCGGTTTGGTCAGGGCTGCGGACAATGGCCGGAAGGACAGCCTGCCCTGGCCCTTTCCGCGATCGAACTCGGCGATGAAGATGGCGATCGGCATGAAAACGATGCCGGTGATCACCGCGCCGATGATCCCCGGCGCCAGGGCCGTATCGCCGAACACGATCAGGATCAGCGGCAAACCGATATAGGCGGTGCTGGAAAACATCGCCGTCAGACCATGCAGCGCCATGGCGGTCAGATCGTGGGAAAACACGATCCGGGCAACGGTGAACGACAGCAGCATCACTGCCAGCATGCCGCCGCCGAGCGCCCCGATGAACTGCCAGTCGAAGAATTCGACCACGGGGATGTTGCGCAGTTTCTCGAACACCAGGGCCGGCAGGGCGATGTTGAACACGAAGCGGGAAAGATGCGCGCTGCCGTCGCTGGACAGCAGGCGGAAATAGCCGGCCAGGAAACCGACCAGGACGATACCGCACAAGGGGGCGATAATGCTGGTGACGATGCTTGCCAAAGGATTGGCCTTCAAGAACGCATAATGATCCACGCAACCCGATACAGAAGGATGGCGGCGGGGGGTGTCTGTCAAGACCGTGTGCCAACGACGGGCGCAAAAGATGGCGGTCCGGCATCCGATACCGGCGCGGTCAGGTCGTTGTCGACCGAAGTCCAGGGGGCGTAAAGAGGTTCGCTTTCCGATCAAAAGCGGACATCCTGCTGGCGTCGAGAACGGTCGCCGGCCGCCCCGGGGGATGTCGGATGACCCTGATCGCCGGCCGAGACAGTGAAGGACCGATACCATGGACAAGGACCTGCGGGACGCCCGCGATGAATATCTGGTCCGTTACGGTGGCGACCGGCTCGACCAGATCTTCGTCCGCGCCAAGGGCGCCGTCGTCATCGATGACGAGGGGCGGGAGATTCTCGATTTCACCTCGGGCCAGATGTGCGCGACCCTGGGTCACAACCATCCGGCCATTGTCGGCGCGATCGAGGAAGCGGGGCGTCAGGCCTATCACCTGTTTTCCGGAATGATTCCGGACGTGGTCGCGGAACTGGGCCGCAAGCTGGCGGGCTGGATGCCGGCGCCGCTGAAGAAGAGCCTGTTCGTCAACACCGGCTCGGAAAGCAACGAAGCCGCGCTGCGCATGGCCAAGATGTACACCGGCCGGCACGAGGTCGTGGCCCTCGGCGGATCGTGGCACGGCGTCACCGGCGGCGCCAGTTCGGCCAGCTTCGCTTCGGACCGCAAAGGATACGGCCCGGCCATGCCGGGGTCCTATCTGATCCCCGAACCCTATGCCTATCGCTGCCCCATCCGCCATTGCCGGGATGCCTGCGACACGACCTGCATGAAGGTCGGCTTCGAGATGTTCGATATGCAGACCCGCGGCGAGGGGGCTGCCGTGGTGGCCGAACCGATCCTCAGCGCCGGCGGCGTGCTGGTGCCGCCCGAGGGCTATCACGCCAGCCTGCGCGAGGAAGCCCGAAAGCGCGGCATGATACTGATCTTCGACGAGGCGCAAACCGCCTTCGGCCGCCTCGGCACCAAGACGGCGGCGGAAAAATACGGCGCCGCGCCGGACATCATGAGCGTGTCCAAGACGCTCGGCGCCGGGCTTCCCCTGGCGGCGACGGTGACCACCGACGCCATCGAGGAGGATATCGCCGGGAAGGGCTACAGCCATTACACCAGCCATGTGGCGGACCCGCTGCCCGCCCGGGTCGGCTTGGCCGTTCTGGCCACCTTGGAGGCCGAGAACCTCCTGGACCGGGCGGTTACCATGGGTGCTGGTCTGAGGGCCCGATTGGACGCGCTTCAGCAAAAGTACGAATGCATCGGCGATATCCGCGGCGAGGGCATGTTGCTCGGCATCGAATTGGTCACCGACCGGGAATCCCGCGCGCCGGACCTGGCCCTGGGTGCCGCGACGACGAAACGATGTCTCGAGATGGGCCTGTCCATGAACATCAAACGCCGGCCCGCACGGGGTGCGGTCTGGCGCATCGCGCCACCATTGACCATATCCGAAGACAACCTGAACCGGGGCTGCGACATCCTCGATCGGGCGCTGCAGGCCTGTCTGGACGAACGGGCCAAGGCCCCGGCTTAACTCTCCCCCGGCCCCTTCGGCGGGGTGTCGTGCGATCCATGGTCTGAACCGTGCCGTTGTTCCGGAAACGCGGGCGATCGGGATGGCCCGGCTGGCGATCGCGCGCCAAGACCGGCGGGGAA
>JANQIT010000300.1 GCA_028282025.1 Hwanghaeella sp. | reverse complement strand
TCTGCGCCAGGGGACGGACCAGCGCATGGAGGTCGGAATGGACGCGACCTTGGGTCAGTCCCGTCAGCAGGTCGCCAAGGCGACCGAGCAGCACGACCGCGACCGGGCGCAGAAACTTGCCGACGCCCAGCAAAAAGCCGCCGAGGCGACGGAAAACGCCAATGCGCGTCAGGACAAGGCCGTCGCGGACGGCCGCGCCAAGATCGCCGGTCACAAGGCGTCCGCCAAGTCCGAGACTCAGAAGACGGTCGATACCTACAACAAGAACGCCAACGAGGCCCATTCGGCGCACCGCCGGAAGATCGACCAAACCATCGCCGATCATCAGAAGAAGGCGGACGACGAAGCGGCCAAGGGCGAGGCCCAGGCGAACGCCAAGCGTCAGGAAGCACAGAAGGAAGCCGAGGAGAAACGAAAGGAGGCCGAGCGTAAGAAGAAGAAACGCAAGTGGTGGCAGAAGATCGGCGATTTCTTCTCCAAGATCTTCAACGCCTTGAAGAAAGCTCTGACCAAGCTGATCGATACCGTCACTTCGGTGGTGACCGGCATTCTGGAAGCCGCGCGCAAGGCTGTCGTGGCCGTTCTGAAAATGGCCGGAAAGCTGGTGACGGGCATCATTAAAGCCTATGCCGCTGTCCTGAAGAAATTCCTCAGCGTCGCCCTGGTTGCATTCCCGGGTATCCGGAAAAAGCTGCTCGCGGCCATCGACAATGTCGTGGACGCCGCCACCCAGATCGTTAACAACGTGGTCAGCACACTGGTGGACACGGTGAATTCCACCTTCGCGACGCTGGAAGCCGGCGTGAAGATTGTCGCCGCCGCCTACAAGGTCGCCATCGCCGTCGGCCTGACCTTGGCCAGCGCGATTGTAACGGGTAATTTCAACAATCTGCCCATGATGCTGTTCTGCGAAGCGTGCCAAGCCGCCGGGGTTCCGCCGGAACCGCTGCTGGAGATTTTCCGGAATGCCAAGAGCGCCTTTATGGACATCGTCAAGCGCCCGATCCGATTCGCGGGCAATCTGATCAAGGCCGGCGTCGGGGGCGTGAAGAAATTCTCCTCCCACATTCTGCAAAGCTTTAAGGAATCGGCCTTCGAATGGCTGTTCGGAAAGCTCGCGGAAAAAGGGATCGAGCTTCCAAAAACCTGGAACCTGAAATCGATCTTCATGCTGACCCTGCAGGTTCTCGGCCTGACCTATTCATATATGCGCCAACGCGCGGTCGATCTGGTCGGCGAACGCAATGTCGCCATCGTCGAATATGTGGTGCACGAGATCAAAGTACTGGTTACCGAAGGGCCGATGGCGGTCTGGAACGACCTGAAGGAAAAGGCCGGCGAGATCCGCAACGCGATCATTCAATCGGTCAGCAGTTGGATCGCCACCAAGATTATCGCGGCCTTCATAGAGAAGTTCGCCCCACCGATTGTCGGCCAAATCATCGCCGCCATTCAGGCCATCCAGGCATTGATCGAAAACGCCAAACGGATCCTCCAACTGATCGCATCGATCAGCAAGGCGACCCTGCAAATCGCCAAGGGTCAGCTTCAGGCCGCCATCGGCAAGGTGGACGAAAGCCTGACCCAATCGCTTCCCATCGTGATCACCGCGATGGCGGATTTTGTGGGCCTCAGCGGGATAGCGACCCGCGTCCAGGCAGCCATCGATACGGTCCGTACCCCGGTCGATAAAGCCATCGATTTCGTCATCACCAAATTCGTCAGCCTGGCCAAGGCCGCCGTCGGCAAACTGACCGGCAAGCGCAAGAAGGGCGACGGGGAAGACACCGCCCCAACCGACAAGGAGGCGGCGAACGCGCGGTTGTCGGATACTTTCAAAACTCGCGACGGAGAAACGCACCGCGTCTATGTTCAGGGCGAGGGGGCCGCCGCCAAGGTCATCGTCAACCCCGAACCGAAGCAAGCCGTTTCGATCTTTCTGGACAAGGCGTCGGAGGAAACGGCCAAGCTTGAAGATCCCGACGAGAAAAAAGCCGTTACCCAGAAGATCGCCAAGGCGCGCGCCCTTGTCGGGGAAGTGCGGGACGATGTCCGCGGGATGGACGACAACACGAAGCCGGCGGCGGGGCCGTCCCCCGGCCCGGGAGCCGGAAGCTCCACAACCGGGGCCGCCGGCGGCAAGGCCGTCGCCGAGGCGCAAGAGGGTCTGGAGGATCTCGGCGATCTGCTGGCCGCGATCATGAACGCGACCGGCGTCGAAATGGAGACCGGCGACGAACCGTCAGACGAAGACATCGCCCGGATGTCCCCGGACGAACGAAAGCTGGCGGCGCGCAGCAAAGTCGAATCCATGATTGTCGCCAAGACCATGACCGCCAAAGCATTGGGGGAGAAATTCAAACCCGTCGAGAACAAATACAAAGTCACCATCGGCTACGAGTCCGGCCCGGACGGCGAAGAGCGAATCGCATACCGGGCGTCGCCCCCGACATTCACCATCATCAAATCGGCGGGCGCGGCCGCCAAAACCTATGAAGAGAAAGAGATAACCGACGCCGGCGCGACGAACGGCTTCATCGGCATCACCGGCACACAGGCGTTGCCGACACCATTCGGCACGGTCAAAGAACGATTTGGCGCAAGCACCAACCGGGGAGAGTTCGCCGACCATCTGCTCAAGGCGGACCGGCCGAAACGGGTGTCGGCGAAAATTTCGAAAGCCACCGTCGGCGAGGATCGCGCAACCGCCAGCGGCAATGACTTCGCCACCAAGGTCGGTAATTTCGGAGACGATGAAAACACCATCCTGACCGGAAAGCCGGAGAAGGTCTTCGTCGGCGGCCATATGATCGGTTTCACCCAGCTCGGCCAGAGAGCGAACGCCTACCTCAACCTCGCCCCGCAGGAACGCAGGTTCAATCATCCGATCTATTACACGGCCTTCGAAGTTCGGGTGAAGGACTTCGTAGAAGATCCCCTTCAGCCGCTTGCCGTTACGATGACGGTGGATGTCTCCTACCCGGATGAGGTCTACAAGGTGGACCAACAGACCTTGAAAGACCGGGGCATGCTGGTCGATATCGTGGATGCGGAACCTTGGATCGTCACAATTCCGCGCCGAACGCCGATCAAGTGGCATGCCACGGGCGAAGTTCGGACCGCAGGCGCAGCAAAAATCCCGGAGAAGAAGCTCGCAGCGGGCGGCGCGCCGGCCGGCACGGCGCGAACGCCGGGCGCCTTCGACGAAGCCTCTCTGATCAGCGCGGTCGACGCCGGAAACGTGACCTGGACATCGGAAGGTCTGGCGAAGGCCGGTTCCGCCGCCGGTTCCGGAGAGGTCACGCTGCCCGAGAAAAAGAAGATCGACTACTCAGCGGTCCAGACACAGGCGCCGCGCGCAATCGTCCCAAAACCCAAACCCGCAGCGCACAGCGGCCCGGCGGACGACGGCTCTTCCGTCGCGGATGGCGCGGATGAAGGCCGTGCGTCTGTAGCATCGCCCGACACGGAGAAGAAGCGGTCGGAGTTGGACACAAGCCAATCCCCGTGGGGATTCCTGGGATCGAGTTTTCAATTCAACATGGCCAACAACACAGTGAAAAGAGAAAAACTGAAGAAGATATTCGAGATGGTGTTCCCGGAACTCACCGATGCCGAGAACGACGCCATGGTCGCCGCCGTGGCGTCCAGAACCGACTTCACAAGGTTCAAGCAGATCGGCGATCTCGCCGCACCCGCCATCGCCAACAAGATCAAGGCGACCGACATTTCCAGCAGGTTGTCGCGCTCCACCCCATCCAAGGTGACGCTGGGCCCCAGAACGCCGATGGCTAGCGGCGCATCCGGTAGCGGCAGTGGCGGCGGCGGTGGCGGCGGTGGCGGCGGCCCCTCAACCGGCGGAGGCGGCACAGGCCCCAGAACCGGTAGCGGGTCCGGTAGCGGGTCCGGCGGCGGCAGCCACTCCGGCGCAGCGGGTGGAGGCGGCGGCGCGAAGTCCATGGGCGGTTCAGGATCTCTGGGCGGAGCCAAGACAGTTCCGGCCGCGCCTTCCGGCTACTCCGCGGCAACCTCGGCGCCGCCCGCGCTGGTCCCGCCGCCCGGCAGTCCTGCAACGATGGGCGGCGGCAGCGCATCGGCCATGCCCGGCGGCGTACCGCTTGGATCGCATGCGGGCCATACACCCGCGCTTCCCGGCGCCCCCAGCGGCCACGCTCCCTATCCGCCGGTGTTCAGCGCCCCCACCGTGCATGCAGCATTCGGGGGCGGCGGCGTTTCGCACCCCACCAGCTACAACAGTGTACCCTTCGCGCCAATCGCTCCCCCGCCGTCAACCGCTCCCATCTACGATTCGGATGGCGAAGATGACAGCGACCTGGGCAGCGAATATGACAGCGAGATCGAGAGCAGCGGCGATGAAAGCGAAGGGGGTGCTTCCTCGTCCGACACCGATTTGAAGCGAAAGCGTGTTGCGACCCCACCGGGAGACCCTGGAGGCACCGGCACCTCTGCCGGCCACACCAAGAAACGCGCCAGAAGGAAAAAGCGGACAGCGGCGACGCCGAAGGGCGGACCGCCTAAACCGCCGTTCCCACCGCCCCCTGGATCGGGCGGGAGCGGAGGCGGCGGCGGTTCCGGCTTCACGCTGGGGTCCGGCGCGTTGACGACAACAAACGATGGTGAGGGTTAGGCTTTCGCCCTCCCCGCCTTCTCCAACCAAACACCCAGCGGCACCGCGGCCAAAGCCCCGGGGACGGCGTTGAGAACACCCGCAACGGATTTGACCGGCGTCTTTTCCAACAGGGCGGCTTTGACCGCATCGAGGCCCGCCGACAGCCCGCCAAAGAAATCCCGGCTCCAACCGCCGTCAGCACCGAGTGCGCCGAAACCCCCCTTCTCCAGCACAGCCGACCATTCGGCCAGTTGGCGGAGTAAGGCGGAGGCCGCATCAATCAGACCGCCGCCAAGCGCACCGAGGTTCAGCGACAGCGCCCAATCCATGGCGGCGGCGATGGGTTTAACAATTCCGGCCAAGAACCCGGCGGCCGCGGCGGGTAGGATGCCTGTCAGGTAAACGGTCAACCAGTCGCCCATGGCAATGCCCATCCCGGCGAGCGCCGCCGGTCCGGTTGCAGGGTTCCCTGCCGGTTCAGCATGCGCCCCGGCCTGGGCTGCACCATTGGCGGCGTCCGGGGCGCGCTGTTCGCGATGGCGGTTGCGGCCTCCTCACCGCCCCCCACCAGCAAGCTCAAGCCCGCCGCCAGCAGTGTCAGGATCCAGCCCAGGACCTTGACCGACGTCCCGGCCTTACCGGCCAGCTGCTTTCCCGCCCCGGCCAGGAGCGCCCCCAGTTCGGCGAATTCCGCCTTGGTCCCGATCCGGTCCGCAAATACCGACATGCCGCCCCCCTTTTTTCCGATAGTGGGAAGGCGTTAGTGTAGCACGGTTTCGGCGGCGCTATTCGTTGGGCCTTGTTTTCTCAAGCCAGGACCGGGCGGTTACGCCGGAATCCGTTATCGCAGGACATGCACCGAACAGGGTGCATGCCGGACCACCCGGGCCGCGGTGGAGCCGAGCAGGTAATCCTGCAAATCCGGCTTGTGCGAGCCCACGATGATGCAATCCGCACCGATCTCTTCGGCATATTCCGTCAATGTCATGCCCGGATAACCTTGGAGAATCGCAACCTCCGCGTCGCGCGCCTCGCCGATCCGCTCTTCGACGGCGGCGATGGCGTTCTTGCGCACCGTTCTTTCATGGCCGTCGGGCAGATAATTGCTGGCGAAGCCGGGCACCGGCTCCAAGACATGGACGGCGTGGATCTTGCCGCCATCCGCCTTCAGCAGGCGCGCCATTTCCATGGTGCGCGGTCCATGGCCATGGCTGAGGCCGATGGCCGCTATAATACAGTTATACATGGGCCGTTTCCTTTAAGGGCGCTGGGTGACGCCGCAGCGTCACCCGGCCTACCGCAAGCCTCCCTGTTCAAGCGCTGCGGTAAAGCTTTGTCATAACGAACTCGCGGTGCTTCAACGCCTCCGCCTTAGTGAGACGTCCGTTGCACGTCCGCAGGGTGATGTCGATCAGGGCATCCCCGGCTTCATCCAAGGTCATCTCGCCGCGCAGGATTCCGGACACGTCCAGATCGACATGCTCGCCCATCTCGCGTGCGGTTTTCGGATTCGCCGTCAGCTTAATCACCGGCTCGATGGGGTTGCCGATAATGTTGCCCTGCCCCGTCGGGAACAGGTGCACGACAAATCCCGCCGCTGCCTGAAGCGTCACGCATTCCGCCGCCGCCGAGGAAGTATCCATGAAATAGAGGCCGGCCCCTTTGGCCGGGGCCTCCGCCGGGCCCAGCACATCGATGAACTTGGTGCTTTTGCCGATTTTCTGGAGGTTGCCGAAGGCCTTTTCCTCAATCGTCGTCAATCCGCCCGCGATGTTCCCTTTGGTCGGCTGACTGTCGGAGAGGTCAGAGGTTTTATGCGGCTCAATCACCTCGTCCATATAGGCCTGCCAGGTGGCCATGAATTTCTCGGCGGCTTCCGGCGACGCCGCGCGAGTGGCGCAGACCTGCTCCGCCCCGGTCAGTTCGGAGGTTTCCCCGAAACAGGTCGTCGCCCCCAGGGGATCGACCTTGTCGATGAAATTCCCCACCGTCGGATTCGACGCCAGGCCGGATGTCGTATCGCTTTCCCCGCATTTGGTGGAAACCCAAAGCTCGTTCATTGCGCAGGGCTCGCGTTGCTGCTCGCTGGCGCGCTGCACGAACTCCACCGCCTTGCGGGATGCGTTGGCCACGATTGCGATTTCACCATGCCCTTCGATGGCGAACCCCTCCACGGGTTTGCCGGTCGCGGCGATACCGTCCACCACCCGTCCGGTCCAGACCGGCTCGATCCCGATCACGATTACGGCGGAGACGTTCGGGTTGCTGCCGGTCCCGATCAGGGTCCGGAAATGCAGTTCCAGATCCTCGCCGAACTGCAACCGGCCGTAATGGTGCGGCAGCGCGATACAGCCGTCTATATTGTTCGCGACCTTCTCCGCCGCAGCATTCGACAGATCGTCCAGCGGCAGGATGACGACATGGTTTCGCACCCCGACCCGGCCGTTTTCGCGGCGGTATCCCAGGAATTCCATTGATCCATTGCTTCCCATCAGACTACCACCTTTTCGTCTTCACATTATGCACGTGGGCGTGCTCGCCCTTCTTGATGGGCGCAACGACCTTTCCGATGTCATGATCGTATTTAATGATCGTGTCGCCGTCGGCCAGATCGGTCAGCGCGATCTTGTGTCCCAGCGGAATGTTCGACAGCGATTCAATCACGATCGAGCTTTGCGTGGTCATCAGCAGGCCGGTCAGTTCCTGGCCCGCCGAAACCCCTTCCACAACGATAACGCCGACATTGTCGCCGTCGTCATGGACAAGAAAATCCGGTGCACTCATGAGGTACCTTTCTTTGTTTCTTTCTACTTCGGTCAGGGTTTAAGGATGATCTTCGCGGCAGGTGTCCTGCCGGCGTCCAGATCGTGGAAAGCCTGCGCGCCGTCGGACAACGGGCGTTGTTCGATCCAACCGAGATCGCCGAGCCGCCCGTCATGCAGGGCCAGCATGGAGGCGCGCAGATCGGTCATCGTATAGGTATAGACGCCGACGAAACTGATCTCCGAAAGCGTCACGGTGCGCGCGTCGAAATCGCCCGCCCATTCCTGTAAGCCGACATGGGCGATCACACCGCCCGGTGCGACCGCCGCTATGGAGGCCGCGCGCGTCGCCGCCGCCCCGACCGCATCGAGCACAAGATCGAAGCCCGCCGCCTCCGCAGGCTCCTCGATGGGATCGAACACGTCGATCCCCGCCGACGCGACGGTGTCGCGGCGCAACGGATTCGTCTCCGCCAAGGCAATCTTCGCCGCCCCCCATGCCTTGAGGATCAGCGCCCCGAGGAGCCCGACGGAGCCGCCGCCGATAACGAGCGCCTGGCATTCCGGCAAAGGACGCCAGCAGGCGCGGGCCGCCAGAAACAGCGCGTGCCAGGCGGTCGCGCAGGGTTCCGTCAGGGCGGCGTGCGCCGGGTCCATCCCGTCCGGCACCGGGATCAGGTTCTTTTCAGGAATGACCAGCCTGTCCGCGAAAGCGCCCGGCAGGCGCATGCCGACCATCTCGCGGTTCGGGCAAAGGTTCGCCCGGCCCGCTTCGCAATATTCACAGACACCGCAGGCAATCAGCGGGTTCAGCACAACGCGCTGTCCCGGCACGGCCCCTTCCAGGACAGTGCCGCATGCCTCGTGGCCCAGAATCAGCGGCGGAACCCGGCGCGGATCGTGCCCGTGCCATGCATGCATGTCGGAACCGCAGATCCCCACCGCGTCGACCGAAATCAAGGCGTCCCCCGCCGCAGGCGTCGGATCCGGCTCCTCCCGGTATTGGGTTTCCATCGTGTTCGTATAGACAAGCGCCTTCATTCATTCCTCACTTCGCGGTAAAGCCGCCATCGACATACAGAACCTGCCCCGTGACATAGTCCGACGCCGTGGACGCCAGAAAGATAGCGGGACCGATCAGGTCGTCCAGCACGCCGTTGCGCCCGATACAGGTCTGCGCCGCGTTACGGGCCACCGCCTCGTCATTACCGAAGACCGGGGCCGTCAGTTCCGTCGGGAAGAAACCCGGCGCAATCGCATTGCAACCGATGCCGTGCCGGGACCATTCCTCAGCCATGGCGCGGGTCAGTTGCGCGACCCCGCCCTTGGACGCGCCATAGGCGATGCTGTTTGGAAACGCCCGTTCCGACTGCAACGAGGCGATGTTGATGATTTTTCCCCAACCCCTTTCCCGCATCGCCGGCGCCAGCGCGCGGGCCAGGAAGAACGGCGCGGTCAGATTTATGTCGAGTGTGGCCCGCCAACTATCCGGCGAGACATCGGCTGCCGCTTCGCGCAGATTGACGCCCGCGGCGTTGATCAGGATGTCGGGACTGCCGAAGGGAACGGCAACCCTGCCCGCGATTTCATCGACAGTGTGAAGGTCGGCGACGTCGGCCTGTATACCGGCAACCATACCGCCTCTCGCTTCAACCTCTTCAACCCATTCGGCCAGGGCCGGTGCGCGGCGCGCAACGCCGACGACCAATGCGCCGGCATCGGCAAAAGCCGCCGCCAGCGCCTTGCCGATCCCAGAGCTGGCCCCGGTGACGCAGGCTATACGGCCGGACAGATCGAAGAGCGACATGGTTTACTCAGCCGCGTCCAGTTCGAAATTCTCCCCGGGGAAGTACTTGGCGAGCCGAATGTCGGCGGTGCGCGCGTGCCCTTCCATTCCTTCAAGCCTGGAAATACGGGCGCAAGTTTGGCCGATGTCCCGGTTCGCCTCCCTTGTGGCGCGCTGCCAGGTCACCGTCTTCATGAACTTGCCGACATAAAGTCCGCCGGAATAGTGCGCGGCCCCTTTTGTCGGAAGAACGTGGTTGGGCCCGGATACCTTGTCGCCATACGCAACCGTGGTTTCTTCACCCAGGAACAGAGAGCCGTAGTTTCTGAGATTGTCGAGCCACCAGTCCAGATCGTCTGCCTGGACTTGCAGATGTTCGGCGGCGTAATCGTCGGAAACTCTCACCGCCTCTTCGCGGCTGTCGCAAAGAATAATCTCGCCATAGTCACGCCAGGCGGCATCCGCGTTGTCCCTGTTCAATTCCGGCAACCCTGCAATGTGCTTCGGGATCAGGGCGGCGACTTCATCCGCCAGCGCCTCGTCGGTAGAGACCAGCCAGACAGGTGAGTTATAGCCATGCTCCGCCTGCCCGACCAGGTCCGCCGCGACGACATCCGGATCGGCCCCGGCATCGGCGATCACCATGCTTTCGGTCGGCCCGGCGAACATGTCGATACCGACCCGGCCATAGAGAATGCGTTTCGCCTCCGCGACGAACTGATTTCCCGGGCCCGCGAGAACGCGGCTGGGCGGCGTTCCGAACAGGCCGAACGCCATGGCGGCAATCCCCTGCACGCCCCCCAGGTTCAGGATGGTGTCGGCACCGCAGACGTCCAGCGCATAAAGCACCGCCGGATTCATCCCAACACCCGGCTTGGGCGGCGAACAGGCCGTCACATGGGGAACCCCGGCCACCCGCGCCGTGGTCACGGTCATGATGGCGGAGGCGACATGGGAATACCGCCCTCCCGGCGCATAGCACCCCGCTGCGGAGACGGGAATATGCTTCTGGCCGGCGATCAGGCCGGGCACCACCTCGATCTGGGTGTCGGTCATCGTGGCGCGCTGCGCTTCGGCAAAGCGGCGCACATTGTCATGGGCGAAGCGGATATCGTCTCTGAGTTTCTGGCCGACCTTTTCCGCCGCCGCTGCGCGCGTATCGGCGTCGACAACAATGGGGCCGTCCCACTTGTCGAACTTGGACGCGTATTCCTGGACCTTTTCCTCACCGCCGGCTTCGATCTCGTCAAGGATCGACTGAACGGTGGCGCGGACGTCTTGCTCGCCTGTAGCCGAAGTCTTTTCGGCGCGCTTCAAATAGCGGACGGCCATGGTTGGGGAACCTCCTCTTAATACTCTACGGGTTGGTCAGGAATACGGTTGAGATGATCGGGACGTAGGCGATCAGCAGCACGACAACCAGCATGGCCAGCACATATGGAACCGCCCGCGCCGCTATCTTCAGCACCGACTCTCCGGTTATGCCCGATATGACGAATAGATTGAGGCCGAGAGGCGGCGTAATGAAACCCACCCCAAGGGCCGTGATCATCATGATGCAGAACTGAATGTCGTTCATCCCAATTTCCCGGGCGAGCGGCAACAGAATCGGCGCCAGAACCACGATGTTCGGCGTCGTTTCCATGACACAACCGGCCGCGATCAGGATGCCGATCATCAACAGGATCACCAGGGCGGGATTGTCGGTCAGTTCGGTCACCGCAAAAACGACGCCCTGGGGCACGTTCAACGCGGCCAGCGCCTGCGCCAAGGGCAGGGACATGGCGATGATCGGCAGGATCACCCCGTTCACCTTCGCGGAACTGACGAACATTTTCGGGAAATCCGACAGCGTCAGGGTGCCCTGCAACAGGCCGATGGTCACGGTCGTGCCGACGGCCACAGCCGCGGCCTCCGTCGGTGTGAAGATGCCGGTATAGATTCCGCCCAGGATGATGATGGGAACCAGCAGCGCATAGCGCCCATCCCAGACGGTTTCCCGCCAACGCTTGAACGAGAAGCCGACGTCGTCGCCCTCGAAATTATAGATCCGGTTCATGATCGTATTGGTGATCATGATCGCCAGCATGATCATCACCCCGGGAATGGCGGCGGCCAGAAACAGAGTCGATGCGGAGATCCCCAGGATCAGGCCGATGATGATATAGGCGATGGACGGCGGGATCAGAATGCCGGTACATGCGCCGGACGCAACCAGCGCACAGGCATAGGGCCGCGGATACCCCTTTGCGACAAGCTTGTGGATGGTCATCCGCCCGACCGCGGCCGCGCCGGCGGCGTCGGACCCGGAAATACAGGCGAAGAAGCCGCATCCCAAAACCGTTGCCGTGCCGAGCCCGGCCCGGAAACCGCCGGTCGTCGCGTCCGCAACATCGAGCAGCTTGTTCGAAAGGCCCGTTCGGACCAGCACGTCGCCGGTCAAAATAAAGAGCGGCACGGCGATCAGGGCGAAATGGTCAATCCCGTCGAACAGGGATTCGCCCAGAAGCGAGAGGGGCAGAACGTCCGTCACCACCAGCATGACGATTGCGCCGACCCCAAGCGCGGCCCAGACGGGAACCGCCAGTGCGATCAGTGCGACGATCAGAAGGACCGGACCATAGAATTCCCAGCCGAGATCGACGGTTTGTTCCTGCAGTTGTTGCCAAAGCATGATTTTTCCTACTCGTCGAACATCTTCGCGCCCTCATACACGTCGCGGCCGTACCGCAGATCGTTGAGGTCGCGCCAGATCGATTGCAGCAGACGGAAGAGCATCAAGGAAAATCCGAGCGGAACCGCCGCCAGGAACCAGGCCAAGCTAATCCTCAATCCGTGCGTTACAGAACCGAACTTGATGGAGATACTGATCGACTCGAGCGCCGTGTAGAGCGCCAGGACGGCCATGGCGAGCATGCAGAAATCGCCCAGCAGATAGACTATCGCCTTCGCCCGCCGGGACAGGTAATGCATGATTACATCGATCCGGATATGGGCGCGATCCTTGACCGCGGCGGAAGCGCCGACCCATGCGAGATAAATGAAGGCGTACCGCGCAATCTCTTCACCCCATATCGAGGAATAAGACAGAATGAAACGCCTGACCACCTCCACCACGATTGTGGCGACAATCATCCCGTAGAATCCGAGCAGCATCCATCGCTCGGCATTCTCGTCCAGACGTTTCCAAATGGAATTTTGGCCGGTCATGAGGCCTTCTCCCCGCGGCGCAGTTCGCCATTGACGGCGGCGAAACCGCGCCCCTGCACTTTACCGTTTCCGGGAACGAAGGGGCGGCGGCTCACCGCCCCTTCATCCGTGACATCCTACGCGTCGTGAACGTAGAGACGGCTTTGGGTTAAAGCGCCTTCTTCCAGCTTGGCGAAGGCGTCCATCGAACCGGCGAGGTCCTTTTTGAAGCCATCCCATTCGGACCGCTGATAGCCGCCGGCTTCGGACCAGGCGCCCAACTCGTCGGAGCTCAACGAGTAGAACTGCACGCCCGCCTTGCGCATTTCCGCCATGGCGTAATTGCGGGACGAGGGTACTTTGGCCAGGTTCTGCTGCGCCGTGATTTCGGAAGCGAACTCAATCCCTTCCTGAACATCGCCCGGCAGGCCGTTGAACCATTCCAGGTTACAGGAATAGACCTGGCTGTCCGGCACAGCTTGGGAGAAGGTCACCCAGGACAGAATATCCTTGAAGCCGAAGACATGCAGCGCACCGACCGCCGGGTCGAGTGCATCGGCCACACCCTGCTTGATGGCGGACGGCGTCTCACCCCACGCCACGGGCGTCGGGTTGGCACCGATCATGCGGTAATACTGCTGCAGCATCTTCGAACCCGGCACCCGGAACTTGATGCCGGACAGATCGGCGGGCGTCTTGATCGGACCGTCGCCGCCCTTGCGCAAGGCCACCACGCGGGGATCGATCACCACATACCATAGCGGCTTGAAGCCCTTCGCTTCCACCTGCGGATTGACGGCTGTTTTCCAAGCCTCGGAATTCACCAGGTTTACGAATTTCTGGTTCGCACCGCAGAAATAGGGAAGGTTGATCAGGTCGACGACCGGCGCGAACGGCGCGAAGTTGGACAGCGAGTGCTGCGCGGCCTGAATGGTGCCGTTCTGAACCTTCTGCGCGAGCGCCCCGCCGGCGCCCAACTGACCGCCCGGTGCAAGCTTTACATAGACTTTGCCGTTCGTGGCGTTCTGAATGTTCTCCTTGAAGTCCAACTGCATAATCGGATAGCTGCGCGTTGCGCCAAGAATGTAGGCGGTCGCGATCGTCATGACATGGTCGGCCGCGCTCTGACGTTCTTTTTCTTCCTTGGCCGTCTGCGCCGTTGCTTCGGAGCTGAGCAAGGTTCCCGCGGCGCCCGCGACGACGGCGGCGGTGAAGCCGTACTTGATCGATGTCTCAAAAAAACGACGGCGCTCCTCAGACTTCGGCCCGTCTTCCACGCGTTTTGTCATGAATTCCTCCTGTCCCGATATGGACTATTCGTCTTTGTTTTGGTTTTCGGTACGTTCTTTGTGGAGGCAGGCGGCGATGAAGAACATGACCGCCGCGAACAGGACGAGGAACTCGCCGACATCGCCGAGCCCCGGCACCGTCGTCGCTCCGCCCACGATAGCTATCTTCCCGATCACGACATTCGCCGCAAAGACCGCGAAGAGACCTCCCGCTATCAGTAGCGCTCTTTTTCCAAACATGGCGTTTATCACCTTATGTTTTATCGCTTGATGTATGCGCTTACATTATGACTGTAAGGGCATACACTGGTAGGATGCAACTGTTTTATGAGCATATGAGGTTGATTTTGTCTTCGCGGAGATCGATTACGCAGGTAGACGTTGCAAGAGAGGCGGGTGTCTCCACGGCAACGGTTTCCCGCGTCCTGAACGGATCCGCCTTGGTGAAGCCCGAGGTCCGTCAACGGATTGAGGCCGCGATGGCGGACCTCAACTACGTACCGCACGAGGCCGCGCGGGTGCTTGCCCTGCGCCGCACACGGGTCCTGGGCGCGGTCATTCCAACCCTGAACAACGCGATCTTCGCGGAAGGCGTGAACGCCTTCGAACGCGCCGCTCACGCCCGCGGATACACCTTGCTTCTGTCACTCTCCAACTACGATCTGGAGGAGGAACAGAACCTTGTTCGCAAAATGATCGAGCGCGGCGTCGAGGGCCTGCTGCTTGTCGGCAACGAACACAGCAGAGCGTGTTTTGACGGTCTGAAGGCGGCGGATGTTCGGCATCTGTGTGCGTGGGCGCACTCCATCGAGGCGCCCGCCGCGAATATCGGTTTTTCGAACGCCGCGGCGATGTCCGATCTGGTCGATCATCTGGTGGAACTGGGCCATAAGAAGATCGGCATGCTCGCTGGGATCACGGCCGGGAACGACCGGGCGCGGGACCGGGTGCGCGGCGTCCGCGACCGGCTGGCGCATCACGGACTGGATATGCCGGGCGAGAGGGTCGTGGAGGTCGCCTATTCGATCCGCGAGGCCCGGAAGGCGTTTCCGGCGATCATGCGGACGGCCCCCACCGCCGTCATGTGCGGCAACGACGTCATCGCCTACGGCGCCTTGTTCGAAGCGCAGGCCATGGGCCTTTCCGTTCCCGAGGACGTGTCGATCACCGGCTTCGACAACCTCCGCCTCTCGGCGGAACTGCATCCCGGGATCACGACCGTGAATGTACCGGCGGCGGATATGGGGATGGAGGCGGCCAACGCGCTTATCGACGCGGTCGAAGGCGACCGGGACGTCGAAAGCCGCGAACTGCCGACCGAGTTGCGGGCCCGCGGAACGACAGGTCCCGCCCCTTCATAGGGCGACCCGCCGGAAGTCCGCCGCCGGAGCCGGGCCGTTCGGAACGCCGCTACCCGTCCAGCGCGTGCAGGAAGATCCTTTTCAGCGCGGCCGCGTCGACCGGCGTTGGATTGCCGAGGGCGCAATTGTCCGCCGCCGCCATACCGGCGACGTCGTCCGCGCGCCCGTCATCGACCCCGATTTCTCTCAAAGTCTCGGGAATGCCCAGATCGGCGCGGAAGCTCTCGACCCAGCTTAGGAGATCCTGAAAACGCGCCCCCGGTAGATCCAGAACCCGGCACATCAACGGCGTCTTGTCCGCGATGGCGTCTGCATTGTGGCGCATCACATAGGGCAGGATCACCGCATTGGTCAGGCCGTGATGAGTGTCATAGAGCGCGCCGACCGGGTGCGCGATGGCATGCACACCGCCCAACCCTTTCTGAAACGCCACCGCCCCCATGCTGGCCGCCGCAAGAAGCTTACCGCGCGCCTCGATATCGGAACCGTCCCTGAAGGCGACCGGCAACGCTTCCTTGATCAGGGCCATGCCGTTAAGGGCGATCCCCTCAGCCATCGGATGGAACCCGGGCGCGCAATAGGCTTCGAAACAATGGGTCAAGGCGTCCAGCCCGGTGGCCGCCGTGATGTGCGTCGGCAGGCCGACGGTCAGCTCCGGATCGGAGATCACGGTCGATGGCAGCATGCGGGGATGAAAGATGATGACCTTGGACTCCGTCTTCTCGTTGACGATCACGCTCGACCGCCCAACTTCCGAGCCGGTGCCTGCGGTGGTGGGAATTGCAATGATGGGGGCGATGCCCTCCGGGTTGGCGCGCCGCCAGTTTCCCGGCTTCTCCTCGAAATCCCACAAGGGCCGCTCCTGACCCGCCATCAGGGCGACGGCCTTGCCCGCATCCAAGGCGCTGCCGCCGCCGACCGCAACCACCCCATCGCAGCCCCCCGCACGGAAAGCTTCCACACCATCCGTCACATTGACGCCGACAGGGTTGCCTTTCACATCGGAGAACAGGGTGGCGGCCAGACCGGCTTCGCGCAGAAGGGCCTGCAAATCGGCGATCATCGGCAGATCGCGCATACCGGCATCGGTCACGAGCAACGGCCGGGCGACACCGGTATTGCCAAGCACCTTCGGCAATTCGCGCAGGCGGCCCGCACCGAAGACGACTTTTGTCGGAAAGGTCCAGTTCCCCCGCATGTCGGACGCCATCAGCCGCTCCCTCCCCTGTAAATTCGCTTTGAGACGACGGTCATTGGCATATGGGCTGCCGTCGGCGAAAACAATAGCCGCCGCGTCAAGCCGCTGAATTGTGTAAAGCTGCGCGTTACGCGGCGTTCAACTGGTCCTGCAGGGTTTCGGCGCCGGTGACGGAAACAAGGTCCGGGTCGTCTTCGACATTCAGCCTTTCGACGACCCCGTCCTCCAACAGCATACTGTACCGGCCCGACCGCAAGCCCAGCCCAAGCGCAGTGTAATCGGCCGTGATGTCGATCGCCTTGGCGAACTCGGCGTCCGGGTCGCTCCAAAGATCGATTGCACCCGCCGTCTCCATTTGCTCGCCCCAGGCCCGCAGCACAAACGGATCGACCGCGGCGAAACAAAGGAAATTCGTAATGATGCCGGAAGCGCGGATCGACGGAATCGCCGCCAGATAGTCCTTCAGATGCGTTTCCGAGCAGACGGGGGTGAACGCCCCCACAACGCCGAGGACCATCGATTTCCCGGACCGGGTCAGGTCCGCGGTTGAAGCGCGCACGATTTGGCTTCCATCCCACTGCAGGACTTCCCGGTCAGGAATTGAAGACCCTATCTGGATACGCATCGCTCCCGCCCTCATCAAAAACCACACTCTTTGTAGGATTTAACGTGCGCCCCTCTCATAGAAAGATCAACTCCACATATTTATATTTGCGTGTGCGCGCAGGGCGGTCCGCCTGCAAGCCAATCCGGGATCAGGCCGCGTGGTGTCCTTCCGAGGGTTTTGTTAATAATCTATCAACTGATAGTTAAATGCTTTGAATTCGCATGGAACCTCCGGTGCGGAAGTCTGTCGGACTTGCGGTTTCCATAAATCAGCGCGGCCCGTTGTTTGCCATTTTTAAGAAGACAACCGCTCTTTGGCCAGCATCTCCGCCGATTTCGTCATGAATACGGAAACATATCGGATGAGGGTTGAAAGATCTTCACTAGAAAACTATCTACTGATAGGTGTTTGATAATACTATCGGCCAGTGGGGACAAAATGGAACTGAATGCAGATTTCTCGGAACGCGTCGTGGTGCACGGCGACGAAACGGAATGGGTGAAATCGCCGATGCCCGGCGTCGAACGCCGCATGCTGGACCGGATCGGCGGCGAAGTGGCGCGGGCCACCACAATTGTGCGCTATGCCCCGGGCAGCCGTTTCTCCGCCCACGTCCATGACGGCGGCGAGGAATTCATCGTGCTCGACGGTGTGTTTCAGGACGAACACGGCGACTTCCCGGCAGGGTCTTATATCCGCAACCCGCCCACTTCCAGCCATACGCCCGGCTCCGACGAAGGCTGCATTATTTTCGTTAAACTATGGCAATTCGATCCGGACGACCGGACGCCGGTCAAGATCGACATGAACAAGATGGGCAGCATCCGAAGCGCCGACCGTCCGAATGTGTCGGTCATGCCCTTGTTTCAGGACGATAGGGAAACCGTGCAGTTGGAAACCTGGGACGCCGATGCGGAGATCGTGCTGGACACCCCCGACGGCGCGGAATTCCTGGTCCTGGCGGGCGCGTTTGTAGAGTCCGGCGAAACCCTTCGGGAACAATCCTGGCTGCGCCTGCCGAAAGGCGGCCGGTTGAACGCCAAGGCGGGCCCCGCAGGGGCGAAAGTCTGGGTCAAGACGCGGCACCTGCGTTTCGTGGAGCCGCCGAAGGGCGCATGACGCATCCGATTTCATCCGAACAACCTTTGAGGAGAGAGATATCATGATCGCCTACACCTTGCTGGGCACCAACAACGCCCAAAAATCCACCGCCTTTTATGACGCCCTGTTGGCGGAAGTCGGCGGCAAGCGCGCCGTTGAAGTAGACCGGGTCACCCTTTACGCCGGGGCGGACGGCACACCGTTCTTCGGCATCGCGGAACCCGCCGACGGCGGCAGCGCGTCGGTGGGGAACGGCTGCATGGTCGCGCTTGCGGCTTCCAGCCCCGAAGAGGTCGACCGCCTGCACGCCAAGGCAATGGAACTCGGCGCGACGGACGACGGGACGCCGGGCCCCCGGGAGAACAAGGGACTGGCGTTCTACGCCGGTTACTTCCGGGACCCGGACGGCAACAAGCTGAACTTCTTCCATATGTAACCCGGCAGGCCGGTCATTCTTCCCATCGAAGGGGCGTCCGCGCCCCTTCCCTTGGCGAAGACGACCTTTGCCGCCGGCCGCCGAGCCCGGCCTGTCTCCGTTTTCAACGGGACCGAAGCGGGGCCTGCACCGGAATGAAGAAAGGGCCGTTCCTTTTCGAAGCGGCCCTTTCAATCGGTTCAGAATGAACGCGAACCGGTTCAGTCGGTGCGGCTGGTTACTTCCAGCAGGTGATAGCCGAACTGAGTCTTCACAGGTCCCTGGACTTCGTTGACCGGGGCGCTGAAGACCACGGTGTCGAATTCCGGCACCATCTGCCCCGGACCGAAAGCGCCGAGATCGCCGCCATCGGCGCCGGACGGGCAGGACGAATGCTCTTTCGCCAACGCGCCGAAGTCCTCGCCCGCGGCGATCTTCGCCTTAAGCTCTTCGCAAAACTCTTCCGAATTCACCAAAATATGCCGTGCCGTTGCTCTCGCCATCGCTACAATCCTTCGCGCTAGATCCGTTGAGGTGGCGCAGTGCTACCGGAAGACATCCGGGATGGCAATGCAAGGTCAGGCCGGGCGCTTCGCCTTGGTTTGCGCTGCTCAGGAGTTCCCGGCGGCGGTTCCACGGAAACCGGCAGGGCCGCATAGCGCCGATGCAAGGTCATCCATCCCAGCCTTGATCTCCGATGGGGTCAGGCTGCTGAAACCCAGGACCAGCCCTTTCGTCTCCAACGGCTCCAGGCAGTAATGCCCAATGGGGGCGACCGCCACGCCGGCGTCGAACGCGGCCTGCTCGACCGCATATTCATCCGCGTCATCCGGAAGATGGCCGATGGAATGAAAACCCGTATCCATGGGATACACGTCCAACAACCCGGCCAGCTTCGCCTTTGCGGCTTCGTAGAAAACGGTTTGGCGTTCCTGATAAATGCTCCGCATCCGCCGAAGGTGGGACGCGAAATGCCCTTCGCGTATGAACTCGGCAACGACCGCCTGCGTGCTGGTTGGCGACCCCTGCAGCATGGCGGTGAAGATGTGGTCGAATATCTCCACCAACGGGCGCGGAACGATAATGTATCCAAGCCGCAAAGATGGGAACAGCGATTTACTGAAGGTGCCGACATAGAACACGCGGTCCGACCGATCCAAGCTTTTCAACGTCGGCGGCGGCTGGCTGGAATACTGAAAGTCGCCGTCATAGTCATCTTCGATAATCCAGGCCTTCGCCGCATCGGCCGCACGCAGAAGCTCCAACCGGCGGCGCAACCCCATGGTGATCCCCAATGGCTGCTGGTGCGACGGCGTTACAAAGGCAAGGCGGAAATTCGGCGCTCTATGAAGCCCTTCTTCGACCATGATTCCATCCTGGTCGATGGGCACCGGGATCAAACGCGCGCCGCTTGAGAGGATACTGTTCCGGGCCCCGATGGCTCCTGGATTTTCAAACCATACCTCCTCCCCGGGATTGAGCAACATGCCGCTGATAAGGCCAAACGCTTGCTGCGCGCCGCTGACAACGAAGATCTGCTCATACGAACAGGAAACGCCCCGAAACTGCCCCAGATAATCGGCGATCGCTTGCCTCAGGGGCGTGTAACCCTGGGGACTGTCATAACTCAGAACTTCATTTCTGGACGCCCGCCAGTGCTTGGACGAAAGGCGGTTCCACAAAGCCAGTGGAAACTGGTCGAACGCGGGAAGGCCGCTTACGAACGCTTTCGGCTTATAGGGATACGGGCGGCGGCGCGAGAAATGCAGTTCCGCATTCGAAAGAACCGAGGCAAGGCGCGGAGGCGCCCCGGGCGCGCGCCGCCTTTGCTTCCTTGGCGGGATCTTTTCGGGATAGTTTTCGGCGAAGGCTTCGCTGACAAAAGTGCCCGCCCCCGTCCTGGATTCCAGGATGCCTTCGGAGATAAGCTGCTCGAACGCCCCGACCACGGTTGTGCGAGAGACATCGAGGTCGACGGCCAGAGTCCTGGTCGACGGCATTCGGGCGCCGGGCTTCAGGCGTTTCGTCAGAATAAGATCCCGCAGCCCCATGCAAATCTGAACGGAGATCGGTTTGTTCAAACTTCTATCGATGTAAAGGGGCAGGATAGCCCCGCCCGCATGCTTCACCATTGGCCCGGTCCCACCGCATCTGTCAGTCGGCTTTCCACCCGTCCCGCATGACAGCTTGGCGAACGCGTTGGAATTGGACTGCCCAATTAATTAGAATGGACCTTACATGCGGTCCAATTTCTTCTCAAGAATTCGCAGGTATTCCACGAGCGTTGATCGGACTCTGGTCGATGAAAATCAAACGTATTGAAACTTTCTGCACGGAGTATGTCGGCTTCGTCAGGGTTGTCGATGAAGCTGAGAATGAAGGGTGGGGACAGGTTTCCACCTATCATTCCGATATCTCCGCGATGGTTCTGCACAGGCAGGTCGCCCCCTACGCCCTGGGCCGGGATACGGACGATCTGGAGGAACTGATCGATATTATCCCGGACCGTGAGCATAAGTTTCCGGGTTCCTACCTGCGGCGCGCCATGGGGGGGCTGGATACAGCAATATGGGATTTGCGCGCCAAACTGGCCGGCAAGAGTGTGTGCGAACTGTTGGGGGGCGCTCCGGGTCCGATCCGCGCTTACGCATCCTCCATGAAACGGGATATCACCCCCAAAGACGAAGCCGACAGGTTTCTGCGGCTGCGCGACAGGTTCGGTTTCGATGCATTCAAGTTTCGCGTCGGCGCGGAATGCGGGCGCGACCAGGATGAATGGCCGGGACGCACCGAAGAGATCGTTCCCACCATTCGCAAAGCCATAGGCGATGACGTCGACCTGCTGGTCGATGCGAATAGCTGCTATTCCCCCCGCCGCGCCATCGAGGTCGGCCATATCCTGGAAGAAAACGGCGTCTGTCACTTCGAAGAACCGTGCCCCTATTGGGAACTGGAACAAACCAGGGAGGTTACCGCCGCCCTGTCAATCGACGTCACCGGCGGCGAGCAGGATTGCGACATACCGACCTGGCGGAGAATGATGGATATGAAGGCGGTGAACATCATTCAGCCGGACGTTTGCTATCTGGGCGGAATGATCAGGACGCTTCAGGTTGCGTCAATGGGCGCGGAACGGGGTTACCCCTGCACACCGCACTGTGCGAACCACTCCCTCGTCACCTTGTTTACGATGCACCTGCTGCGCAGCATCCCGAACGCGGGAAAATATCTGGAATTTTCAATCGAAGGCGCAGACTATTATCCGTGGCAGGAGGGCCTGTACGTCAAGTCGCCATTCGATATCGTCGACGGCAAGGCAACCGTCACCGACGAGCCGGGATGGGGTATAGAGGTTAGCCCGGAATGGCTCGGCAAAGCGGAATATTCAAAGAGCGAACTGTAGTTCCGTGAGCGCGCATCTCTTCTCAAAGGATTTTAAGGAAACACCGTACTGGTGGGATGAGTCTCCCAGACCCGCGCTGCCTGAACGCGCATTACCCGCCGATACGGATGTTCTGGTCGTCGGGTCCGGCTATACGGGACTTTCAGCCGCTCTTGAACTGTCCCGCGGCGGACGGAACTGCATCATTGTCGACGCCGAGGCTGCAGGATGGGGATGCAGCACGCGCAACGGCGGACAGATCAGCACCAGCATCAAGCCGGATTTTGACGCGCTTTCGGCGAAGTATGGGCCGGACGCGGCGAAAAGCATCCTGAAAGAAGGCCATGCCGCCCTGAACTGGATACGCGACTTCGTTTCTTCGGAAGGGATAGATTGCAACTTCATGACGCCGGGCCGGTTTCACGCCGCACACAATCCCAAACAATACGAGAAACTGGCGCGCCAGTTGGAAAAAACAATCCCGGACCTTCCGGTTCCCGCCTATCTGGTGCCCCGGGAAGAACAGCATCGGCATATCGGCACCGATGCGTATTACGGCGGTGTCGTTTTTGAAAACCACGCCTCGCTGGACCCGGGAAAGTTCCATCAAGGGCTGACCGACCGGGTCCTGCAGGCCGGGGCTTCCATTGTTCCGCATTGCCGCGTGAACGGCATTCGCCGTGACGGGGCGCTCCACGAGGTCGCAACATCGAAAGGCGTCATCCGGGCGCGTGACGTGGTGATTGCGACGAACGGCTATACAGGCCCGGAATCGCCCTGGCTTCGCCGCCGCGTGATTCCCATCGGAAGTTACGTCATTGCAACCGAAGCCCTGGAAAGCGAGGTAATGGACCGCCTGCTGCCGACAAACCGTATTTTAAGCGATACAAGGAAAGTGGTCTTCTACTATCGCCCGTCGCCCGACCGCAGCCGGATTCTGTTCGGCGGACGCGTTTCCATCGGGGAGACGGATCCACGGCGCAGCGGCCCCAAACTGCACGAATGCCTGACGCGGTTGTTCCCAGATCTGAAGACCGCGAAAATCAGCCATTCCTGGATGGGCTTTGTCGCCTACACCTTCGATACGCTTGCGCATATCGGTCAACGCGACGGGCTGTACTTCGCAATGGGCTATTGCGGGTCCGGCGTGTCGATGGCCGGTTATCTGGGGATGAAAATCGGCAAGAAAATTCTGGGCGACCCCGAGGGCGCAACCGGATTCGACTCTCTGAACTTTCAAAGCCGTCCCTTGTATTACGGAAAGCCCTGGTTCCTCGCCCCATCGGTAGCATACTACCAATGGCTCGATTCCCTGAACCGCTGAGACCGGCCTGCGGCGACCGTTGCCGAATCCGCGCCGCCGCCACAGATTGGTATGGTAGTTTGTTCAAAATGGACCTTCCGCACAAACCAATTATCCCGGCTAGCTACAGCCCTATACTATTTGGGTAGTGGTGAAGTTACGGGAGGCCGCAGTTCCGGCCTAGCAACGAAAACAGGGAGAAGAATCATGGGATCGCAATTCGATTTCATTGGCGGCGTTGTGAAGCCCGCTCTCATGGGGGCTGCGGCGTCGGTTCTTGCAGTTGGGGTCGCCAGCGCCGAACCGATCACCGTCGTGTCGTGGGGTGGAAGCTATGGGGCCGCACAGGACAACGCGCTTTTTAACGATGCATCGAAGAATACGGGCATAGAGATCAACCGGGAGTCCGGCGCCAGCATGTCCAAGGCCTGTTTGCAGGTTGAATCCGGGTCCGTGTCCTGGGACCTGGTCGTGACAGGGTCCGGCGGGGCCGCCGCCGCGGCCGCCAAAGGCTGCCTTGAAAAAATCGACTACAGCGTCGTGGATGTCAGCGATTTCTATCCGGGCCTTTACACCGATTACTGCGTCGGCTCGGACGTGTTCGCGACCGTCATGGCCTGGAACACGGACAAATACGGTGAGCCGGGCAGCCCGACAGCACCCAAGAACTGGGCCGACTTCTTCGATGTGGAGAAGTTTCCGGGCACCCGGGCCTATCGCGCCAACAATGTCGATGGCGCGCTGGAACCGGCCTTGATGGCGGATGGCGTTCCGCCGGAGAAAGTCTACGAAGTTCTTTCCACACGTGAAGGGATGGAGCGGGCCATCAACAAACTACGGGAGTTGAAGCCGCATATCGCCGTCTTCTGGGGTTCGGGCGCACAGCAGGCGCAGCTCATGAAAGATGCCGAGGTCGATATGACGACCGGGTGGAACGGGCGCTTCGACAATGCCAAGAAGGACGGCGCGAAAGTCGGCTATACATTCGATCAGGCGATGTTGGATTACGACTGCTTCGCCATGCCCAAAGGCGCGCCGAACAAGGACGTCGCCATGAAGTTCCTGGCGGAAATCTCCAAGGCGGAATATCAGGCGAACCTTCCTTTCCATATCACCTACGGCCCCACCAACAAGAAGGCCTATGAAGTGACCACGGCGTCGACGGAATTGCTGGAGGCATTGCCGTCGCATCCCAAGAATGTGCCGTTGATGCTGCCGATCAGTCTGGAATGGTATGCAAAGCACCGGGAAGAAGCGCTTGAGCTCTACATGGAGTTCATCAGCGAATAACCCGGCCAACGACCGTCTACCGCCGCCGGGGGATCTTTCCTCCGGCGGCGTCGATGTAACCGAGGACTTTCAGACTTGAGCGACGTTAACGCCGGCGGCACACCTACCGCGCTTCCAATCCGTATTCAGGGCCTGACCAAGAAGTACGACGATCTTTACGCCCTGAATTCGGTGGACCTGGATATTGAAAGCGGGGAGTTTCTGACCCTCCTGGGACCGTCCGGGTCCGGGAAGACGACCTTGCTGATGGCGATTGCCGGTTTCAACCGGCCGGATGGCGGCAGCATAAAATTCGGCGACCGGGAGGTGATTCTGACCCCACCTCACAAGCGGGACGTCGGCATGGTGTTCCAGAGTTACGCGCTGTTTCCGCATATGTCGGTCGCGGAGAATATCGCGTTCCCCTTGAAGTTACGGCACATTGGCGCCGACGAAGCCCAAAGACGCGTCGAAGAAGCGCTGGACACCGTACAGCTCGGCGGCCTTGGCGGGCGGCGCATCAACCAGCTTTCGGGCGGGCAGAGGCAGCGGGTCGCCCTGGCGCGGGCGTTCGTCTTTCGCCCCCGTATTCTGCTGATGGATGAACCGCTCTCCGCGCTGGACAAGAAGCTGCGTGAGAGGATGCAGATAGAACTCAAACATCTGCACCGCCAACTCGGTGTGACGACCGTGTACGTGACGCACGATCAACGCGAAGCCCTGACGATGTCCGACAGGATCGCGGTCATCAATCACGGCGAACTGGCCCAAGTCGCGACACCGGCGGAACTGTACAACGAACCTTCCAACGCATTCGTCGCCGACTTTATCGGCGAGTCGACCATGCTGCCCCTGGTTCGGGACGAGTCCGGGCATCTCTTCCTGCAGGACGCCAGGATCAGCGACCGGACCTACCGGGAGACTACCGGCGGCTGGACTCTGGTCATCAGGCCGGAGCGGCTGTATCTGACAGACGGCCAGGAGCAAACATCGGAGCAGTCGCTCGTCTTTCGCGGCGCGGTTCTGGAATCCGTCTTTCAGGGCGAAACGGCCTTCGTGCTGATCTCCCTTGACGGCGGCGTTGACGTTGCGATGCGCTTCGGCACCGGGTCCAGGGAGAGTACGGTCGTCCTGAAGCCGGGCGACCGCATCTCGGTCGGCCTTCAGAGGAAAGACATCATCCTCATACCGAACGAGGCCGCTTGATGGAGAACCATCCTCCTCAATCGGAAAGCGCCATGCTGCACGCGGCGGAGTTGAAGAGGCAGGAAGCCCAAAGCGAATGGACTCTCTTGTCCCTCGCCATACCGGCGATCCTGGTGATTGCGGTCGTGGTGCTGATTCCGGTGGGCTGGCTGTTCTACCTGTCCTTTGTCGGCAAGACCGGCGAATTCACACTCGAACATTACCAGAAGATGATCGAGTACAAGTCATATGCCAGGGTGTTCGCGACCACCTTCCAGGTGAGCATTCTGACCACGCTGATCTGTATCGCGATCGGTTATCCGCTCGCCTATTTCCTGTCACTGCTGCCGTCGCGCTGGTCGGGCATTTTCATGCTGGCCGTCCTGTTGCCGTTCTGGACATCACTTCTGGTGCGCACCTATGCATGGCTGGTGCTGCTGCAGAAACGGGGCCTGTTAAACGACTTCGCGATAGAGCTTGGATTGTGGGAGGAACCGATCAAGCTTGTTCATAACCTGTCCGGCACGCTGATAGGGATGGCGCACATCATGCTGCCGTTTCTGGTCCTGCCGCTGTACAGCGCCATGAAGAAGATCGACCGGGACCTGATACACGCCGCCGCGAATCTGGGGGCGTCGCCGATCAAAT
Source organism: Hwanghaeella sp. (assembly GCA_028282025.1). Classification (GTDB taxonomy): domain Bacteria; phylum Pseudomonadota; class Alphaproteobacteria; order UBA8366; family Aestuariispiraceae; genus Hwanghaeella. The sequence continues at coordinate 6,872 of JANQIT010000300.1, read as the reverse complement.
CCTTCTGGCAGGTTTACTTTCCCTTGTCGCTGCCCGGACTGGTTTCCGGCTCTCTGATCGTCTTCGTGCTGTGTCTGGGATTTTACGTGACGCCGGCCGTTCTTGGGGGCGGCAAGGTCATCATGGTTTCAACCCAGATCACGTCGATCCTGGAAAACCAGTTCAACTGGGGTGCGGCCAGCGCCCTGGGCGTGGTCCTGTTATTCGCCACGCTCATCATCCTCTATCTGGCGGCGCGGCTGTTCAAATTCGACGCGGCCCTTTTTGGGAAGAACTGACGTGAGTTGGTGGACGAAACCCGCATCCGACACACAGGTCACCCATGGCGACCGGCTCTGGCTGTATGTCGTTTCCTCGATTGTGATGCTGCTGCTGGTCTTGCCGACTTTCATCGTCATTCCGATGTCCTTTTCGGACTCCCAATATCTGGAGTTCCCACCCGAAACCTGGTCGACCCGTTGGTACGAGGAATATTTCGGCTCCAGTAAATGGATGCGCGCGACGGTAACCTCGCTTTATGTGGGTTTCTGGACGACGATTGTCGCAACGCCCGTTGGCGTCATGGCCGCCTATGCGCTGTTCGTTTCGGATCACAAGGCGACCAAGGCACTGTTCATGCTGTTGATAACGCCGATGATCGTCCCGGTCATTCTGATCGCAATCGGGGCGTTCTATGCGTTCGGGCGAGTCGGGCTGAACAACACGATGACGGGTCTGGTCCTGGCGCATACCGCTATGGCCGCGCCGTTGGTCATGATTGTGATCACCGCGGCGCTGCGGTCCTATGATTTGAATCAGGAGAATGTCGCCCGAAGCCTCGGCGCGACGCGGCTGAAAGCCTTCTTCCTCATCACGCTTCCGCAGATCAAGTTCTCCGTGGTGACCGCGGCCCTGTTGTCGTTCCTGACGTCTTTCGATGAAGTGATCATCGCGATCTTCGTTTCCGGCGGTTCGAACGCAACGCTGACCAAACATATGTTCAGCGCGCTGCGGGATTTCATCGACCCGACCATCGCGGCGATTTCCACCATTATGGTCTTGATCTCAACCGTGCTGCTCCTGGCGACTCAACTGATTGGCAAGCGGCGCGACTGAACCGGCCCGCGCTTCTTTCGGGCCAACGGAAACCGCGTTACCGCGCCGCGTCTTCCAGGATCGTAGCGGCGCCTTTCTCGCCAACCATGATCGCGGGCGCGTTTGTATTGGCGGAGGTCACCGTCGGGAAAATAGAAGCATCGACAACGCGCACACCTTCCAGCCCGTGAACGCGCAACCGATGATCGACAACGGACCGCCGTGCGTCCGGCCCCATCTGACACGACCCGCAGGGATGAAAAACGGTTGCAGCGCGCCGCCGATAATCTTCCAAAAAGTCAGCGTCGTTTTCGACCTGCGCGCCGGGCAGTTCTTCCCGTTCTATGACCGCCTTCAGTGCGGGCGTCGCCGAAAGGGTCCGCATGAACCGGAACCCCGCCACCGCCGTCGCGACGTCCTCCTCGGTGGAAAGATAATTCGGAAAGATCTTCGGCGGGGCGAGCGGGTCGTCGGACGAAATCTCAATCCGCCCCCGGCTTGTGGGCCGGCAGGTGGTGAAAGACATGATGAAGGCCGAAAAGGGATCGGGGTTCATCAAGGGGCGCTTGCCGGACGGCGCGGCCCGGTAACTCATCGGCGAGAAATAGAGTTGAACGTCCGGGCGCTCCAGATCGGGTGACGTGCGGACATATCCACCGGCCTGGTTCACGCTTATGGAAAGCGGGCCTTTTCGAAACGCGATATAGGTCAGTCCCGCCGCCAGCTTCCCCCGCCAGGGGTACAATGTATCGTTCAATGTGGGTGTGCGCGAACGATAGACCATCGTGTAGTCGAAGTGATCCTGAAGGTTCCGCCCGACCCCCGGCAGATCGGACAGGATCTCCACGCCGCAGGACTTCAGGTGGGAGGCCGGCCCGACCCCGGAATTCTGAAGGATCTGAGGGCTCTTCACCGCGCCGGCGGATAGAATCACCTCCCCCGTCGCCGACACCCGTACTGTTTTGCCTCGCTGTATATATTCGACACCGTTTGCTCTCGTACCGTCGAACAGGATGCGAGTTACCTCCGCATGGGTCGCCACACGCAGGTTGGAACGGCCCATGGCCGGGTGAAGAAAGGCGGTCGCGCTCGATTCCCGGATGCCGTTGCGCGTGGTAATCTGATAGTGCCCCAGCCCTTCGACCATGCCGCCATTCAGGTCGGGACACCGGGGCGTCCCGGCCTGCGTCCCGGCCGCGAAAAACGCTTCGCACAAGGCATGTGTTTGAGAAGAAACGTCCGAGACGTGAAGCGGGCCGCCGGTCGACCGAACGTCATCCGCCCCGCCGTCCCAATCTTCCACCCTTTTGAAGAAGGGCAATACGCCCTCCCATCCCCAGCCCGGATTACCCAGCGCCTCCCAATCATCGAAATCGGAGGGAAGACCCCGCATATACACCATCGCGTTTATGGAGCTGGACCCGCCCAGTATTTTCCCGCGCGGCCAGTAATCCGCTGTCCGCGCCAGGCGTCCGTCGGGCTCCGTTCGATGCATCCAATTGACACGCGGATCGAAGAATGTCCGCGCATATCCGATGGGCGTGCGAACCCAGAACCGTTTATCGGATCCGCCCGCCTCCAGCAGCAAAACCCGATACCTGCCATTTTCCGTCAGCCGGTTCGCCAGCACGCAGCCCGCCGACCCGGCGCCGACGATGATAAAATCGAAACTGTCCATACCGCATTGATACCGAACCTGAAGCCGCCGGTGTAATAGCCACTTTGAACAAAACAATATGCCAATCCCGGACGCCCGGTCTGCTGTCGGCAATGCCGGACCGGCCGCTTCGAAATCGAGGCCCCGCCCCGTTGTGTGGACGCCTCTTCAATCGCATTCCCCTCCAACCGAATCGACGCACCGCCGCCCGCCGGCGACGCCCTGTGGCTACCGTTGGGCGGGATAGGCGGATGCATGGATGAATAGGTGACGCTGTCTTTGAACTTGAGCCCCTCTCACGGGGCTTCGTAGTTGCGCTCTTGATATAGGTTCAGAATTAAGTGCGGGGGCAGTGGGTAACGCGATATTGGGGGAACCCGGCCATATCCGGACATCTTCCCCATCGCTCGCCGCCGCACAATGCGATTAGATTCAACAACCCGGCGGCCTTGCAAAACTCCGACGCCCCTACCCGGCAACTGTCGGACTAAAGGTTAGAAAATTTTAACTCCCGGCGCTCCAAAAAGGAATCGCTCAGTGCTTTGGTTACGGGATATATGGTGTCTCGCATCTGTGAACGGGGATTTTCTGCCCCCTCAACGCTTTTGACACGCGATTAGATACCACGTCCTGATTTGTCATCGGTGCAATGATGATCCGATCAATTGGTAGTGTCTTCTTAGGTTGAAAATCGTTCAATGCAATTTTGAGGTTTTTCGTAGTAGTTGTTGTCGCAGGATGATGGAATGTTCGCTTCTTATTCTTCCCGGCTTCGATCCTATCTGCCTTATATTCACTCCACTCAAACATCTTTTTGCTGGTCGCAAGCGCAACAATTCGGACCTCATGCTCTTCATGGAAACCAACGTGCTTGATCCGGGTTGCCGCTTCAATCATTAAGTCCAAAAACTTTCGCGTGATGAAGTTCTCAGGCGGCTCGGAGTTCGCAGCGTCCTGCATGATGCGATAGGACAATACGAACTCCTGAATCAGATCGGCATAAGGTTTAGACTGAAGCACGGCCTCCGGGTCATACGAGACCGGAAGGAGCATTAGCTTCGAGTAGTCATATCGGCGGCCTTCTTCCCGCAGGATCGCTTCGAGCCGTTTGGTATTAAACACGACACAAACACCGTCCCTACCGTACGCCCTCCACTGGCTTAGAAGTCCATTCCTAACGATATGAGGATGCTCGCCCTGGTGCGAACAGAAGCTGGTAACGAAAGGCGGTGAAAGCGCCCTACCTGGATCGTCAACAGTGCCGAACGCTATACCGAAGTGGGTATCCACAAGTCTAACTGCTTCGTTCTGAGCAACAGACAGCGTCCCACCTTGTCGCTTTATGAGTCGCCGCATCGAAAACTTTTCGGCTGCCCGTTCCTTCGCATAGTCCATCATGTAACTAACAAGCGAATCACGAATCGTATCTCTTGCCAGCGTGACCTCACTGGAGTCATTCAGGCCAAGGTAGTGTGAAGCCCAGATTTCACGGGACTGCATCATCGCCTCAAAGCTCTCAATACTTGTGTAGTGGTACAGTTGGGGCGATGATTCCGTGACTGGCTTCTCGTCGTAGCTCCAGGTCTCCGAAATCATTTTCTCAACCTCACCTTTGCGTCACGGGCGTTCACTTAGATGAACTCAACGCCGGTGGATTCGAGCATTGCATTGATACGCAAATGTATGCCCCCGTTCGACGCCTAACTGTTTCCAACCCGATTGACGGTGTTCTGGTGGGCTCCTGCCTTTGCGGTGTGATCCTTGCTTGACCAGCCTACCGTCGCTCTGGCCGTCCGAACTTGTGTTCCCATAACCATGCTCAGAGTACAGGGCATTTTGTTACTTTCATAACAAAGGCACCGAAATCAGAACTTCATGATTTTTGTGCCGAAAACACAACGAGCCTATACGATGTCTTTTCTTCATAAATCTACACCGCGATGCCGAGTCCGGCCAGACATACACGATGAAAGGTCCAGGCCATGATAGCCTGGACGCTATTCTTGAAGACCCGAAAGAGGATAAAAGTATCTGGATGGAGTTCGCGCATGCAGCCTCGCCCGACACTCAAGTATCAAATGCAGGAGGAGTCTCCTGGCACCACCGCATTAAAATCTGGGAAATTCTAACTTATGACGACCAAAAAGAGGCTCGCAGGAATCAAGCAAAGGACCGCATACCAAGCTGTAGGAATCGCGGGTCTCACGCCAACCAAGTTACACTTTGACACATATAATTGGCTTTTCATAAGAATCATTCAACCAAGTGTTATTCGAGTCGCTTTCCCAGCCTAAAGGATGATCAACTGGATGCTGCTTGATAGACTCAACACCCCAGTGATTAGACGCATATAAACGGCGAAAACCCTCAATTCCGGCAGGTAGCCGTTCCTCAAAAAGCAGGCCCGGCAACCACACACCGACCCATCGGAGGCATGAGCGAAGCGAATTGTCGTGAGATATGTAAAGTGGCGGAGAGAGCGGGATTCGAACCCGCGAGGGGCTTCCACCCCAACACGCTTTCCAGGCGTGCGCCTTAAACCACTCGGCCATCTCTCCCAGGATCGGCGGGACCTTGAGACTGTCGTCTTGTCCCGACGGCGGCGGAACCTAACCGAGAGGATCGGGGCAATCAAGCACTGAGCGCACGGCGTCGGTTTTGACGGCTAGAATCCACATGTTATGGTGGGTTTTAGGCGGTCGGCGTCCGCGTTGCCGACCGCAAAACACGATAACGACGAGCCTTGGCGGCGGGGAACGGGAAGGGACGGCATGGCGGCCCACTTCCCCGCGCGTCCGGGCGAATGGTGGGTGTGCGGCGGTCCATGGTTGTGTTTACGCTGTTAGGGTGGATTTTCATCCTTCTCGCCCTGGGTCTGCTGGCCCTGGGGCTGTTCCTGTGGCTGAGCGGTCAGGACGTCACCCAGCAACTGGGCCAGCTTTGGTTCGGGCTGGATTCCTTCAGTCTGAACTTCGCCCAGGTCATCGTGCAGCGCCACCTGCGCCTGCCCGCCCTGTGGGACGAAGGGATCGTCCCTTACCTGCTGCTGCAACCGGCCTGGGAGAGCATCCTGTGGCTGTTCATCGGCCTGATGGTGCTGGGCGGCCTTCTGTCCCTGCTGGGCACACGGCGGCGGAAACGCCGGTCGAGCTTCCGCAGCGACTGAAGAAGGCGGTTGCACTCACGCCGAACCGACTGAACTGGCGTCACCGGCCCTTCCGGACCGCGCTAGCCGTCCCCCATCTTCAGCGCTTCAAGGAAGGCGGACTGCGGGATGTCGACCTTGCCGAACTGGCGCATCCGCTTTTTCCCTTCCTTCTGCTTTTCCAGAAGCTTGCGCTTACGGCTGACATCCCCGCCATAGCATTTCGCGGTCACGTCCTTGCGCAGCGCGCCGATGGTTTCGCGGGCGACCACCTTGCCGCCGATCGCCGCCTGCAGAGCCACCTTGAAAAGCTGCCGCGGAATCAGATCCTTCAGGCGCTTGCAGATCGCCCGGCCGCGGAATTCCGACTGGGTCTTGTGGACGATCATCGCCAAGGCGTCGACCGGGTCGCCGTTGACCAGGATGGAGACCTTCGCCAGATCCCCCTCGCGATACTCATCCATCTCGTAATCGAAGGACGCGTAGCCGCGGCTGACCGACTTCAGCCGGTCATAGAAATCGAACACCACTTCGTTCAGTGGCAGGCGGTAGACCGCCATCGCCCGCGACCCGACATAGGTGAGTTCCATTTGCTCGCCGCGCCGTTCCGTGCACAAGGTCAGAACCGGCCCGAGATATTCGTCCGGCACCATGATGGTGGCCTTGATCCAGGGTTCCTCCACGCTTTCGATCTGCGTCGGGTCCGGATAGTCCGCCGGATTGTGCAGTTCGATTTTTTCGCCCGTGGTCATCTGAATGCGATAGACGACGGACGGCGCGGTGGAGATCAGGTCCAGGTCGAATTCCCGGTTCAACCGCTCCTGAATGATTTCCAGATGCAGCAGGCCCAGGAAGCCGCAGCGGAACCCGAATCCCAGCGCGGCGGAGCTTTCCATTTCGAAATGGAAACTCGAATCGTTGAGAACGAGCTTGCCCAGAGCTTCGCGCAGAGCCTCGAATTCGGAACTGTCGACCGGGAACAGGCCGCAGAAGACG
>JANQIT010000259.1 GCA_028282025.1 Hwanghaeella sp. | reverse complement strand
CTTGGCGACCTGCTGACGGGACTGACCCAAGGTCGCGTCCATTCCGACCTTCATGCGCTGGTCCGTCCCCTGGCGCAGATTGCCGGGCAGCGTGCGGCTGGCATATTCGGCCATCTCGGGGCTTTGGGCGACTTTGCCGTCGAAACCGGCCTGACCGGGTTTCAAGCTGTGGGAGACCTTGACGCCCTTGGGTTGGACCCGGTTCTCGCTGCGGTCGGCGGCGATGGCTGCTTTGGTGCGATGGGCCGCCTTGTCGGTTTCGGCCCCCGCTTTGGCGGATGCTTCATCGGTCAGTTTCGGATCCGCCGCCCCGACCGGTTTGAAAGCGGGCACCGGCCCCAGAGCCGTGCTGACGTCCTTGGGGTTTTCGGCCTTGCCCTGGCGCGGCATGGCGACCGAATAGGTGGCTGCCTCGCCTTTCGGTTCCGGCTCCACACCGCCGGGCGTCACATCGTTTCCTTGTGCGGCTAAAGCGCTGGCCGGGTCCGCCTTGGCAGCGGGGCCCGGCGGCGCCCCGGGAAGCGACGCGCCAATCGGCGGGGCGGAGGCTGCAAAGGCATTCATGTCCTTCTGCATGCCGGCTTCAACTTGCGCCCCGACGATGGGCGCGGTGCGCGCCATATCGGTGGCGCTTCCGGCAAGGAAAGATTCCGCAGCGGTCCGTTTCCGCCGCGGACCTGGAAGCATGGCGGGTTTGCCGGCGATGGGCACGGGCGCGCCGCCGGGCGTTTGCGGCGTCATAGGGGCAGCAGCCGATGCCTGCATAGCGGATGGGGCCCTGCCTGCGGGCGGTCCGGGCGACGGCGCAGCGCCCGCCGCACCGGTTTCCGTCACTGCGGGGTCGCCGGGAGAGGCCTGTTGTTCCCCGGTTGCGCCGGTGGGGTCATCGCCCTGCATGGCGGCTCTGGCGTCGGGCACGGCGGCCGCGCCGAACGCGACCGGACCTGGTGGACGGGGCGGCGAGTCCGAGGGCTTGCTCCCCTGCCGCGCGGGCGGTGGCGCTTCTCGTGGTGCGCGCACCGCCGTATCCGGCCCGCCGGATTGCGTGGCGCTTCTGTTCGCCGTTTCCGCTCGATGTGCGTTCAGCCGCCGGTTGCCGGCGGATTTTTGCAAGCTTTGCGCCATGCGTGCACGGGCGGCGGCACCCCCGCCCGACGGGCCACCGGGCGGGGGGAGGCCGGTAGCGGCGACCGCCGCGGCGGCGGGCGTCCGTGCGTCTGGGGATGGGGTGGGGCTGAGGTCGGCTTCAGACGAGTCGGCTGCTTTGCGCGCCGCCGGGGAGGTCGGCGGATCGCGCGTTCGTGCAGCGGCTCTCGTCGGTTCGGCCATTAGCGGCTAACCTTTCCCACGCCTGCCATCATGCGGCGATGGGATTTTTCCGATCCCCCTGTTTCCCATACTGCGTTGCAGGCGTTGGGCCGCACCCGCCCTGTCCGGGTCTCCACCCATTCCGGCTGTCAGCAGGTCAAGATCCTGAGCCGGTGTTGGGCCATGCGGCGTTATCGGGGATCGAGAGGATTGAGAGGCGTCGGAGTCATCGGCTTCGATGGACGGCAATGCGCTGTTGCGTTCGGTATGCGGTGCGTCTTCGTGATATAGATCGTCCACTTGAACCGGCCGGTCCCGGTCGTCCTGGTGTTTGGTGCTGTTGCCGGGATGCAGTGCTTCGGTGTCCCGTGCTTTCGTGTGGACCCTTACCTTCTCCTTACTTTTCGCGCCCCCGGCAGGCATGGCTCGGTTTCCTTCTCTAAAGGATCTCTTGTGCGACGATGTCGTAATAGCGTGCGCCGAATTCCGCCGGCGTCACAGGTTTTCCAACCTTGAGGTATTCACGGCAAAGAGAGACGATCAGATGGCGCTCGGTGATCTCTGGCATTGTTTGCGCGGCGTCCGCATCGGCCAATGCACGGAACGCCGCATCGACGGTGACGTTTCGTATGGCACCGCCGGACAGTTCGAACCGCTCGGCCAGCGTTTCGATAACTTCATCTTTTGGTCTTTGGACGCCGCCGGGGAACATGCCGGCCCAGATCCGCGCCCGCGCGGCGGCGTCGGGAAAGGGAAACTCGACAATGGTGTGTATGCGCCTCAGGAACGCCGCATCGATATTCTGGCGCAAGTTGGTCGCCAGGATGACCACGCCGGAGAATTCCTCCACCCGCTGCAACAAGTAGTTCACTTCCAGATTCGCCCAACGGTCCTTGGCTTCCTTTACGTCTCCGCGTTTGCCGAATAAGGAGTCGGCTTCGTCGAAAAACAAGATGGCGTTGGCGTCTTCGGCTTCGGTAAAGATCCGTTCCAGGTTTTTCTCTGTCTCGCCGACGTATTTACTCACAATTTGCGATAGATCGACTTTGTAAAGGTCTACGCCTTGCTCCTGCGCCAGAAGCTGCGCCGCCATCGTCTTGCCTGTGCCGGAATCGCCGGTGAACAGCGCCACGAATCCACCCGCGCTGTTCCGCCTGAAGCCAAGCCCTCCGAACACGCTGGTGCGCAGCCGTATGCGGTTCCGCAAATCGTCTATCTGCCGGCGGCTGTCGTCTTGAAGCGTTAGATCGTCGAACGACAGGTCGCCCAGGGGTTCGATGCGGCGGGCCAACCGGGCGAGACCAGCGCCCGATTGACGCCGACATGCTTCGCAGAGGTCTTCCACCTCCAGCGCGGGGTTCATCGGTTGCCGGCGGATCGCAAAGCTCTGCGCCAGTTTCACGGCATTGTCGATCTGACCGGCGTTCAGGCGAAAGCCGCCGACCAGCAACCGGATCAGTTTTTCCCGGTCCGGGGGTGTGTGGCCGAAGGCGTCGGCGGGGGGAAGGCGTTTGTCCCACAGATCGATCCGCTGGGCCGTAGACGGTGGCGGCAGATCGATATGGAGGAACCGGCCGGATAGCGCCGCGCCGGAAGCGTACCAGGTCCGTTCGCCTGTGAACCACGTCGTGCATTTCTGAAGCAAAGCGGCTTCGACCAGCTTTTTCCACCGGTCCCCCTCGTCGCCGGTTTCAGCCGACCCGCGCAGGGTATCGACCCCGCACCAGACGATGTCGCCGCCGTTCAGCGCGGCTTCGCGGAAGGCAAGGTCGATCAGCAACTCCCACTGGTCGCCCGCCTGTGCCAGACGGCTTGCCGGAATAATGGTCAACGGTCTTTGCAACAGATTGGCGACGGCGGCGGCATAGGCCTTGCGGCCCGCTCCCTCGGCACCCCGCAAGTAAATCAGCGCGCCTGCTCCGTCCGCTCTGCGCTTGGTGAGCCATGTGGGCAGTTCTTCCGCCTGCTTCCGTCGATCTTCCTCCAGCACGAGGCGGTCCAGCGGCGGAGGGGCAGTGTCCTGGTCGATCAGGGGGCGGACCCGCCGGTCCGGTGCGTCGTCCCCCAGCAGGAAACCGGCAATCCGCGGATCGACCATAAGCGCGCCTTCCGCATGGGCGTCTCCCGGCTCGCCGGACCCGCCCAACCGCAGGATATGCCGGGCCAACAGCGGTGATTCCGCCAGGAACAGGGATCGGCCGGCAGTCAGATCGGCCAATAGGGGATGCAGTATCTGAACGACCAGATCGAGAGACGGCCGGGTTCTGGTAGCGTCATCCAGAAGATAGCCGACAAGCCGCCGGTATCGGATGTCCAGTTCCGGCAACAGGCAGACCAGCAAGGCGTCGCGGTCCAGGTCCGACAGGTCCAGCGCCTCCGCCAGCCGCCGAAGCCGCAGGTCGGTCGCCTGGGGCGTGGCGGCGGCCCGTGCCTCGATCCGGTCGTTCTGTCGGGACGCGGCTTGCCAGTGGGGTTCCAGATGGGCGCGCAGGTCTTGCGGCACAGCGCCCGGCCCTTCGAAAGGGGTGGTGAGCATCGCCTCGATCTCGGCGTCGCTGATCTGAATCATACCCCACAGATGCGGCGGCTTATGGGCTGCGATCTCATGCCGCCAGCGAACGGTTTGCGCGTGGTACAGGGTTGCGATCCGCGCCAGGGCGTCGCGCAAATGCTCGGCATTGTCGGTGTAGGGGGTGTGGTCCGTGAAGGCGTTCGCGGCGATGGTCATTCCTGTGTCCCCTTTCCGATACGAACGGACAAGCCGATACCATCGAGCCAGGGAATCGCCTCAATCGGTTCCAGATAGCCCGACAATTCAAGCACCACATCCATAGGCCCGGGATGGATTTCAACGTCGATCCGTTCTCCGGGAATCAGCCGGACGCGGCCGGGCTGGCGCAGGAAGTTTCTCATCATGAAGCCGGGACCCGACCCTGAAACGCCTTTGAGCCAGCGCGACCACGCGGCGATGGCGATGGAGGCCGCCGCCCTTGCAGTGACGCCTGTGTGCAGGCCGAGCATGGGCGGAGGTCCCCAATGCTTCATCGACTTTTCAATCCAGCGGCGTGCGGTTTCATGCGCCTCGTCAGGGGGCGTCGCGGCGTCCGGCCAGTCCTCTCCCTCACAGTTGCAGATCACCATTGCGGGGGGCGATCCAGCCGCGCCGGCCCAATGCTCATACAGTTCCCGCGCTTGCTGCGCGGCCGTCGAGTCCTTGTCCGCTCTGCCGATTACAAAGCCAATCGCCGGAGTCGAACTACCGGCGACCAGCCCGGATTCACCTCCGCGGAGGGTTATGCGCCACAGATCCAAACGCGACCCGTCGATGAGACCGTTTTCAAGGCACGATTGCAGTAATGTTCTCTGGAAATCCGCGTGTTCGCAATCGGAGACGGTGCTCCATCGGTGAACCGTGTCGGAGATCGAGCGCGCCTGTTCCAAACATCCGAAAAGCGCCAGGGCGGAGTCCGCGAATGCCGGTCCGGCCAGGGTCATGGCGATCAGATGCAGAAAGTCACCGGGATGATGTGCGTCGGTGTAACCGGGATAGCGCTCCCGTTTCGCATCCGCATAGAGCCGACTGTCCAGGATCCCCCGGAACAAATGGAACAGGCCGGCATTCGGTGTGTCGATCCAGTCCCCCGCAAGGTTGCGCCGGGACGCGGGGGTAGGGCGGCGGGCGATCTTCGCCGCTAGTGCCTCCACAGCGGCCTCGGCCTCGCGCCCTAACTTTCGGATTGCCGACGCCGCATCGCTGATCGTGGGGGTTGTGGAGTTGTCGGCGGACGCCGCCGGCCGCGTCGCCCCGAGGGCAGGCGCAGAGGTTGGCTGCCGTCCCCATGTGGCCGCCGGGTCCTGCGTATCCGCCATTATCTGCGACGGGGGCGGCTGGTCGGATGGAGCTTTGCCAAAGTTCTTTCCGTGCCGCTCTTCCTGGCCGGTGGGCGTAGGGTTTGCTTCAGAGTTAGGAGAAATCGATGCTTTTTCAGGCAATGTATCTTTTGGCGATTTTCCGTCCGATATATTTTTCTCCTCAGAAACGGTATTTAGAGGAATTTTCGTATCGAGAGTTTCCGGTCCGCCTTCAGCAGTGTTTGGCGTCGTCGAACCCTGGGCTCTATCTAATGGCTTTACCTCTGCCCTTGCGCCGGCTTGGGTGGTTTGCGAGCGGGCCTTCGGGTCGGGGGCATCGTCCTCCTGATGCGGACCTTGCTTGGCCCGCCGCGAACCGCCGGGATCGACGGGTATGCCGGGAGCGGTTGCTGGAGGATGCGATCCCTTGTGGCTTCCAGCGCCGTTCGCGCTGCCGGCTGCCGGCATCGTTTCCAAGATCGCTCCTGGACGGGCTTTGCTGCCGGGATTGTCCGGCGCAATCGACTGGCGTTCGACCGCCGCCTGGACGACCAACTGGATAAGCGTGCAAACGATAGGCGTATCCGCATCGTCCGGAAAACGGAAGAGATAGGATGCATACAGGTCCAGGCACAGGCGTGGCGGAGCCTGTCGGCCTATCGGCAACCTGGGGACGAAATCGGCGATGGTGTCCCGAAGATCCATCAGGATGCGGCGCTGCTTCGGTGTGGCCGCAACAATGTGGCTGGCGTTCCCGCCATGGATCGTCCGAGGAAGGGCTCCAGGAGTGGCGCTCGACGCACGGCTGTGCTTCGCCCCGTTCTGCGGCGCGGCGCGATGCGGCTTGCTGTTCCGCGATTTCACTGGGAACGATGCTTGCTCGGTTTGGCCGAATTCGGATGACTGCCCCGTATGCACGAATGGTAGAATACCGTCCGCTTCGGCTCCGGCGATGGGCGGCGTAGCGTCCATGAAACCTGCCTGAAGCCGGTCCAGATCCAGCCAATCGAAACCCTGCGCCGCCAGGTCCGAGATGGCGTCCGCATCGAATGCGCCGTGCGTTCCGGACCGGGGGATTGTCCAGCCCGACTCGCACAGATAGATGAGGGACGCCAGCGCCGCATCCGTTAAAGAACTTGCATCCTGCCAATCGACAAGGCCGTCCCAACAGGCGGCGAATTCTTTCAGCAGTACGCCGCGAAAAGACGGATCACGGGCAGCCGAGCGGTTGCGGCCCGTATCGCGCTTGGCAGTGCTTGCTCGTTGTATTTTCCGATCTTTTGTATTCGGTTTCGAACCCGTCTTTGAAAGGGTTGGAGTGGCCTTGTGGGACTCTGGGAGCTCAATGCGAGATCTTTGGGCACCTTCATCCGAATTGTCGTTCCCGCCGGGACCTGACTCCTTCTTTTGACCGCCGCCCACACCGGGGGCGACGCCAATGGGAGAATGCGGACCCTGATGCGGCGGTGGAAGTGCACGCCACAGGTCAAGCCGGTCCGCGATGACGCAGGCCGCGAGAAACGGTATGCGCAGGCGGGATTCCCGCTCCTGTGTTGCGATGAGTTCCGTATAACCGCTCATCGCTGTCCGACCGTGTTCCGGCAGCGGCATTTCGGTTTCCCGCGATGCTGTCCCATCAGCACCCGTTTGGACCGCACCGTCGGGGTTGGAGGCCGTGACACTCCGCGAATCGTTTTCCTTTGCCGAGTATGCAGCCGCCAAGCGCGGAGGAAGATCCACGCCGACAAGGGCCCAAAGCCGCCGGAGCTGCTCTTCCGATAGGGTTGTGAGAATCCGTTGCAACCCGTTCTGCTGCTTCAGATGAAGAAGAACCGCCGGTATGTTTTTACGGTCACCCGTCAGAGCTTCGAACAGGGCCGTGCCGGGCGGCGAACCGGGCGCGAGTTGCCGCCTGATAAGAGCGATCCACCAGGATTCCGAGGCGCCGCCGGGCATGGCGGCGGATTGCGCTTCCGACAGGACGAACTGGGCGATCATTTCCGCGCGATCCCGGAACTGTATGATGTCCCCATTGTCGAGCGAACCCATCGCCCGTTCGGCGATGGACTGGGAGACGTCACGGGCCCAACGCCGCGCGAAATCTAAATCGGTTTCGCCGGACCTAATCCGGTTGAGCCAGGAGTGATCCACCGACCGGAGCAGGATTTCCCCCTCTCCCGATACGGCCAAGGGGGATAGCGCGTTTCCAAGGCTGTTCTTCAGGTGGGCTTGCGCAATCCGGTCCAGGCGTCGTGCCGCCTTTGCACCCGGTTCGGTGGCACCGAACACGGTCCCTTCCACATCCAATTCGTCAACACGAATGCTCATAGTTTTCGACTCAGTTCCGGCATTCCGTTAATTTCCGCGTCCGTCGGGGCCCAGGCCGAACAATCCGAAAACCCGTTTCAGGATTGCGGCCAGCCAAGCCGCCAGGCTCTTGCTTTGGGCCTTCTTCTCCGCTTGCTCTCTAATCTCCTCGGACGCTGCCGCGCTTGCCGCGGCGTTTATCGCAGACAGTTTCGCCGAGGCGACCATCCGGTCACCCTGTGTTTGCTCGCCGACATGCGGTGGCGGGTTGATCAGGCCGTTGACCTGGAGATTGCCCGCGACCACGACCGTGCCGTCGGCCCGAACGCTCAAAACCGGATCGAGCCGGCTTTCCTCCGTGTTCCAGTTTCCGATAGCGACTTCCGCACCATTCTCCCGATCCGGTAATTCGATCCGCATTTCCTCAACGCCGGTTGCCTCGTTCCGGGCGCGGTAGATTTGCCACCCGGTTTCGTCCGGGGCTCGGTCCGCAATCTCGGGAAATCGCATCGCGCCCTTCGACAGGCGCAGCCCGCCTTTCACATCGACTCCGCCGGTCAGGTGCACGCCGCCCTGCCAGTCGATCCAAAGTGGGGCTGTTCCCTCGGTGGCCGGTTCGACGCCGTTCGGCGGTGCGCTGTCTTCGCCGGTGGTCGCTTCCCCATTGTCGAGGTGAACGGCGAAGCAAGCCTGTTCATGCTCCGAATCGGTTCCGAGCGAGAGATGCGCCCGCCCTTTCACGGGTCGGACCGTGTCGCCGATCAAACCGACATAGCGGCGTCCCGACCGTTCGATGGCCGGAGAAAGGGAGGGGGTTGCCGGTAGAATGATCCTCGCCAATAGGACGGGCCAGGGCCTTTCGTCATCGGTTTCCATACCGCCCTCTGCGTCTCCGCGTTCCGAATGCAGGGTGTTCCGGGCGGGTAAGGGCTTGTCCGATTGGCGTTGGTATTTCAACTGCAGCGACGGCGATTCGTCCCAGCGGTCATAGTCGGTCTCGGCCTCTGCGCCAGGGTCGCCTGGCAGGATAGCCTCCAGATAGTAGCGGCGGTCCGCGCTGAGGGTTTTCTCCTGACGATAGTGGATAAGGACATCGACCGCCGTGACCGCCTGTTGGCGCAACAGATCGATGTTGAGGGTTCGTTCCAGCGGTTGCTCCAGGGCAATCTCCCGGCCATGTCCGTCAATCGCCAAGCCCGCGCCAATGGTGAAGCGCCATTGATCTTGCGCCGCCGCGGGCGCTGCCGTGATGTCCAGCCCATAGGCGATGCCCCAACTGTGCAGGCCGCTATTGTGCCGCTGGCCAGCGGCGATGTGATAGTGCTGCTCGTCAACGAAATCGGCGACGCTGAGATCTTGGCCGTCGAAATACCGGACCCTCCGCGGCAGACTGGCGTTCATTTCCTATCCTCCGGTATCGTTGCGCGCGCGGCGGTGCTTTCTTCGGCAGACGCGGTCTTTTCCCTAACCGTGGTTGAGATGCCGACGGCTGCGACGTCGGTGTAACTGACCGGGACGCCGCGTGGGCCTTTGCCGATCACTTTGACGGCGAGTTGGATCGACGGGGATTTGGAGGAATGGGAAGCCATGTTGGTCAGAAGAACGGCTTGGTGTTTTTCTTTCCCCGGATTAAGGGAAAATTTTGCACCCTTCGCGCTTTCAATCGGAAGCCATTGCTGCCGAACCGTTTCCGCCGTGTAGACGGTCAGCAGAACTGCAATATCGTCAATTCGTTCTGCGCTGTTGTTGCGGATGGTCAACCATCCCGATAGCTGGCCCGTGCCTATGGCTTCCGAGAAGCCGGAGAGTTCGGCATTGATGCCTCCCACCGCGCGGCTGCGGACGCTTTCGCCGCCTTCCCGCCAGGCTTTCATCAGATCCGCGACCAGTTTCGGATCGTCAGGATGCGGCGCCGGCGTTTCGTATCCGATCTTGCCGGAAACGATCAGATCGCCCTCTACCGTTATACCGGACTCCTTTGAAATCCGCAGCAGGGGTTGAAACGTCCCGCCCTCCGCACGCTTGCCGATCACTAGGTTGCAGGCGGGCGCGCCGCCGTCATCGGGGGAACGGAAGGATAGTGCCTTTGGACCATCCGCTCCTCCCGGGCCTGTTCCGAGGAACCAGAAACCGCCATTGTCCGCATCTTTGTCGCACTCATCTTCTTCGAGTGTAAGCCGGTCGATACAGAAGGGTTCACCGCCTGACTCGTGAAGCATCCCCGCCTGTGCGAAGACACGCCCTTCCAGATCCATGGAAAGCGCCGCCGGTCCGGCGTCGGTTTGGAATTGGAAGGGCGGAATGTCGTCATCTTCTTCCGCGCCGAAGGAGAGCATGGCGTTACCATGGGGCGCGCGTATCGATTGTCCTCTAAGACGCGATGCGTCCGCCGGGTCCTTCATTTGGATTTGCCAACGGCCTTCCACCTCCGCCCGCAGCCGGCCAAGCGATACCCGCGCCGTGTCGTCCCGCTGTCCACCCGTCGGCTCCGTAGGCGAGGTTGCGAAAGGATCAGCGGGTGACTTGGCGCCGCCTTGGCTTTTGGCGTCAGGGACGAGTGCGACCTGTGCTGCATCCGATGCGGCTTCCTGGAGAAGCAGCACGGTATAGGTTGCGCCGGCCTGATGGGGTGGCAGTTTTTCCTCAATCTTCCTGGGAAGATGGAGTTCCCGGCCCTCATCGTCGATGGCGACCCCTGGATCGATGGTCACCGTTGACGCGTCTTCCATATGCAGCGTCAAGCCGATCCGGCTGGCGACGCCATGCATCCCGTACATATGACGGAGGCGGCGCAGCAGCCTGTGCGCCTGTTCGCCTTCCAGAAGAGATTGGGTTAAGACCTGATTTGTGTGATAAAAGGGTCTGCCGAACATCGCTGCCTCTCCTTCACCTTAATTTCTTCGGGAAAAAGAAACGCCAGATGGTCACAAGCAGATCCCAGAAAGTTCGCGGCCCCTCGGCAAGGGCGGACCAGGCCGTCCATTGGTCCGCCGAAACGGTTAGGGCGCGTCCGTCATCCGTGCTGGCGGAGGCGACGACCCGCGATTTCAGGTTACGGTCATCCGCCGGGATGGGGGGGCTTAGATGGGTCAGCAATTCTTCAGCGCCGGGCGGCAAAACCAATGATTCAAACAGTTGTTCATTCAAATCATCCACAAGCCGGATGCGCAGGTTCAGTGCCTGTGCACTCGTATTCTTGACTGTGACCCGATAGATCACCTGCCGCGCGCCGTCCGACGTTCCCGCTCCACCGACGATGTCGGTCTCCAGGTCGATCTCCAGACTCAAGGGAAGGTTTACCGTAAGGAACGCCTGATCCACGGCTTCGACCTGTGCGCTGTCGGCTCCGACCTCCGTGGCTCGTGCGCGAACCGTGCTGACCACCGCCAGTTTGCCGTCCTGCTGCGCTTCCGGAGACCCCTGTCCGGAAGTGTCCTCGGTGACGGTGTAGAGTTTGCAGAACCGTTCTTGGGCGCCCGCTTCCAACTGTACATCCGCCGCGACACTCTGTGGGTCGGAACCGAAAACCGTATCGCTGACATCGACCGTCAAATCGGTGCGGCCGGTATTTTCGATCGTGTACCACAGCGCTACCTCTTCGCCCGGCGCCACGGGTCCGACGGGGTCCCGCGATACGTTCAAGGCGGAGAGTCCTTGAAAGTCACGGCTGGAGAAACCCACAACGCGATCGGAACCGTCCGCGTCGCGCAAAAGATAGGTCCGGGGCCGGGTCCAGGCGCCGGCGGCGGGGGGATGATCCAGGACGGTCTTCAGTTCGTCGATGCTGCCGAACCCCGCAGCCGTTATCCGTCGATACCCCTGAGTGACGAACCCCTTGTCCCGCAGGGCCGCATCCGCGCGATTCACCGGCTGCCACAGAAGATCGGAGAGGCTGTAGAGCCCATCCGGGCGCGGCGCGTGGCCGGCGTTTAGAAGAGTGCGCGCCGGTGGGGCGGTGTCGATATCCTCTATGTAAAGGCCGGGAACGCCGGAACCGTTCACGGCCGTTTTCAGATTTACCGTCGCCAGGCGGATTCGGGCTTCCGTATCGGCAGATGCCTCAACGCCATCGCTTTCAAGGCCCAGCCGGTTGTCCAGTACGATCCAGAACAGGGTCTCCAGAATATCCGATTTCCGAACTTGCGCCTGCTGCCGCCAGTCGGCCAGTTTTCTTTCGACCCGCGGAAAGCGCTTTATACCCCCGTCGGTGTAATGTTGGTTGAGAAATGACAGAAGCGGGTCGGTGGAAACCGGATCTTCCTCTCCGAACTGTTCTTCGTAGCGGTTAAGGATGTCCAGGGTTTCCTTGAACCGATCCGCCTTGCCGCGCCCGTTATGATGTCTGGCGGCGGTGGGTTCGACGATGGACGCCGAAAGGCGAAACCCTTCATCGGTTCGTGTATAGACACAGTCCCTGGTTTTTCTGTTGTCGGTCAGATAGGCCAGCGGCCTGGGTTCGGCGTCGCGCGCGGTGTATTCGATTGCGATCTCGACCTGGATTCGCCGCTGCGCCTCAGCGCCGTTCAGAAGCCCGTCGTGGAAAAGCTCATCGTCGGCAAGGTTCAGGGTTTGAACCGTCGGTGTGACGATGTCGCGGCCCAACCTGTCAATGGCGTATCCCGCCCCGATCTCCAGTTCCAGCCCGGTGGCCGACCGGCTTGTGACGGACAGACCGTCGACAATCCCGTAACCCAGTCCCCGGCGTCCCAAGTCGAAGCGGAGGCGACTCCACTCCGTCAGGTCCGACAGGGCATCGGCCGTCAGCAATTGGCCGGCGTGAAATTTCGGGCGGACAAGGGCGGTCAAGGGAACTCTTCGCGTCATATCGGTTGCCATGGCGTTTCCCTCCTACACGGCCTGTTGGGGCGATTGGGATACGGTTGAGCGGGTGGGCTCGAAACCGTCATAGATGACCCGGACCCAGCTTTCGAAAATGCCGCCCGGTCTGCCGCTCGCGACTGGAAAGCCGCTTGGGCGCGAGGAGCCGACAACCGGCTGTCCCAGATGGTCCGGGATCAGATCGCAGTTCAGCCGGATCTCCACGGTTTTCTCGTGCAGGTCCCGCACTTGCGCCGGATCGATCTTGAAGGCGGCCGCCCACAGGGCGTTATGCGCTGCCCTTTTGGCAATGCCGGCGCCCGGCTCGCTATCCGCACCGGCGGGCATGCCGGCGGTGTCATGGGTGACGTACCAACGGGCGTCTTTCGCCGGCTTGATCCTTCGAACCACGCCATCGTCATCGACATAGCTGAGATGCAGCGTGCCGGGTCCTGGTCCGACGCCGTCTTCTTCCGCGACGAACAAGGGCGCAGAGAAGGCAATCATGAAGGTTCCGTCCCAGGCGGCCAGATCGCTTGTCCGCAAGTCGCCGCCATGCCGCCAATTCAAGGCCGTGATCCGGGTTCCGTTGTCGCCGGTCAGGCAGCGCCGGCCCGCCATGACCAGATCCGGCGACGGGTCGGCGTCCGACGCCTGGCCTGTGTCCGACCAGCGCACATAGGCAAGCGGCACGATATGCGCGGATGACGGTAGCGCCGCGTCCTCCGGCCCGTTCTGCGTCCGATAGAACAGGGATAGATGATTGACACCGCTTTCCAGAGTTCCGTTCTCGCCGGGGCTTTCCCACGGTAGTGGGCCGAACCATGCATTGGACGCTAACTGCCCCGGCGCGCAACTGAGGATCTCGGGAAGTTCCCGGACCCGTCCGGCTTGCTGGCCGGTCGATCCGGCTTGCGGATCGTCGATCAGCACCGGCGCGGGTTCCACACCCTGTTCGACCAGCCGGATGCCAAGCATGACTTCCCGCTCCGGTTCAAGCAGGACGGGTACGTCCCGGTCCAGGACGATCTGTCTGCCGACGGGGTCGACCGCAATGCCGGCTTTTACGACAACCCAGTTGGTGCAGGTTTCGTCCTGATGCCGCACGACCTGCAAGCCATCGACGATCCCCCATCCCGCCAGGGACAGGGAGAGCGAGCGAAAACGGCTGCGGAAATATTCCTGGTCGCACGCGAAATCGCGCGCCGCCATGTATTTACCCGTGAAGTACCGATTCAATTCATTCGCCAGAAGGCGGTCCTCCAATGAATCGATCTGCAGAATGCCTGTGTCGCTCATCCGCTGTTCCTCATTCACCGCAGCACCGGCTGCCCTTCTGCGCCGGGGGCGGGGGGCGAGATCGAGATAATCGGGGCAAGTTCGAAATTGGGGTTCGGATAGAGAGGAACCTTGGCTTCCTCGCTTTCCGCTTGCGCCACCGGCAGCGCGCCGACGATGGTGTCGACGCCGATTGTCGATTGCAGATCGACGCGCAGACCTGCTTTCACCAGCCGAAGTTCGTGAACGGTATGGGCCGGTTTCTCCGCTTCGATTGTGTCGTTGAACAGCCGTTTCTTCTCATCCGTATCGAGCCAGCATGCCGGAACGAACACCCTGAAACTGTTTGCATACAGCCTCAGATAATCGTCGGGTGCGCGCCCGGGCGGTAGAATACGGGCTTCACCCACCTTTGAGTATTTGCCTATCTTCAGGCGTCCGAGGGTCCGCGCACCCCAAATTGTCCCGCCGCCGTCCAATCCGCCGGTTTCGGAAGTGGAAAGTTGAACCAGCCGTCTGGTTCTGAATCCCTCAACCACGCATGGGAAGCCGGGGAGAAGGTTGGATTCGGCCTCTGTCAGGTTTGCAAGGGCGCTGGAGAGTAACTGTTTGAAGCCATCCACCGTTGCTCTTTTGCCGTTCTGCCTGCTTGCTTGCTCCAACAGACGCTTTCGGCCTGGATCGTCCACTGCGCATCGCAGCGATTGCCCCAACCTGCGCGCCAGGAACCGGACCAAAACGGGGTTCGACACGCTGCGTGGATCGAATAGCGGCGCGGGGTCGCCATAGTGCTTCGACAGGTCGTCCCAGCTTGTCTGAAAGATGGCGAGGAACCTTTCCAGGAACCAGCGGGCCTCGTCGTCGGCAGAAAAAATCGCGGGAAGGAAATCCAGGTATCCCTGACGTGGAAAGCGGACTTGCGCCTGGGTAACCGCCGGCGTCGTCGCGCGATCGCCGCGCAGAATCAGCCGAAGATGGAGATAGCGGCCCGGTCTGCTCTGAACCAGAAAGGTGATCCGTTGAAGGCCGTCTTCCCCGGCCGGCTCCAACCCAATGTCGCCGGGAAGGATTGTCAGGTTCGTGGCCCAAAGCAGTCCTGCCCGAATCCGCACCGCCTCTTGATCGTCCTCCTCGTCCTCCCCCATCGGCATGCCCAGGACCGCGGGTGGAACTTCCTCGTCGGACGTGAAGGTGCCGACCTCAACACTGGCGCCTGGCGGCAGTTGCCGAAGCTCCAAGGTGATCGCATCCCACTGACAGGCATTCAGGCGGCTGTCCAACGGGCCGCTGTACCAGATTGCCTCGTGGCGGTAGCAGTCGTTCATCTGTTGCGTCGGCGGCGGTGGGGGCGCGATGGAACCGTCCCGACGGAACAACAGATGTTCTTCAGTCCCGCCGTCCGGCACCGTGCCGGTTTGCCCCGTGCGGTAGTCTCTCAGCGGGTCTTCCGGCGGTGGGGCGCCGGCGATATCCGGGCGG
The DNA here is from genome assembly GCA_028282025.1 of Hwanghaeella sp. Taxonomy (GTDB): domain Bacteria; phylum Pseudomonadota; class Alphaproteobacteria; order UBA8366; family Aestuariispiraceae; genus Hwanghaeella. The sequence goes on along the minus strand of JANQIT010000259.1, from coordinate 24,666 downwards.
CGGTCGCAGCGCCGGCGAAGTTCGTCCGGCATGTAGAACAGGCCGTCCTCCGCATCTGTGCCCTCCCGCATCCAAAGGCGGATCGGCGGGGTCGGGAACAGGTCGCGTATGGCGTTGCCGTTGCGGACGATATCTTCGGGGGCGAACCCGGTGACCACGCGCGGCGTTAACGTGGTTGGAGACCATGCGCCGGCCGCTGTGCCGCGTGGGGCGATACGGCCAAGCGCCGGCGCGACGCCGTCATCGCCGCCCGCCTCGTCATACAACACATGGCAAGCGCCGTTGCGGTCGATGGCCAGGCGGCTCCAACGGCGGTCCGTTGCATTGCAGGCGATGACTTCGGGGGGCAGCCGCCTCTCCGGGATCCAGTGGAAGATATCGCCGGAAGCGGAAAGCACATACAGCACACCGCGGGACGCATGAACATCGAAGGGCGTCCACCCCCGGCCGTCGAGTGTCAGCGGGGCCAGATGGCGGCCGCTCTCCAGACCGATCCGCAGAACCTGTCCGGCGGCGGCGTCGGGAACGTACAGAACGGTTTCCACAACCGCTACCGAAAGGGCTTCTTCCTCTATGTTCAAATCGAAGCTGCTGAAGTTCAGGAACGCGTTCCGCTCCGGATCGTAGCGCCGGACGTCCCAGCCGGTATCGGTATGCACGGTCAGGATCACGCGGCCCCGGTGATCCACGGCAATTCCGCGCGGAAGCAGTAGACCGCCCAAACTGCCGTCTTTCGAGGAAAGGCCGACCGGACTATCCCAACGCGCCGGGGGAAGGCGCAGGTCGCCGCCTCCGGTATCGTCCACAAGCGCCGGACCTTCCCGCGTGGATAGCGGAGCGCGTGGACCGTCTTCCGAAGCCCGCCAACCCAGTCGGGCGTTCAGAACAAGTGTCTTGCGGCCGTTTTCCGTCATGGTCAGTACTCGCCCCATCCAGGCGATCCGCCACGATCCGGTTCCAGATCCACCTGTATCCTGTGATCGGCGCAGCCCCACAGAAGGCTATGATCATCGATCTTGATGGTCTTGGTCAGGTCGGCATGTTCGACCCCGTCAATCTCCACCCCGACCAGATGTGCGATGGCGACGCCGTCCACCTGTTCCAGCACGCTTTCCAACCGGCTTGGATAAAGATCCTGTCCGAACACTGGCGGTCTGGACGGGGTCTGCAAGGGCGGTATCAGGAAGCGGTTCAATGCCGCCACACAGGCCCGTTCGACCTCTCCCGTGCCGTGTTCCGAGGATGCGGTGACATTGGCGCTGACGCGGACGGTCCGATAGGCGGGCGCTGCGACGAAAACCTCGGACGTCAGGGTTCGCCGCTTGTCCAGCGCCGCAGAGACATGGGCCAGCAGGGCCGGCGATGGGATGGGCGCGGGAACCGGTTCTTCAGGGGACCCGTAGTGGCGTTCCGGAACGATGAAGACCGTCAGCGCCCCTGGTGCGACTGCGTTGGGGAAACCCGGATTGTAGAGCTGGATCGCCGTTGCGGCATGCACGCCGCCTGCTGCGACGGCCTGGTCTGTGAAGTCGGTCGCGGTGACGGCGCGGTTCTGGCTGCGCAGCGCTATCGGCGCCCGGCGCTTCATGTCTTCCTTCGATTGAACGTCCGCACCGCCCAAGGCCCGGCGATAATTGGTCACGCCCTTGATGCCGGGAAGGCTTTGCGGCAGCCCGGCGATGGCGCCCGGGCGCACATTCCCGGCCCTTCCACCGCCGTAGCGGTACTGACGGGCGACGATCTGGACGCCGCGTTCCGGAATGCGCCCGCGCACGTCATCGCCGAATTTCCCCTGTCCGGTCGCCGGGTCCAGCATATAGACCTCATCCTCCGGCCCGGCGGCGGCCAGCGTGTCGATCTGCCGCCACGCGGTGCGCGCGCCGTTCGGCTTAATGCATTCGACGGCCAGCGTATCCGGTTGAACAGGCCCGCGGTTCAGTGTGAATTCCAACCCCGGTGTTGCGTCGCTGGTCGCAAGAAGTTCGCCATGCACGGTGGCCGACTGGGCCGCCGGCGTCGAGTTGACCGTCAAGGCGTCGATTTCCGGGACCTCCGCATCGGGATATCCGCCTTGCGAGGCAATTCTGCAGCGCAGCCAATAGCGCCGATGCTGGTCGTGATCGGCAAGGATGCTCGGCGTAATGACCTGCGGCCCCTCAAGGGTCACAAACCCTTCCCGAGTAAAGGTTCGGCTGCTGTCCTGATACAGCCGTAACGGCGCCCACGCGCCGTTCGTCCCGGACATCTTGTAGTCCCAGGCAAGAACCACGGGGGCCGGGCGGTCCATGCCGCCGGCCTGGACGGGCGAGACGCGCCGCTGTCCGATGCCGCCGGCGTCGGCAACCCAGACCGTGAACCGTTGTGGAAAGGGGGAGGCGGCCTTTGCGGACAGGCCCGCCGCCGGCGCTGCGTCGCTCTGTTCCGGATCCAGCGGGAACAGGCCGAACCCGATATACAGAATGCTCCCGGCCGTTCCCCGGTCTCCGAACGGTGCATACGGGGAAGATCCGACCGTATTCTGGACGCGCGACAGTTGGCCGGTACGCGCGTTGAAGACCCGTACATCCGTTACCGGATATCGAACCGGGTCCAGCGGTTCGCCGGTTTCGAAGATCAGGGTCCCGTTGTCGGTGTCGGCCGTCATCTGCGTGCCGCGTGGAATTGTCCGTGGCTTTGCCGGCACATTTTCATTCACTTCAAAGGTAACCACCGCTTCGGCCGGGATGGCGGGTTGCCGGCGGATATCCAGAAGCTGAAGAAGGGATTCGTACCCTCGCTCGGGAATGTTATTCACTTCCCAAAGCATGGTTTCAGTCAGCCAGGCGAACAGTTCGATCAGTGCGACACCGGGGTCGCTTTCGTTGTAATCGGTCCAGCTTTCCTGCGTGTATCGTGGGATGCGGCGCTTCGCCTCTTCGACAAGCGCGTCGAAGGTGCGGTTATCCAGAATTGCGGGACGTTCAGCCATTTCGGTTTCAGCGCCCCTGCTGTTCATGGAGGAAGAAGGGGTAGACAAGGTTCTGAACGGCGTTGTTCACCCGGATTCTGTATTTGATATCGATCAGCAGTTGGTTTCGCCGTTCCGGAGAAGAGGAGACGCCGACATCGATCACGTCGATACGGCGTTCCCAGCGGATCAGCGCCTCCCGAACCTTCACGTCGATCAGATTTCGCACCGCCGAGGTATTGGGCGAGAAAACCAGATCGTGGATCCCACATCCGAAATCGGGGCGCATCACCCGCTCACCAGGGGCTGTGGACAGAATCAAAAGAATTGCCTGCCTGACCTTTGCCTCGTCCTCGGCCATCACCAGACCGCCATGCACGGCGGGCCTGACCGGAAACGCTATGCCTCTGCCCAGGAAATCGCGCGTCATGTCATCCCCCGATCAATACAGTGCCAAGGGCGACGACGCGGCCGACCGGAAGGTCCGTTGGGTCATTACAGGTCAACGCCGTATCGCCCGCGCGCGCCGCGGGTTTTCCGTTGACCATGACCGTGGCGCTGCCGGCGATAATCCGGCCCTGGTTGGATGGCGGAACCTGGAACGAAATGCCCGTCGGGATATGCGGCGGCGTATTTGTGCCGGTCGTTCCGACCGTCGCGGCCTGACGGCCTTCGATCTTGACGTCGGCGCTCAATTGATTGTCCAGGATGCCGTTGAACGGATAGGGCAACGGCGTCGGTACCGGAGAGGGAAATGCCGGCACCATCGTTATATGCGTGTCCACTGCAACGATCAGGTCGCCTTGTTTTGCCGCTGGCATGCCCATTTACCCGATACTCCTTTCAATCGCCGCCCGTCAGTTGATGTTGATCATGCCGCCCTTCAGGTTGAGGACGCCTCCGCTCTCGATATCGAAGCTCGTGCCGGCGCTCAGCTTCATCGATGAACCCGCGCTGACTTCGACCTTGGCCGCGTTGACCTTGACCGAGCCCGAGGCGGCGGAGACGTTGATGTCGCTGGATGTGGATTGAATATCGATCTTTCCGCCGCCATCGGCTTTCACTGCGATGTCGCCGGATGTGCAGGTCAGGCTGATCTTGCTCTTGGCCTCGACTTCGACGACGCCGTTGGGCGTCTTGACCGTTATCGCGCCGCTGTCGCCGTCGCAGAGAATCTCGATCTTTTCATTCGGCGTGTCGATGATCAGCGTGCGCTTGTCATCCTTGTCCCGCAGCTCGATGGTTTCGGCGTCCTGCTCGTCGTTGAATTTCAAGATGTGGCCGCTGCGGGATTTGATGACACGCCAGTTGTTCTGTTCCGGCGGATCGCCCATGGCGGGCGGCGGATCTTTTGAATTCCACAGCGCGCCCAATATGTAGGGCCGGTCCGGGTCTCCCAGTTCGAAGCCGACCAGAACCTCGTCATCGACTTCAGGGCGGAACAGGGCGCCGCGGTCGTTTCCGGCGTTCAGCGAGACCAGCTTCGCCCAGCGGCTGACCTGCTCTCCGATGAAGCTGAAAGTAACCTGTGCCCGGGCCAGGTTTTCCGGGTCCTCAAGACTGGAGACGATACCGACGACAATCCCGTTTACCGTTGCAACCGGTTGCATGGCCTAGATCTCCTCGCGTCGGCAGGTGAACAGGGTTCGGTAGCCCTTGGCGCTGAAACTGTGCTTCGTGCCCGTGATCATGTATTGGCCGTTGAAACGTTTATCGAGCCCGTCCAGCGAGACGATCCGGCCGCATCGGATCGTCGGTGTGCCGACCGTGACGCCGCTGCCCGTAACCATCGATTTCATGATGCGTTCCATCGCGCCGCTGGCCAGCGCCTTTGCGGTCGCGGCGTCATGGGCGGGCAGGTTGGCGATAATCTCCTTCCGGTTCTTCACGGCCTTGCCGATGGGGCCGTCCAATTTGTTCAGCGCGGGAAAATCCGCCCTGGCGGATGTACCGGATATCAGTTCCTTGTTCAGCGTGTCCCAGGAAGTCACGGTCACTTCGTCGACCTGGTCCGTGGTGTCCATGGCCGCTGTGAACTCGACTAGGTTCTCACCGTATTTTAACACGGCCGGTTCGCTACGGAGCGCTGCGGAGGGACCGAAATACAGGTCGAAACCGTCGTTGCGCTTATCCAGCATCAACTCGTAGCCAAGACGGCGTGCCCGTTGCGTCAGGAAAACCAAATCATAGGTATTGATCTGCGTAACGAACTCGTGCTGGACCTCCGACGCTTCGGCGCCGCTGTCGGTCTTGATCGTGACTCCCATACGCCCGCCGATGGTTTTTGCGATCTTGCTGTCCGTCATGTTCTGATAGACCTGCGTTACCTGCTGGGTCAGCAGGTCCGCCTGCAGGCTTCGGGCCTGGATCGTCATGATTGCGGAGCCGTTGCTGGGATAGTGCGGGCTGATCGCACTGATCCGTCCCTTGAACATGTGCTGCATCTTGTCGCCGCCGCGATAGCCCATACTCAATTCCAAATCCTTGCCCGGTGCGAAGGTGTCTATGCCTGAATAGGGGAATGAGCTGGTCTTGGCGTCCCACGAATTCCGAACCTTGATCAGCGCGCCGTCGATATCGTCAATGGCGTCGGAGAAGACGACCTCGACAACATCGTCCAGTACTTTCTCCGGCAGCGATTTGCCGTCGATCCGGACGTCGCGTTCCGGGCGAAAGATACCGATGTTCCTGACGGCTTCCTCGGGCATTAGACGACGGCCTCTCCGAACGAATTCAGTTTGGGAATCGTCAAAACCGTACCGGGTGCAAGGCGGCGCGGGTCGTCGATGACATCGATGTTGGCGTCGGCGATCACGGTCCACAGCGCCGGGTTTTCGTATTCGCGGGCTGCGATGGCCGGCAGCGTCTCGCCGGCATGCACCGTATAGGCGCGGTAGCGGTCGGGCGATTGACGGTTCTTCTCTTGCGACGACAGTTCCGACTGGTCGAAGGTCTGGAAGGTTACCGACGCTGTCGCCCGAAGCGGAACGCCGTCGGGATCGAACAGTGTGTAGGTCAGCGACAAGCTCGTCACCACCGCGACGAAGTCCATCGCGCCCCACAGAAACCGGACCCGGGGCGGCGCATGAGTGGTGGGGTTGACGCTGGTTAGCAGATACATCGCCTGCACGTCGCGGGTGACGCCGGCGGTGCCGCCGGACATGCCGCCCTGCGTTGCGTCGAAAAGCAATTCCACCGTCAGCGTTTCCGGGCCGCCGGAGGTGAATTTTACAGAGGGTTGATCCTTGCCGGGCGAATTCGTCGAGTCGTAGGTGACCGCCCGCGATATCGCATATTGCGTCGGGTTGAACTGCACGGTGAAGGGGTTCGATATGCCCAGGGCGTCGAAAATGGGATCCGGATCGAGGAGTTCGATCATCGCATTGTTCGTGGCGGTGCTGGTCGATGTCACGGCGGGTTACCTCCGAAACCGGGGTTGCGGAACCGCGTCGACCGGGACGCCCATGCCGGTTTGCATCATCTCCGCCTCTCGGGCGTTTCTCTCCAGTCGCTCGACGACTTCCGCGACGAGGTTGTCCATTTGCTCGCGGGTCAGATGAAGGTCATCTGTCGATACGCGGATGTTGGTCGTGAGTTTTCCGATATGAATGCCCATCGGTTGCGCTCCTCTACGACTGCCAGTTCAGGCCCTGGTGGGCGAGTTCAAGGGTCTCTACGGCGATCTGCGACTGGCTGGCGCTTAGTCCCGGCCCGGTCCATTTCGCGGGAATTGCATTTAAGAAGTCGATCCGCATCTGAACGGTTTCCGCCGTCGGATCGAACACCGTGACCGTGCCGCTTTTATGCTGAACATCGCCTTGCAGCAGCGCCGCGTACCAATTCCATAAGCTGCGGTCCACGACGCCGCGTTTCAGCGTGATGTTGGACTGCGTAATCGGGCCGGGCAGGTTGTGGATAAAGCCGTTCCTGCCCCCTTCCGCATACTGCATGACGGTTGTGGTCAGTTCGATGCCGCCGACTTCCTCGAAGCCGCCGGCCACAATGCCGTCGATCGAAACCTCGAACCGGAATGCGATGTAGGGATCCGTGGGATGTCCGCTCATAGTGCGTCCCCCAATCCGGATGCTTGTATGGTCTGGTCCGGGGCCGATTGGACGAGACGGATCGTGACGAATTCGGCGGGCCAGGGCGGCTGCAGACCGATCTCGCAAACCACCTTGCCCTGTCCGACGGCGTCCGGCGGGTTGGTCGATGCATCGCAACGCGCGAAATAGGCGTCGTTGGCCGTATCGCCATCCAGCATATTGCGACGCCACATGCCGTCCAGGACGGTGCGGGCGCTGCGCTCCACGTCACGCCACAGGCGGGGGCTGTTCGGTTCGAAGACGGTCCAGTCCGTTTGTGCGAGAATACTCTTCTCCACCATTGATACCAGGCGGCGGACACTGATGAAGCGCCAGCGCCTTGCTTCGGCGATTGCGGCTGCGCTGTTCTCCGGGTTGCGGTCGTCGATCAGGGTCCGCGCTCCCATGATGCGTGTGAAGCGCCCGGCACGCGCGGTCAGCACGTTTACATGCTGTTGATTGAGTATCCCCTGCAGCCGCTCGCTGACGGTCCGGGTGGGGACCCGAATGCCCTCGATGATTTCATTCGCGGGCGCTTTATGCACGCCGGGGGTTCGCGCCGTGCGGGCGAAGACGCCGGCGATGTGCCCGCACGGGGGCACGGCGCGTTCGGCGGTATCGGTGGCGGTTCGGTATATCCAGGGATAGTATAGAGCGCCGAAGGCCGCGGCTGGGCCCGTAAACCGGCTGCGCCAATCCAGAATATGCGCGATATCCGCAAGCGGTGTCGGCGACCCGGCTATGCTGCCCCTTTCTTGCTCGGCCGATGCAATTCGCGTGGCTGTCGAGTTCCACGCCAAGAATTCCGCTCTGTCCGGCGGGGGACAATCGAGGATGGCGAATCTGAAGTGGTTTCGGCGGCAATGGGCCAGAAGAGCCTGCTGCGCCCTGAGAACCTCTTCAACGGGAAAGGCGGGGGGTGAACCGCCATCAGGCTCGTCTTCCACATGTTGCCGGGGTGACAGGTCGCTGCAATGCGCCGCCGGAAGCTTCGGTTGGCCGGCGGGTTTCGGCATCAGATCGGGCGCGGCGACCATCGATATCTCCCAGATATCTTCCAGCGCCTCCAGAGCCGAGATTTCTTTCGATACATTCGATTCCTCCGCCCCGCTCCCGGTCGGTGCGAAATGCGATGCTTTCAATCCCCCATTCAGGTGATAACGCCCGCGAATGATATCCGCGTCGCGATGCGCCCACTGCCACAGCGAACGAATGGTCACCAATCTGGAAGCGAATCTGTCTCGGGCCAGGGCGGTGCAAACGAAGTCTTCTGAAGTCTCTGTGAGAGAAAGCAGGGGGGCCTGGGCGACTGCGTCCTGCAAGACCGTCGTTCTTGCCCGGCCGGATGCGCCGCCTGTATCTCCAAGGGGATGAAAGGTTCCATCGGAAAGGGCCAGAACCATGCGGAACAAGCCGGGAGCGTCGTGTTCCGTTTCAACGGTAACGCTGTCGACGGCCGGCAAGGCTCGGCGCTCTGCGTTCCGCAGCCGCGCCCGTCTGATCTCCAACGCCGGACTGTCCGACGCCGTCGCGGCTCTCGCATCAGGGATGACGCCCGGTTTGGCGTTCTTGTCGTCCTGGTCGTCTTTACCGTTGGTCTCGGTCTCGGTCTCCGGCTTGGCGCGCTTTCTGAACTCCGTATCGAGTTCTCCATAGTACGTCGCCCAGACGGCGCCGGATTCCTTCGACCCATAGACGATACCCGACGCCAGGGTGGCATAGACGATGGCGACCGGCGTCAGCCCGTCGGTGCCGCCGCGAAGGGTGTCGGTAATCGTGTTGTCCAGAGCGCCCGACTGCCGTGGTTGGCTTGCATTGATGCCGGCGGGAAACGTGTCCTTTTGGTCATACCGCAAGGCCAACGGGTCGTGGAAGGTTGGGCCATTTCCGTCTTTTCCGCCCTTCTCCTGCGGCGGCATGTCGGCCAGAGCGGCCCGGTACTGGGCCGTGCTGAACCAGACGCTGGCGTGCAGCAGGCGCGACCAGCGCGCCAGAACCCTAGGAAGGAACTTGTCGTCATGCGGTTCCAGCGACAGGTCATGCCAGGTCTCGAACTCCCGGTCGTTCAGCAGGACGGCCAGATCGAAGCGGTTCGCCCCGCGGTGGATCAGGGTCACGCGGATCCGGCTTCCCCAGGTGCCGGGAGTCTTGGTGGAGAGATGCGCCACACGGTCGCCCCTGGCATTGACGATGTTGATGCCGGCGGCGTGGCAGGAGTTGGGATCGGCGACCCGCACGACCCAACAGCTCTTGCCGCCGTTTTCGAAAAACCCGCGCACGGCGTCGCCCAGATATCCCTGCGCCGTCGCCTCTCCGAAAGTGCTTTCGAAAGTTCCCCAGTTTTCAATCCGCACCGGACGCCCAAGCGGACCGCGGCGCGCGATGCCGATGAAGGCCGCGATGTCCGACCGGATCACTCCCGCCGGACTTCGCAGCGGCGCGCCGCTGGTGCGCACATAGGCGCCGGGTGTTTGAAAAGATCCCATGGGTTTCCGCTTTCGCACGCCCGGTCCGGCCCTGGCCGTCCGGGCGTGCGGTTTCCTAGGACACTAACTCGATGTCTTCGCAGGCGATTTCCAAAGTCTCTATCGAGACTTCGTTGTTCTTGGCGTTCAGGCTGGGGCCTTCCCACTTGCTGGGCCAACCCTCCTTGAACTGCCATTTCAAGGCGGGTTTCCGCGCTTCGTCCTGCAGAATGATCGTCCCGCTCTTGCGCTCGGTCTTCCCCTGCATGACGGACTGCCGCCACTTCCATAGATCGTTGCTCTTCGTCATTCCGCGTTTCAGGGAAATATTGGTGAACTTCTTCAGGCCAGGCAGCTTCCGGACGGTGATATCCTCGTTACCGTTGCGGTATTCGATGATGTCCGTTTCGGTCGATAGCCCGCTGACTTCGGAGAAACCGGCCACCGAAAGCCCGTCGATCTGCACGACGAAATTATGGGCGGTATAGGGATCGTCGCGTTTTCCTGTTTCAGCCATGGATCAGATCCTTTCCTTGCTTAGCTTTCGGCCAGTGCGGTCTTCTGGCTGAACCGGAAGATTACGAATTCCGCGGGTTTCACCGGGGCGATGCCGACAAGGCAGACCAGCCTGCCATTGTCGATGTCGTCCTGGGTCATGGTGGTTCTGTCACAGCGGACGAAGTAGGCCTCTTGCGGCGTCGTCCCCATCAAGGCGCCGTTGCGCCAGGTTGTGTTCAGGAACCCCGATACCGAACTGATTACACGTTCCCAGGTATATTCGTCGTTCGGTTCGAAGACGACCCATTGGGTGCCGACATCAATGGACTGTTCGACGAAGATGAACAGGCGGCGGACATTCACGTAACGCCACTGCCCGTTGCTCGATGTCGTGCGCCCGCCCCAGACCCGGACGCCGCGTCCTTCGGCCCGGAAATCCCGGATGCAGTTCACGTTCATGGGGTTCAGGAGGTCCTGCTGTCCGCGTGTGACATTCGGCGAAAGCGGTCCCGTATCGCCGACATTCTGCAGGATCGGGCCCAGGACAATCTCGTTAGCCGGCGCTTTGTGCACCCCGCGGTCGATATCCGTGCGGGCGTAGACCCCGGCCATGTGACCGCTCGGCGGAACGGAGATTAACTCCATGGTCTCCGGGTTCTGGATGGTCAGCCACGGATAGTACATCGCGACATAAGAGGAATCGATCGGCGGGCGCAGATCCGGGCTTGGCGTTCGATCCTGGGTAAATTGAGCGATGGCGAAGCAGCTTTTCCCGTTCTCGCAGAAGGCCTGCATTTTTGTCAGCAGCGCCGAGGTAAGCGGTTTCATTCCCTGGTCGGGAATGGCGAGAATACTGATGTCCCGGATTGCACTCAGCCCAAGCAACCCCTTCCAGTCGCCGCTGTCGGTGGATGTGTTCTTCTCGTCGGTGTACTGGGTGGCCGCTGGCAGCTTCGGTTCCAGCGATGCGCCGGCGGCTGCCGTGATCTTGAGCTGCTGGTACTTTTTCGCCGTCGCGGCGATGGCTCCCATCGGCAGTTCGCCCGTCTTTGAAACCTGAATCAGGTTCGACGCCGGATTGACCACGGTCATTACATAGTTGGGCGCGGCGGGATCCAGGGACAGATTGTCGAACGTCTCCCGCATGGTCGGCTCGATGAAGCCGGCCTTGGTGACGTTTTCGGGATTGTCCGGGTCCATGTCATCGGTCGCCAGGCCGGTGCTCGGCGCATCGGTCTTTCCCTTGTAGTAAATCACCGAAATCTTGAAGAGGTCCTTGGTCGCGGGACTGTTGGCGGTTTGCAGCGATCCCTGGGTAACTTTGACAAGAACGTTGGCGCCGGCGTTTCCGGGACCGATGGCGTTTATCACCAACTTCATCTTGCTGTTTGCCGAGCCGCCGTCCTTGATTTCCAGCGTCGCGGTGTGCTTCGCCGTCGTTTCGTCCGTGACGCGCGCGATGAAGGCCCTTTGACCCCCATTGGCGAAGAAGCCCTGAACGGCGTGGGCCATATATCCCAGTTTCTCGATGTCGCCGGATGCCGGAAGCCCCCCGAAGCGGCGCTGATATTCCAGCCAACTGGTGACCAGGGTGGGGCGCATCGGCCCTCTTTCCGTACAGCCGACAAATCCGGTCGTGCTGGTTGAAACCCCTTGGATCGGGACGGGTCCGCTGGGAACCTCTTCGATGTACACTCCTGGCGATAAGTATTCAGGCATCCTGCTGCCTCCTTCCAGAGTTACGGTTCACCACGACAACGGGCGCATACTGTCGCTCCCGACATTGATCAGCCGGACCCCTGTCCGACCTGATAAGGCGCGGCGGTCGCCGTGGCGTTTGCCGTCACGCTTACATTCCTGAAAGTCCTGCTTTGTCCCGATGGCGAGACGACGCGGTATGAGATGCTGGCGTCCTGCTGATTCGATGGGAAAACGAGCATCCATTGACCGTCAGGCCCGGTACGGTAGGGTTGAACACGTCCTTTGAGGGGACCCATCGGTTCGATGTTGAAGCCGGCGGCGCTGCCGCCATCGGTGCGGACCACGCCGCGCAGCAGGGTCGGGGCGCCGTCGCTCGGGGCGCGGCCGCTTGGGAACGGGTAGTTCACGCCCGGGTCAAGATGCACCTCCCGCAGCGGGGGGGATGTATCCCCATCGCCGGGAAAAGGGATATTGGAAAGCACCGCCGGGCGGAAATACTCAGCTTCCAGCAGAACGGCGCGGGCGCCGGGTCCGATAGCGGGGCGGCGCGGGATACCGTCTTCTCCCCGTGTTTCATTGAAACAAAGAAGCTGTCCCGACGGCCCCGTTACCGTTTTAAGGGGCAAGTTCCGCGACAGTCCGTTCCCCGCCATGACGATGGCCCGGAACGCGCCGGCGGCCGGCGGCGAGGAACCAAAGGCGCCCAGCCCGGCCAGATAGGAATCGATCAATCTTAAACCGAATGCCGGCCGGGACAGGGAAACACGGTACATCAGCGCCCTCCCGCCGGGATGACGCCGTTCGGAAAGCCGGCCTGGCGGTCGACGACAAGCGCGCCGGGCGCGGTCCGCTGCGCGTCGATCCTGGCGATTTGCACCAGATAGCTGACCGACAGGCGATACGGTTCGGAAAGGGCTTCCCAGATCCGGCTTTGCTCGTCGACAGTGGTGCGTTCCAGTTGGATGGTGATCTGGTCGTGCAGGTCCGCATCGTCCTCGTTGCGCAGCAGGACGATGGGATTTTCGTAGAATACCTGCAGCACCTTCCCCATCACCATCAGGTCGACGTCCGCGCTTTTCGTAATGGGCGTGACCAGAAAATGCAGGTTCAGCGGCAGGGGCGGCAGATCGCTTCCGTTGGCCCGGTCCGGCAATGCGTTGCGGGTGTAGGCGTTCTCCGCAAGTTTGTAGAGCCAGAAGGACAGTTGGCCTTTGCCGGTTCGAATCAGTTCCGTCGGCGTGTTCGCTGATACTTCGATCTGCTGGCCCGAGGCCGCCCGGACGCCTGATTCCGCGATACGTTCCTTGAGCAGTTTGGCAAGCACGCTGCTGGTCTGTTGAATGACCAGATACGAACTCATAGCCCTGCCGCAAATCCGGACACACCGATCGCCCCCTGTTTGTTTTCAGTTTTAGTCCTGGTTGTGTCGAAGGGAGGATTGCAGGGTGCCGACACCGCCGGATCACCGGCCGATCACCGGACAATCACCGTTGTCGGGAAATGCCTGACGGTCCCGTGTGACGGGTGTTGAAACTGCAATATTGTAGGGGGATTCGAAGGGGTTCAGGCGTTGGGCGGGATCGATTTCAGCACGTCCGACAGCATGCTTTCCATCTCGTCCGCCTCTTCCACCACGCGGCGCGAAACAGACCGCAAGTCGCGGATTCGGTCGCGCATATCCTGAATACAGGCGCTGAGATCGGCCGGGGCCGCCGGGGCCTCCCGATTTTCCTGCAGGCGTTTTCTAAGCGCGGAAAGGGGGACTTTCGCGTCTTCCCCATCCGCTTCCTGCGTTCCCAAGCGGATCTGCGCGCAAAGCGCCTGGGTTTCCGGCATCGGCGGAATTGCGAGTTCATGGGCCAGCAGGGCGCGTAGTTTGTCAAATTGGTTGAGCGCTTGCACCCTTTGCCCGTTGGCGTAAAGGGCGGCCATCAGGTCGCGGTGGGTCTCCTCGTGCAAGGCGTCGATTTCAAGGATCTCCCGCCCGTACCGGATTGCCGATCCCGGCGCGTTGAGTCGCAGATAACACTCCATCAAGCGCTTCTTGACCGATAGGGCCGTCGCTTCCGCGTTGCTTCGCGCCCTGACCGCCCATTCGTCGGCAATCCCGTCCATCAACGGTCCTGTATAAAGGGCGTTGGCCTTCTCCAGCGTATCGACGCGAGACAAAAGATATTCCTCTCCGGTGTTTTTTTCTTCCGCAACCAATGCCTCGAAGCGGGAGATGTCGATATCGCCAAGCACCGTACGGTCCAGCGCCATATCGTCGGTAGACCGGCTTACAACCAGGGGGCCGCTGTGGGCAACGGCCTCCGCGGCGGCGTGATTCAACCGATGCACCGTTGAATTCAGGCATCGCCGCGCGCTGTCCGGGTCCCTTTCCGGCCACAGGGCTTCGGCCACGGCCTCCCGATGATGGGCGGTTCCGCTGACAAGGATGAAAAAGCCGAGCAACCGCCGCGGCGTCGGTTGCAGCGGAATTTCGGTATCGTCAGCAGCGCTTAACAGCCGAACGCGCCCGAATCCCTTTGCACGAAATGCACTCACGCGGCCCCCTGCGGGCGGGGAGAAAGGTGGACGGCAATGATGCTTGCCGTTTTGTTCGACTTGAGAGAGTCGCGCCTTCCCAAAAAGACGGCGCGGGCCCCAGCCCGACATCAGGATAGCCTAATTAGTGTTCCCGTGAATGGGAAATATACAGGATTAAGTAGATTTTCTGTATCCCACGAGGCGTCTGTGGCGCGGCTTGATCAGAAGGGTGGCGAATACGCCGCCAGGACGCACGTGCCGGCCCCGGAACTGTCATGCAGCCCGTGGAAAAACCGTTTATCGTCGGTAAGCGCTATATTACCATGACGATATATGATTACGATAAAGATACGTGGGATTGCGTAGTCCGCGCCGATTGACCGAAGTCTTTGCCATGGCTTCCGGCGCGGGTTGTTTAGGGGGGTGTTCCGGAAGATCATGGAAGGTGAGGCAAAACATCCTCCGGTTTCGCCCAAGGCGGATACGGTGGAGCGAACGCGCGAACTCACCGAGGAGGTGGCGCGCCTGCGGGCCGAATGCGGCCGGCTGCGCGACGCGCTTGAATCTTCAAACGGCGGCGTCGTGTTTGCCGCGGCAATAGAAAATATCTCCGAAGCCATCGTGATTTATGACGCGGAAGGCAAGCTCGTCGCATGCAACCGGAACTTTCGCGATCTCTACGGATACACCGTTGAAGAAGCCCGTCCGGGCGTGCATTTCGCGGAACTGGGGCGCATAGACATCGAACGCGGGAATGTGACAGTCGGGGATGAGTACGGCGGCGGCGACGCCTATCTTGCCAGAAAAGCCGAATACCGACGCCATTTGCAGGGCTCATTCACGGTGCGGCTGAAGGATGGTCGCTGGATCCGAACCACCGACCGTCCGATGGCAGGCGGCGGGTTCGTAAGTGTTCAGTTCGATATCACGGAAATAAAGAACAACGAACAGGCGCTGAAGCATGCGATAGAATCCGCCGAAACCTCCATACAGTTCAAGTCCGAATTCCTGGCGAGCGTGAGCCACGACCTGCGAACGCCCTTGAACGCGATAGTCGGCTTTTCTCAGATGATACAGAACGAGATTTATGGGGAGATTGATAATCCAAAATACAAGGATTATATTGACATCATCAACGGCAGCGGTCAGCAACTGCTGACCATCGTCGACGCGATCCTCGATATGGGCAGGCTTGAGAGCGGCGCCCTCGGATTCGATGACGAAAGGTTCGATCCGCTCGATTTTTCACGGGATTTGTTGCGCGGCTTCGACCATATCGCGAAAGAGAGGAACCTGTCGATCGGTGTGTCCGCCTCCGTGGATGTGCCCTGCAGCATTGTCGCGGAAAAACGCTCAACATTGCAGATTCTCAATAATCTGGTGGCAAATGCCTGCCGGCATGTCGAAGACGGTGGGGAGGTCCGCGTGCACTGGTCCGTCGAAGATGCAAAGAGCCTGACTCTGACGGTTTCGGATAACGGCTGCGGCATGCCGGCGGACGTACTGGCCCATGTCGGAAAGCCGTTTCTGCCCGCTGATTCATATGTGGCGCGGCGGGCCGGGCGGGGCGCTGGACTGGGGCTCTACATTTGCTCCAAGCTCGCAGCCGCACGGGATGGCAACCTCTCTATCGAAAGCGAACGCGATGCCGGGACGGCCGTGACGGTTCGCTGGCCGCTCGACAGTCTCTATCCGTTGTATCAGGGGAAGAACGCGCCGGAGAGCCTGCATTAAGACGCCGCAGTTCCGGGCCGCGCGTTCAGGACGGGCTGCCGGGCAAAATTCTCAGCCTGCGTAACTGTTCGCCGATACCGCGGCTGACCTCCGGCCTTTCACGGAATTGTGGATCTTGTCTCCCCGAACGTGGAGGCAGGCCGGCATTGATCTTCCTCAGTCACCGGACCTTTTACGATTTTTACGGTCCCGCACGTTGGGTCTTGCGGGCCGTCCGGCTAACCTGCTGAATTCATAAGAAACGAAAGCAGGGATGGGGGACGATGGCGCCACGCATTACGATGATATTGGGGGACCGAAACGGCATAGGCCCGGAGCTTGCCGCGCGACTCTTGAGCGAGGCGGAGACCCACGCCGCCGCGGATGTCGAGGTGCTTGGCGACCCCGCCGTCCTGGACGAGGGCGCCGCGGCGGCGGGCCTCACGCTGGACCCCGCGCATGCCAGCACCATTCCTTTCATCCCGGTGGACGGGCTGACGACAACGCCGGGCCGGGCGACCGCCGGGGCGGGCGAGGAGATGCTGGCCTTGCTGGCGAAGGGGGCGCAAAGGGTGGTTTCGGGCGACTCCGACGGTCTTCTGTTCGCGCCGCTGAATAAGGAGGCCATGCATCTGGGCGGCCTCGACCAGGAAGATGAGATGCGTTTTCTGGCGAACGTTCTGGGCTTTGATGGGACTGTCGGGGAACTGAATGTCTTGCCCGGGCTGCGGACGCCCGGCGAAACCGGGCTGTGGACAACCCGGGTGACCTCCCACGTACCCTTGAAGGATGTCGCCGCCGAGATCACGCAAGACGGTGTTTTCGACGGCATCTCCTTCGCGCACCGGACTTTGCGCGCGGCGGGCGTCGACCGGCCGCGGGTGGGGGTTGCCGCCCTCAACCCCCACGCGGGAGACGGTGGGAACTTCGGAATGGAGGAGATAGAGGTCATTACCCCGGCTATCGACCGGGCGCGCAAGGAACAGATTGCGGCGGAAGGACCCTATCCGTCGGACACGGTTTTCGTCCGTGCGCGCAACGGCGATTTCGACGTGGTGGTGACCATGTATCACGACCAGGGCCAGATCGCGATGAAGCTGCTGGGATTCGCGGAAGGGGTTACGGTCCTGGGCGGGCTGCCCGTGCCGGTGACCACCTGCGGACACGGCACCGGCTATGACATTGTCGGGCAGGGTATCGCCAAGCCGGATTCCATGCGCAATGCATTCAAGATCTGTGTTGCGATGGCGCGGTCCGCTGTGCAGGGGGCTGTTTGAAGGATCGGCCGGAGATGCCCTCCGGCTGACCGGCAAAGAGATCGAAGGCCGTCTCAGCGGTTCTAAGTAAAGGTGACAGGCTCTAAGCGCCGAAAGGAGAGTCATATGAGTGGTAAACCGAGGATTGGTTTCGTCGGGTTGGGATTGATGGGACAGGCCTGTACGGCGCATCTGGTGGAGTGCGGCTACGCCGTCACCGGATATGATCTCGACCCGGCAAAGGTGAATGCGGCGTCCGGGCATGGCGTCACGGCAGCTTCCTCACCCGCTGCGGTCGCCACGGACAGCGATATTGTCCTGATCTGCGTGATCGATACGGCGGCGGTCGAGAATGTGCTGTTCGGAGAAAACGGTATCGCCGCCGCGCAAGGACCGGGCAAAACCGTGATCGACCTGTCGACGACAGTGGTCGAAAAGGCCCGGCAGTTCGCGGCGCGGCTGAAGGATCAGGCGGGAATGGGGCTTGTCGACGCCCCTGTGTCCGGCGGGCCGCCCGCGGCCCGGGCCGGAACGCTGGCTGTCATGGCGGGCGGTGAGGAGGCTGACATTGCGGCGGTCTCCCCACTGATGGCCGATGTCGCGGCCAGTTTCACGCATTTTGGACCGCCCGGTTCGGGACAGGTCGCCAAGATGGTGAATCAGATCCTTGTCCTGAATAACTTCGCGGTCCTGGCCGAAGCACTCGCCCTCGCGGAAGCCGGCGGCATCGACGCCGCCAAGATACCCGACGCGCTGGCCGCGGGCCATGCGGGCTCCAACCTGTTGAAGGCGATGTTTCCGCGCATGATCGCCCGCGACTTCGAACCCGCGGGCTATGCGCGCCAGGTCCTCAAGGATCTGGATATGGTCCAGGATCTGGCCAGAAGTCTGAAAAGCCCGACTCCGATCTCCAGCCAGACGGCGTCGCTCTATCGCATCCTGATTTCGAAAGGATACGGGGAGTTGGACGCGACCTCCGTCCTGAAGCTGATGGACCCCAAGCAGTCTGTATAGGGCCGGACGGGACAGCGTCAGACGGGCCGGTAGATCCGTGCGGCGGTGTCGTGGAACAGGGCGCGTTGATCGGCGGCGGGAAGCGCGCCCACGATTTCCTTGAAGCCCGAATAGATTTCGCCGAACGCGCCGCACAGGGAGTCCACGGGATAGTTCGACGCGAACATGGCCCGGTCCGCGCCGAAAATCCGGATCGTCTCCAGCACCACATCCCGGTTCAGGTCGGCGGTCCATGCCGCGCCCGGAACGCCGATCCCGGAGATTTTGACCGCTGTGTTGGGCCGGTCGGCGAAACGCTCCATCGCTTCCCGCCAGCCCGCGATGCCCGATGCGCTGCGGTCCGACGGCAGGCCGGTATGGTTCAGGACGATCAGGGTGTCCGGGAAATCGCGCGCCAGCGCCGCCGCTTCCCCAAGGTGCCACCAGGGCGTCTGCAGATCATAATGCAGGCCGTGCCGCCGGAGATGGCGGAAACCCTCCCGGAACGCGGGGTCGGCCATGGAGCCCGGCAGCTCCGGCGCAAAGGCCTCCGGCGACGGGGTCGCCGCGGGCTTCTGCCGAATGCTGCGGGCCAGCGGATAGGCGGCGTGGCCTTGCAGCACGGTTTCGATATCGTCACGGCGGAACCATGCCTGTCCGATCAGGGCGTGCGGATAGCCGGTCGCGTCGTGCAGATCGTGCAACCACGCCGTCTCCCCGACCGGGTCGGCCGGGTCCCATTCCGCCTCCATATGCACGGTCTTTACGACATCGTGCCCCGACGCGGCGGCCAGATAGTCTTCCACCAGAAAATTCCGGCGGATGGCCGCGTAATCGCCGTAGCGGAAGGGAATTGTCTCCTGTCCGTTTAGCCAGGGATGCTTGTTCATCCCCAGGTCCCAGAAATGATGATGCGGGTCGATGATCGGAAAGTCGCTCACGGCCGGTCCTTACGTTTCTGGTTCCTGACGGAGAAGGCGGGACGTCAGACTACGCCGTGAACACGGCGGGTCACAACCGCGTGCAATCCGCGCGAGGTGCTTTTTTGACCGACGATGCTTGCGTATATGCGAAGGCAACACGTTAACACCCATCTCTTGGGAGGAAATCATGATCAGAGTACTCTTTGGGGTCGTTGCCCTGTCGCTCGCCGCTTTCGCAACGCCGGCCGCCGCCGGCGACCTGTCCGGTCAGTTCACCGTTCTGGAAGGTAAGGAAAAATACACGACCGTCGGCGGTGTCACGATCAAGAAGTCCGGCGGTAAGACGCTGGTTGTCTTGAGTGACAATTTCAAATTCCCGGGCGCGCCGGACCCGCAGTTGGGTTTCGGCAACAACGGCAGCTACGACACGTCGACCACGTTCGTGAAACTGACCGAACTGGAAGGCAAGCAGACCTTCGAACTCCCGGCCAACATCGACGTAGCGAACTACAATGAATTCTACGTCTGGTGCGAGAAGTATTCCGTGCCGCTGTCGCTGGCCAAACTGAAGTAAGATTTCCGCCGGGAGGGGCAGGGTTGTCCGGCCCTTCAGCGGACTGAATGTAAGCGAGCCCGGTTCCACAATGTGGGGCCGGGTTCGTGTTTTTCGTATCGTGTTGTTCTGCTGTCCCTGACTTTATCGGTCATCCGGCCGCCGCCGCCTTGACCGCCGCCGCCTCCCCGAAGGGGGCGAGGGACGCCGTCGGTTATGCGGGGTTGTAATCGACATCCGCCCGGCCGCCGCCGTGACCGGATATCGCTTTGTCCGGGTCCTTTTCCCGCGGGTCGTGTTTGTCGCCATGGCCGCTCCAGATCTGGATCTGGCGCATCGCCCAACGCTGGCTCGGGGAAGGCGCGTAGAACTGTTCCGAAACCAGGGCACGGTCAAGAACCTCCGACACCTTCTTGTACTTGTGCGGGTAGTAGGCGACTATTCAGGGAATGGTGCGGCTGCAGCCCGGCGGTGGAATACAGGCTGATGTCGCGATCTTCGGTAATGGCCTGGGCGCGGGACGGCCGCTTGGCGGTGAACAGTTCATACGGCGGCTAGGCCGTTAGATGGCCGGCGTGTTGTTCAACAGGCTGTTATTCAAATCGCCGATAAGGACAACCGGCCCCTCCTTCTCGCGCAGCGGCTTACTCAGTATCGCGCGCAGAGCTGTCACCACCGCCGCGCGGTGAATCGCGGAGGTCGCGGAATCGACTGCGTTGCGTGCGGTTCGATCGCGTCATCCTCCCGCTCCGCACTGGTCAGCTTGGTGGGCAGCTTCGCTTTCAGGTGTGTGCACAGTTGAGGTGATGGGCGGGATGCCGCCGTCTCCCGTGCTCGATTTTCCACGTCAGCAGCGTTCGGGAGAAACAGTCGATCTTTGGATCGACTTCACCATCATTGTGACGGCCCATGTCCTGATCGGCGCCGCACCGGATTTTTCTTTTTTTCTATATAGGGGTATTCTGTTGGATAGGCTCCGAATCCGTTCGAAGCATAGCGCCCGCTTGAGCATTTCGGTTTTTGAGAATGTGACGTGTCACGTTATTCCGATCAGAAGAATTCTTTATACTTCTCATTGTTACTTGGAGCGTGATCAACCGATACCGGGAAAGATATCGGTTTTGTCATGCTTTTGCCGCCTTTTCTGAGTGTTGGCTTGGCGGCTCTTGAGCACAGAGAGGAAGATGTCGATGAGTGACCGAAACCGTGCGCCGACCCCTCAATCTTTGGGCATTCAGGCCCGAGCAGACTCCAATTCGTACCTAACACCGGTTCAGCGCCGCCGCTTGCAGCGGAAAGTCGGTCTTTCAATTGCGAAAGCCAAGCGTGGCGCAGCGGCCGCTTCAATATTGCGCCGCGCCGCGGAGGCGACGCGTGAAACTTTGCCAAATGCATCGGGCTTGTTGCTTCATTTCCTGGATGGAAGCGGCTCGCCGGTAACTATCCCGAAAGACGAGGCACGCTCGCGGGAGCCGGTCCAAACCGGTGAACGCATCAATCAAGAACGGTTCAAGGAGGGTTTCTTGAAAGACCGCTCTTCGTACAGCCTGTTCGGCGGTGAGCCTGAGCCTGAGTATGAATACCGGAAGCACCTCCTGGCCATGAAGGACGGCGAGACTATTCAGGTTCCAAAGAATCTTCCCGACCCCGGCGAACCAATCGACCGGTATGATCATATCAGAAAAGGATACGGCAGTTTACTGCGCGGTAACCTGGACGAGGCTCTTGCCTCAGGCGACACCCAATTCTCTTCAAAGACTTACAAGGGGTTCACCGCCAAGCGGGAAGAAAACAGAATAATCATGACCGGCATCGTGACGCATGAGTGGGAAGACGACTACGATTTCCATAGAGAGGAAGTCAGCAGCGCTGTTGCCGAAACCGCGCGGGACCATGGTGGGGCAAAGGAGTTTAAGGTGCAGAGTTCCTGGAACCAGCGGGTCACGGCAGAGTTCATCGTCGTAAATGGCGATCTTGTGCTGCGTTCAATCGACTGGACCGATGTTGACTGATCTCCATCGACCGGGACAACACACATGAAGGTTATCCCCAGATTCTTCCGGCTACGGGTACTGCTGGTGCTGAGCCTAGTTGGGTTACTCGGTGTCATTGTGTCCTATGATCGCTTCCTTCTGATCAAAGTGATCGGATGGAATTACCCAGTCTTCCTCTTCCGCGCGGCTTGCACGCACGTGCCTTACAAATCCGAGTTTGGGGTTCCTGGACTGGGTTTTAACAAGTTTGCCTATGTTTCGGGTGAGTATACAGAGGAGTTCTGGACGGAAATCCAGAAGAGCATGAGGTACGGCCCATATCTGGCACCCGGCGAAGAGCATCTGATTGGGCAACCTTATCCTGGAACGAACCACCGCGACGGCAAAGTATATGTGGCGATTGGCTGGCTGTTGCCCGTTTCAGGAGGCAATTCACGCACCGACGGTGAGTGGGAAGAGTATGCCCATCGGCACACATCCAAAGCGGCCTCGAAGATCTTCCAAAGGCGCCAGGTTGAAGGAGCTTTTGAGCGTGAAGACATGAGCGCGTATCTCACGCTGGAGGGGCCTCACTTCAAGACCTATGATGAACCGCGTGTGATGGCCTCAGAGCAGTGCGGATTTATTGAAGAGCTGATTGTGAAAGGGGGCCGTTTCACACCGGCTGAAATCACCAAGCGTAAATCGCCCGACGTCCAACGACTGTCAGAATGACTTCCGCCCACCGTGATTGGACGTTCGTGCTATTATGGAAAGTTGTGGTGCGCCCGGCTGGATTCGAACCAGCGGCCCCCAGATTAGGAATCTGGTGCTCTATCCTACTGAGCTACGGGCGCGTGGGGTTTCGGTACCAAATGCGGGGGTTTTAAACAACATAAAGAACCCGGCGGCGGTGGGGCGTTATAAGCGCGCCAGGTCGTCCAGGTAGCAGAAATCCCGCCGGGCCTCAGCGACGTCACCGATCTTCACATCCGCTGTGAGCAGCGCGCTTTCCCCGCGCGGGCCGGACAGAAGCCGGACGCCGCCGGGGTCGTGGAGGCAGCTCATCCCCAGATATCGCTGGCCGTTTTCCTCGCCGACCCTGTTTGCATAGGCCACGAATAGCTGGTTTTCGACGGCCCGCGTGGCCACGATGTGCTGTGCCACGAAATCGTAGGGCTCCATCAATGCGGTCGGAACGACGATAAGGTCGGCCCCCTGCTGCGCCAACTCCCGGGTCAATTCGGGAAACTCCACATCGTAACAGATCAACAGTCCGATCCGGACCCCGTTATAGGTCACGATCTCGGCCGAGTTTCCCGGCTCGAAGGTGGTCTTTTCCCAATCCCCGTAAAGCGCGCGCTTCCGGTGCCGCCCGATCACCCCGCCTTCCGGGGCGATGAACAGAGCACTGTTGTGGAGACGGCCGTCCGCCTTCTCATAGGTCCCGACCACCAGGGCGACTCCGTGCGCCTTGGCGATCTTCTCCAATGCCGCAAACGTGTTATCGCTCAAACCTTCCGCGATTTCCGCCGCCCGCCCGGCGGAGAAATAGCCGGTCAGGAAACATTCTGGAAAGACCAGCAGATCGATGCCGTCCGCCGCGGCCCGCCCGGCGGCCCGTTCGATCAGCGCCAGGTTCGCGGCAATGTCGCCCAATATGCCGGAATCCTGCCACATCCCCAGCCTTAGAACCTTATCGGCCATCACGCCACACCCTTGCAATCCAGTGAGAAGTCGATGCAGAGCCGCCCGTTCACCGCGCCGTCCTGCAACCGGTCCAACGCCTTGTTCACAACCGACAGCGGCACAGGCTCCACGGTGACGGGCAAGGGGTTTTTCGCCGCAAAGGCCAGGAATTCCCGCGTTTCCCGCCGCGTCCCGACGGAAGATCCGAACAAACGGTGTCCGCCGTCGATCAGCCACATCATCGAAAGATCGACCGGTTCATAGACCAGGGCCACGGCGACGATCTCGCTCATCGGGTTGACCGCCGCCTCGATTGTCGGCCAGACGGCCCGTGTGGGTGCGAAGTTCAGGACAATATCCGCACCCCCCTTCTCCTTCACCGCCGCCCCCGCATCCGGCCCGGCGGGAACCACCGCATCCGCGCCGAGGGACCGGGCTTCTTCCAGTTTTCCGTCGTCCCGGTCGATCACCGTGACCGCCGCGCCGTAGGATTTTGCGATCAGGATCGCGTATTGCCCTAAACCGCCCGCGCCGACGATCAGCACCCGCGATCCCGGCCCGATCTTGGTTTTCTTCAAGGCGGACCAGGCCGTCAGGCCGGCGCAGAGAAGCGGGGCCCCCGCGATGGGGTGGATCTCTTCGGGAATCTCGAACGCGAACTGTGCGTTCATCAACGCATATTCGGCGAAGGCCCCGTAATGGTGGATGCCGCGCACCTGCTGGTCCGTGCAGAAACTCTCATGATCCGTGTGGCAGGGGCCGCATGCGCCGCATGTGCCGTACAGCCACGGTAACCCCACACGCACCCCCTTTTTCAGGCCGGTATCCGTGCCGGGGCCGATCTCGGCTACGCGCCCGATCCCCTCATGACCGAGGATCAGGGGGTAGAGGCCGTCCGGCAAATCCTCGTCCCCATTGCGGATATGCAGATCCGAATGACAGATCCCGCAGCTTTCCATCTTCACCAGAAGCTGGCCGGGGCCGGGGCGCGGCCTGGGCATCCGCCGCAGGTGCAGGGGCTCGCCCGGGCCGTCGCATACGGCGGCCAGCATGGTGGGGTGCGGGTTGTTTCCCATGGCTAACGCTCACTCCGGTCCGCCCCCAGCAGGCGGGGCAGGTCGCCGAACCGGGCGACCGTTCCGAACACGGCGACGGCGATCACCACGAACATGACGGCGACCGACGCCATAACAGGCGTATAGCCGTAGCGCAGCGAATTGAAGATCTTGATCGGCAGGGTCTCCGCCGTGAAGCCCGCCACCATATAGGCGATGATATATTCGTTCAGGCTCAAGACGAATGCGAAGGCGAAGCCGGACACAATATACGGGCGCACCAGGG
>JANQIT010000199.1 GCA_028282025.1 Hwanghaeella sp. | reverse complement strand
CCTGGTCTTCGATCTGCGCCGCACCTTCCGGCTGCTGGGCGAGACGCTTGCCATGTATGTCGGCGAGGAGCCGCATGCCCGCATCCTGTCGGGCCAGGTGCGGCGCGGCGACGTCATGCGTATCCGCTCGGCCATCGTGTTCGCCGATATGCGGGGCTTCACCGCACTCTCCACGACGATGACGGCGGAGGAGACGGTGGCGTTGCTGAACCGCTATTTCGACTGCGTGGTGCCGCCGGTCGAAGCGCTGGGCGGCCAGGTGCTGAAATATATCGGCGACGGCGTCCTGGCGATCTTCCGCGCCGAAGACGATGGTGCTGCCGCCTGCGCGGCCGCCTTGCAGGCGGCGGAAGCCGTGGTGCAGTCGATCGACCGGGCGCGCGCCGGCGACGGCCCGCGTTTCGACGTCAAGATCGCCCTGCATTACGGCGAGGTCGCCTACGGCAATATCGGCTCGGGCGCCCGGCTCGACTACACGGTGGTCGGCAGCGGCGTGAACCTGGCCAGCCGCCTGGCCGATCTCGCCGGCCGCCTCGACCGCCGCCTGGTGGTCTCCGCGGATTTCGCCGCCATGCTCCCGGCGCGCCCGTTCACCGCACTAGGCGAGCACAACCTGCGCGGCGTCAGCGGCCCTCAGCGCGTGCTTGCACCGGCGGTCTGACAGAAACGACGCCGGAACAACCCCACGCGCTCAAGTAGCGCGAAGCGCGATAGCGCAAACGAAAAGTGGCGACCCCTACGGGATGGGTCGTGACGGCTCCGAAATTTCCCAAAACCCTACCTTTTAAGGGATTTTTCGGCCTTGCGTTGGGCGCAGGCGTTGGGCAACGTGTAGGGCACAGTCCATTGCGCGAGGCCTCCGCCATGCCGATTGAGAAGCGTCGAAACCGATATTTTGGGATATACCGCCTGCCCCGCGATGTACAGCGGATCTTCGGAAAAACCCGCGTCACGGTCGCCCTGAAGACGGATGACCGGACAATTGCGAAAGGGCGTTGGGCCGCAGTGGAAGCTCATTGGGAGGCGGCGGTGCGCCAGGCCCGCGAGGAGGACGGCCGGGGCGCGCCGGGCGATGCAAGGGCGTTCTGGGAAGCGCAGGCCGCCCTAGCGACGACGGATGAAGACCGCGCCTTCTGTGAAGCCGCTGCGAGAGGAGAGGCCATGCGGGCAAACCCCGCATATTGGCGCGCTCAGCTCGCCGAAGCTGACACCGCAAAGGACCGGCGGGAGATCAGGGAGTTGATTTTCGAGGAAGCCGAGATCCGCGCGCAAGTTGAGAGCCGCGCGGCGGGGGTCGAATATGGCACTTACGACGCCGACGCTTTGGCTCGCGCCGAGCGGTGGCGAGATCAGGCAACCGGTAAGTCCGTCCGGCTGGCCGACCACCTCGATAGCTACATCGCGTCCTGCGATGTCAAACCGAAGACCGCCGACATGCGGCGAGCGGTGCTGCTTCGCTTCGCGGACCACTTCCCGCTGAGCGGCGATATCACCCCCCGCGCCCTGCGGGAGTGGATAGAAGGGCTGACCGCCGACAACAAGGCGCGCGCGACGGTGCAACGCATGATTTCAGACGCCCGCGGTTTTTGGAATTGGCTTCATGAGACCGAGATCATTGAAGAAAAAGAGGACGCGCCCGACCCATTCGCGCGCCTGCGGGTCCGCGGGGGCCGCGTCAATCGGCGCGACGCCTTCACCCCGGAACAGGTCACCGCCCTACATGGCGCGGCGCTGAATCGTGGCGACCGGCAGGTTGCCGATCTGATCGCAGTGGCGGCGTTCACCGGGGCGCGGATCGAAGAAGTCTGCGCGCTCCGTTGCGACGACGTGATTGACGACGCTTTGACGATCCGCTCCGGCAAGACGGATAGCGCCGAACGCCGCGTCCCGATCCATGAGGATCTTGGCCCCGTCGTCGTCCGCCTTCAATCGGCATCGGCTGACGGTTATCTGTTCGATGGGCAAGCTCCAAACAAGTACGGCCTAAGGTCACGCGCCCTTCAACAGCGCTTTTCGGAGCTAAAGATCACGCTCAAATACCCAGAAAGCCTGACGTTTCACAGCATCCGCAAGACCGTTGCTTCGCAGCTGCATAACGCAGGCGTCCCGGAACAGATCGCCGCACCGCTTCTAGGCCACAAGATCAATACTATCTCTTATGGCGTTTACAGCCGTGGCCCAGATTTAGAAACGCTGCGGGAAGTCATAAGGAAACTGCAATATCCCGGAATGAGCCTGAATAAACTATAAAAGCCTGTTATAATCGATGGGCGCAATTTTTCGTTATCCCAAATAGCAGGTGCGTTCTATAGTTAGCGCTTGGATTATATGATATGGGTCACCAACAAAAGAGATCCGTCGTGAGGGGACACCGCGGGGATATTTGTGGAGATCAAAACCAGAGAGGTGAACCTACAGCTCAACGTCGGTTAGATACATACGCATAAGCGTTCAGAATCTACCTGCAGCGGTCTCAATGGCTAGGCTACAAGTTGATCTTGCGCAAATCACCAAGTTCCTAGAACTTATGCCAAGGCAAAAAATTGTGACTCACGGAAGCCTCCCCTTTTTTGCCAGGAGATGATTTGAGGCTGGCGAAGGAGACTTTCCATGCTGGCCATCCAGCTTCGAGAAGATTATAACGCCGCTGGGCGGACGCCGTGCAGGTCGACGGCATGGACGGCCGGACGCTGCGGGACTAGACGCATCGCTTCAACTCTGGAGGCCCTGACGGACTGACGGATCGCCCGCGACCCGACCGCGAGTGTCTGCTGACCGAGGCTCAGATGGCCGAGCTGGCCAAGATCGTCGAGATCGGTTCCGATCCGGCCGCCGACGGCGTCGTGCCGAGGCGGCGCGTTCGATCTCCGATCTGCTGGCCCGCCTCTCCTTCTCCCACATCAGCGGCCGGCCCCAGCATCCGGCACAAGCCGAGCGCGTGATCGCCGGGTTTAAAAAAACTTCCCGCGTACGCTCGCCGCACAAATAGCCGACCTGCCCAAGGGCAAGCCCATCGAGATCTGGTTCCAGGATGAAGCCCGGCTCGGCCAGAAGAACGGCCGTGTCCGCCTCTGGGCGAGAAAGGGAACGCGCCCGCGTTTGCCGGCTGACCAGCGCTAAGAGAACGCCTGGCTGTTCGGGGCGATCTGCCGGAGGCGCGGCAAGGGCGCTGCCCTCATGCTTCCCAGGGCCAAGATCCAGATGATGCCGTTGCACCTGGAGGAAATCAGCCGAATCGTTGCGGTCAACGCTCGTGGCGTCGTCCTTATGGATCGCGCTGGCCGGCACAAGACCGGCAATCCGAAGGTCCCGAAGAACCTCACCATCATCCCGCCGCCGTCCTACGACCCGGAACTGAACCCGGTCGAGAACATCTGGCTGCACCTACGCCAGACCTGGCTCTCGAACTGTGTCTCTGCGGCCTACGACGCAAAGCGGCCGCCGGCATGAGTTCGTCGGCCCGCCGGACCGCTCGGTCCTTCGCGGCGGGGACGCTGAGCGCACGCTTCCAAGCGTGGGGGGTGATCGTCGTCACCGGGATATGCGCGGCCGCCACCGCGGCCTCGGTGACGCCGTAGCAGCGCCCGAAGGTCCGAGACGACACCACGCCCTCGCCGGGGCGGGCGCTCACTTGCTCGATCGTCGCGACGACCGGCCGGCCATCAATCAACATCGGCGCCGCCAACTCGCCGAACAGCGCCACCACAGCCGCGACGTCGAGCGAACGACGACCGGTCCGGTTTTTCGATCCGCGACGGGCCGGCCGGGATTGTAGCGTCGGCATATCATAGATCTGTAGCGAAACCGCCCCGTCCGCCGTCGCGTCAAGACAGGCGACCGCGCCATTCAACCCTACATCGACACCAATCCATCGACCGGGACCGGCGGTCGCGAAAGGCACGGGCACTGATGCCGATGGTTCGACTA
Organism: Hwanghaeella sp.; assembly: GCA_028282025.1. Classification (GTDB taxonomy): domain Bacteria; phylum Pseudomonadota; class Alphaproteobacteria; order UBA8366; family Aestuariispiraceae; genus Hwanghaeella. The sequence goes on along the minus strand of JANQIT010000199.1, from coordinate 1,626 downwards.
GTAAGGCCAAAGCCGACGACGAAATCCGTGCAGCACCATCTTTTGGTTGAAAAAATTCAATCGGCTGTAGTGGGTCAGGCACGGGTTTTTCCTTTCGATTCACATCACAAACCCTGTTTCAAAATAGGGTATATAGGATTGTTTGGATAGAGCCAGTCGCTTAACTAAATAAAATCGTCCAATAGGGTCTTTCTAAATACCCTCTTTGTTTTTAACATTTTCTTGTGACAGATAAGTATTTAACTTAAAAATATCCAATAAAAACAATAAGATAGGTCTAAAAATCTGTCACAAGATGGCCCGTCACAAACTGCTTTTTTCACAAGTCGAGTTCGTAATTGTTGCTAGCTTCAGTGGTAATTTCAGTATATAGTTGTAAAATTCGGTTAAAGGTCGTGGTCTCTTGTGGTAAATTCGATGGGAGGTTGTTGTCGATTCGCATTATGTTTTCATTCAGCCGCTGCACTATTGATTTTTCAATCGTGCTTGCGATTAATCGTTAATCGCGTGGCAGCGACGGCCATATCTTGTGCAAACGGGGAATAAATCTTTTCATATGTTGCGGGGTGCGCCCTCGCATTCACAAGACGTAAACCCCAAATCCCAAGTTTTGCGGAAGAACGCTAGACAACCTATCCGGGAAAGTCTACTTATAACTGACTGCCCCGGCGTAACCATCTACCTATGAATTGGATTCTGGTTTTTGAGCGGGGCGGGGCGGTGTCGGTAACGGGCCGTGCTCGGGTCAACGGCGGGCGATCGTCTTCGCCGATACCCCGCAGATGATAGGCGACCAGTGCGAGGGCGTTCCAAGCAACGTGAGCCATATGGTGCCGGCCGAACGGCCGCACATAGCCCCCTGCGGACATCGAGGGGCGCCGCCCCGCGCCCCCGCCTCGCTTGCCACCGATAGTTAGGCTGACTTATAGATCACCTATACTGACTTGTATAGACTTCTCACCAGCTTGGCGGTGCGAATTGTCGCGCTGCCCGGCTCCTGGACCCTCGGAAACCCCAGGATTTCTCTGATTGCATGTGCCAGTATCCGCAGAAACATACCCCCTCCGTTAATTTCGCGGCGTCGCGAAATCGCCGGAGAGCCGTTCGAGCCCGTGTCACCCCGCACAATTTGCCCCCCCTCCCCCCAAAGGCTATTGAGGAACCCGATGGTGGGCGGGGCACCGGCATGATTCACCTGTGCCGCGACCACGTCAGCCGAGATGGGAACGCCGGGATCGGAGCGGCGGACGAGAGAGCTCCTCTCCTACGTCGATCTTGAGAAACGGGTGCGGCCGGACCACCCGCTACGCCCGATCCGTGAGATCGCGAACACGGCATTGGGTGTTCTGGCGGACGATTTTCTCGAGCTCTATTGGTCGGTGGGCCGGCCGCTGGCCGGTGACATCGCCGCCAAGTTCCTGGCGGCCCTGCCGGAGCAACCGCGGGGGCGACGTCTGCTGTCCAGCGAACACTTCCGCGTGGACGGCACCCTGATCGATGCCTGGGCTTCCATGAACAGCTTCAGGCCGAAGGGCGGCGGCAAGGACAGAGATGGCGGCGGCGACGGGGATGGCCGCGACGCCTCGGCCAACTTCCGGGGCGAGAAGCGGTCCGACGCCACCCACG
>JANQIT010000191.1 GCA_028282025.1 Hwanghaeella sp. | reverse complement strand
ATCTCACTCTCCTTTTCAGCACTCCGGGAACCCCCCGGTTTCGTTGCCTGTTAACGTTACCGACCAATGGGCCGTTACCGGCCAGGGATGCCCCCGGCCTGCCGGACCTCTTTGTTTTCGTTGGATTTGCACAATTGCGCGGCGATGGTTTCGCGATCTTCGTCGCGCCGTGTGCCGCTGCCACGGTCAAAGACATGAACGTCCTGCGGCGCAAAGCCGATGGCGATTTCCTCTCCCGGGGCGGCCTCTACCGTGCCGGGCGCTTTCACCACCAGCGCGCCGTCGCCCGCCACGCAGTCGATCAGGGTCTCCGATCCCAGGAACTCTACGCCGGTGACCCGGGCGGTCAGCGGCCCTTGGGTGGAAAGGTGCATGACCTCCGGCCGGATACCGATCAGGACGTCTTCCGATTGCAGGGCGCCCGCCGCCTCGGCAAAGGCTTGCGGCGGGATCAGGTTCATCGGCGGCGTTCCGATAAACCGGGCGGCGAAAACCGTGGCCGGGCGGCTGTAGATGTCCCGTGGGGCGGCGGCCTGTTCCAGACGGCCCTGGTTCATCAGCGCCACCTGGTCGGCCATGGTGATGGCTTCGACCTGATCGTGGGTTACATAGACCATGGTGAAACCCAGCTTGCGCTGCAGGGCGCGGATTTCGCTGCGCATTTCGTGGCGCAGGCGCGCGTCCAGGTTGGAGAGCGGCTCGTCCATCAGGCAGACCGGGCGCTCCGCGATGATCGCGCGGCCCAGTGCGACGCGCTGCTGCTGCCCGCCCGAAAGCTGTGCCGGTTTCCGGTCTAGATAGGGGGACAGTTCCAGCATCTCGGCGACGCGTTTCAGGCGTTCTTGCCGTTCGGCTGGCGCGACCCGCCGCGTCCGAAGACCGAAGACGATATTCTCGGCGACCGAAAGATGCGGGAACAGCGCATAGGATTGAAACACCATGGCGATATTGCGCTTGGCGGGCGGCAGGGCGGTGACGTCCCGGCCGCCGATCCAGACGGCCCCCGCATCGGTGTATTCCAGCCCGGCGATGATCCGCAGCGTCGTGGACTTTCCACAGCCGGACGGGCCCAGCAGGGCGGTAAACTTGCCTTCCTGTATCTCCAGGTCGACGGCGTCGACGGCTGGTGTCTCCCCCCAGCTCTTGGTGATGCCGCGCAGCAAGATCGCTTGCCCTTGGGTTGTCGCACTCATGCTCCGTCCTTCGTACAGATGGTGACCGGGACCCCGGCGTCGGCCAGCATGGCGGCGATGGCGGGCGGGGGCGGTTGGTCGCAGAATACCCGGTCGACATCCGCGATATGCCCGCCGCGCACATGGGCGACGCGGCTGAATTTCATATGGTCCAGCACCAGATAGGCGCTGCGGCAGTTGCGCACGATCGCCTGTCGCGCGGCGACTTCGTCCTCGTGAAAATCCAACAGCCCGCCGTCCGCATCGACGGCGGCGACCCCGAACAGGCCGATGTCGGTCTTGTAGCTTTCGAAAAAGGCGACCGCCGAGGGGCCGACGATGTCGCCGTCGCCGCGCCGGATCGCGCCGCCCGGAATACTGACGTCGAACGTACCGGCCGCGTTGGCCATCATGGCGATGTTCAGGTTGTTGGTCAGGATTTTCAGGCTGGCATGGCCGAGCAGTTCGGAAATCACGGTCTCCGGCGTGGTGCCGATGGAGACCGAGAGAGACGCGCCGTTGGGCACGGTGCGTGCGACGGCGGCGGCGATCTGGCGCTTGGCTCCGACCCGCAGGACGCGCCGCATCTTGTATTCCAGGTTGCCGACGCTGGCCAATTGCACGCCGCCATGCACGCGGCGCAACAGACCTTGGTCGCACAGGCCGTTGACGTCCTTGCGGATGGTCTGGGTGCTGACGGAAAAACGCTCCGCCAATTCATCGATACCGGCAAAGCCGTTGGCGCGCACCAGCTCAGCGATCTCCGACTGCCGTTCGGAGAGCGCATCGTAAAGGGCGGGGCCCGTATCGACGGTGTCAGCTTTCATATGAAACCTATATCGGTTTCATATTACCATACTGTTACACTCAAATGAAGGATCGCGGACGGTGAACCTTCTTTGCGCGGTTAGGGGTGCAGATCGAGCCCTTCCGACCAGAGGCGTAACGAGTCGAGAATATCCAGCGCCGTTTCGCCCAACGCCGTCAGCGCATAGTCCACGGCGACCGGCGCGCCGGCGGAAACCGTCCGGGTCACCAGGCCCTGTTCCTCCAGGGTCTTCAGCCGGTCCGCGATCATCTTCTTGCTGGCGCCGCCGATCATGCGGGAAAGATCGTTGAAACGAACGGGACCTTCCTTCAGGTGCCAGAGGATGGAGCCCGTCCACTTCCCGCCGAGAATACGCATGCCCTGTTCGATGGCGCACGGGTGGGCGCAGGCGTTCAGGGCCGTCTTGCGGCCTCTCGGATCGCTCTCAACACGCGCTTTCAACGGTCTTTGCCTCCGGCTGATTTGCGTCGCCGCATTTCAGGTTACAAAAAGTATACTAGTTGACGAATGAAACCAACGGTAACAGATACAGGGCGACCGATGCCAGGGAAAGGCCGAACCGATGACGAAACCCGATATCCTGCTGTACACCGCGAACACCATGAACGGCTGGAAGCCGCTGATCTTCCTGCACGAAGGCGGGATCGATTACGACATGACGCCGATTGACTTCTCCAAGAAGGAACAGAAAGCACCCGACTATGTGAAGCTGAACCCGAACGGGCGCATTCCCACCATCGTGGACAGGGGCAACGACGATTTCGCGGTCTTCGAGTCCGGCGCGATCCTGTGGTATCTGGCGGAAAAGTACCGGATGTTCCTCTCCGACGATCCCAAGCTGCGGTCCGAAACGCTGCAATGGCTGATGTTCCAGATGGGCGGGGTCGGACCGATGATGGGCCAGGCGATGTATTTCCAAAGAATAGCAAAGCCGAACGGCGACGACGCGCCCTATGCCATCGACCGCTATGTGAAGGAAAGCCGCCGCCTGCTGGAAGTGCTGGATACGCGCCTGGAGGGGCGGGATTGGCTGGTGGGGGATGCTTACTCCATCGCCGACATGGCGACCTATCCCTGGGCGCGGTCCTATTTCTGGGCGACCGTCTCGGTGGAGGGGCTCGACAATCTCAACGCCTGGTTCGGCCGCATCGACGCCCGTCCCAAAACGCAGGCGGCGCTGCAACTTCCCGAACCGCGCCCATCCGCCTTCGGCCAGGGCGATGTCGACGCGGCAGCGGCGGCCAACGCCGCCCGGTTCAAGGATTAAAGCCAAAGTACTGGTTCACGACACGATTGCTACTTGGCAATCGTTGCTACCATAAGGTAAAGGGCGGATTCCAAGCTGGATAATCGTCGTTCTTTCTGCAGGGGTGAGCCAATGGAGTCCTCCGAAGTCGGTGCCTATTGGGAGGGGAATGCCTCCGCATGGATAGAGCTTAGCCGTGCGGGGTACGACATATATCGGGACGCGCTGAACACACCCGCCTTTCTGGCGATGTTGCCGGATGTAGATGGGCTGTCCGGGTTGGATCTCGGCTGTGGAGAGGGAACAAACACTAGGCAATTGGCCCAGCGTGGCGCCCGAATGATCGGTGTGGATATTGCGCCCACCTTCATTTCGGCGGCGCGCGCGTCAGAGACCGCCGACCCGCTTGGCATCGCGTTCCAGATCGAAGACGCGACTGATTTGAGCTTTCCGAATGACCGGTTCGATTTCGTCACAGCGTTCATGTCGCTGATGGATATGCCTGACCAGTCGAAGGCCTTGGTAGAGGCGCATCGTGTCCTGACGCCGGAGGGTTTTCTTCAATTCTCAATCCTGCATCCTTGTTTTATTCCGCCGACACGCAAGACGCTGAGGAACGCCGATGGCATGGCCTATGCCGTCGAATTGTCGGACTATTTCCGACGCACCGAGGGAGAGGTGGAAACCTGGCACTTCAGCACCGCGTCCGGCCGCAAACTAGACGCCCATCCGCCCTTCAAGGTCCCGCGCTTTCATCGCACACTGGCGGATTGGATCGCGATGATCGGCGCGGCGGGCTTTTTCCTGGAGGCGTTGGAGGAACCCATGGCTGATGACGAAACGGTGCGGAAGTACCCGAAGCTTTCAACAACCCGGGTGACCCCGATCTTTTTGCATTTCCGGCTTAGGAAACGCGGAACCGCGCCACTGCATCCGCGTTGAACGTAAACCCGACACCGGGCCGGTCGGGAAGGGCGACCATGCCGTCCTCCACCGTTATCTCTTCGTTGAAGAGCGGTTGGAACCAGGGCATGTGCTCCAGCCAGGTGCAATTCGGCGCGTGGCCGGCGATGCACAGGGAGTGCTCTGTGAAAATGTGCGTGGTGACCGGCATATCGACGCTGGCGGCCAGTTGGGCGGCGCGCTTGAATTCGGTGTAGCCGCCGATCCGCTGCAGGTCCGGCATCAGGATATCGCAGGCGCCGGTCTCGATCATCTGCTGCATGCCATAGCGTGTGTATTCGGTTTCACCGGACGCGATGGGAATCTCCGTGGCGCTGCGCACCTCCGCATGGCCTTTGAAGTCCCAGCAGGGGGTCGGTTCCTCGAACCAGATCAGGTCGAGCGCTTCCAACTCCCGCGCCAGTTTGATGGCGTGTTTGGGCGTCATGCCCTGATTGGCGTCGACCATCAGGCCGATTTCCGGCCCGACCGCTTGGCGCACGGCGGCGACGCGTTCGGCATCCTCGGCAACGGCGGGTTTGCCGATGCGGATTTTCAGGGCGCGGTGCCCTTCCGCGACGAAGCCCGCCGCCTCTTCCTGCAATTCGTCGATGGAATAGGAAAGCCACTGTCCGCCGCTGGCATAGGTCGGGATACTGTCCCGCGCCGCGCCCCATAGCTTATGAAGCGGCTTGCCGGCGGCTTTCCCGACAATGTCCCACAGGGCCGTGTCGACGGTGGAAAGGGCGATGATCGAAATGCCCTTATGGCCCAGGAAATTGTAGCTGTCCCAGATCGACTGCCAGATCGCTTCGGTGTCGTGCGGATCGCGGCCGACGATCATGGGTTCCAGTTCGCGGATCATCGCCTCGATCACCTTGATCCGCGCGCCGTTCATGGTGAAGGCATAGGCTTCGCCGGAAACGCCTTCGTCGGTGCGGACCGTCAACAGGGCGCAACCGACCCCTTCGATATGATGGATCGCGGTCTTCAAGGGTTTGTCGAAGGGGACGTTGACGATGGTCGTCTCAAGGCCCGTGACACGCATTCGGTAACTCCCTGGATCTATTCCGGCGGCGTCACCATCCCGGATTATCCACCCATAAACCAGATGCCCGGCGGGAAAGAGAGTGTTGCATGTCGAGCGGTGTAACAAAGATCCGGCCCGCGCGTGCGGGGGAGGCAGACGGTCTTAAGGCTGTCGCGGAAGCGGCCTATGCGCCCTACATCGAGCGTATTGGTCGCAGACCCGCCCCGATGGACGCCGATTTCACTGCTCACATCCTCCGGGGGGAGGCGTTTGCCGCCGACCTGGCGAACGGTCTCTGCGGTTATATCATTCTGTTCCCGCGCGGCGATCATCTCTTTGTCGAGAATGTGGCCGTCCATCCCGATGCACAGGGCGGGGGGATCGGCGCGGCGCTGCTCGAATTCGCGGAGGCGGAGGCGCGGCGGCGCGCCCGATCCGCCCTGGAACTCTACACCAATGCCAAAATGACCGAGAATCTCAGCCTCTATCCGCGGCTCGGCTACCGGGAAACCGGACGGCGCAGGGAAGCCGGGTTCGACAGGGTGTATTTCCGCAAGGATTTGAAAAGCATCTGAAACGCCCCGAACGCGGTCAGCATGCCCAGGGTTGTAAGGGCCAGACCGGCGACGGTGGGCGCCGCCGGCCACTCTCCCAAGACGGGGATCGCCAACATCACGGCGACCGACGGCACCAGGGCGGAGAACAGCGCGCCGCGGCCCGCGCCGAAATAGCCAACGGCGACGGAGTAGAGATAGAGCGCCCCAATCGCGGCGAAAACGCCTTGGAACACCGCATGGCTGATCAGCGTCGCCACTGGTGCGGCGGGAATTCTGCTTTCCCCGAAAAGAAGCCACACCGGACCCACGAAGAGCAGGGAAAGGACGGAGACGACCGCTGTCGCCTGAAACGGATTGGCCCGAAAAGCGCGCAGCCCGACCGTGTAGCTTGCCCACAACAGGCCGCCCAGAACGAACAGGCCGTGCCCCATCCAGGATCCCGCCGCGCCGCTGCGCCAGCCTTCGATGCCGGTGACGGTGATGCCGGCGAGTACCAGGGCCAGTCCCGCGAGGCGCGTGCCCGTGGGGCGGTCGCGCAACAGCAGCCACGCGCCAAGGGTGGATCCGATCAGCATGGCGCTTGGTGTGATGATCCCGCCATGGGCCGCCGGCGCGAAGGAGAGACCACCGAGTACCGCAAGCACATAGGGGACGCCGGCCCCGGCTGTCAGCAAAAGGGCTTGCCACGGTGTCAGTCCCCCCAGTCCGCGCCGCAGGATCAGCGGCGTCAGGATCAATCCCGCGATACCGAAGCGCAGCAGGGAGACGTCCAGGCCGCTCAGCCCATCCTGCACCGCGACGCGCGAATATACCGGCCATGCACCCCAGATCAGGGCGGTTGCCAATCCCGCCATTGTGGCCCGGAACGCTGTCATCATGCCTGCTCCCTGGTATTCAATTGGCGGGAACTGTACAGTTAGTCGATTGTCGCTGAACTGCGAATTCTCGCTGTGTAGCGGCGGGGAGATGCAAAAAACCGTAATTATTGCAGGATAAAGACTCAAATGTCTGAATTGGATGAGTTTGACGTCAAACTTCTGACGCTCGTTCAGGAGGATAGCCGCCTGACCAGCGAGGCGCTGGCCGAAAAGGTCGGGCTTTCCGCGACGGCCTGTCAGCGGCGGCTGCGCCGGTTGCGGGAAGACGGGGTGATAGAGCGGGAAATCGCCGTGCTCGATCCGGCGCGGGTCGGCGGGCGACTCACCGTGTTGGTAGAAATTATTCTGCAGCGGGGCAGTCCGCAGATCCTGGACGACTTTAAGCGCCGCATGCGGTCCTTACCGGAAGTACAGCAGTGTTTCTATGTCACCGGCGACAGCGATTTCGTGCTGGTTGTGATCGTCGATGACATCAAGGCCTACGAAGCATTCACCCAACGCGTTCTGTTCGCCAGCAAGGCGATCCAGAGATTCCAGACCACCGTGGTGATGGATACGGTTAAGGCGGGGCTGACGGTGCCGTTTTAGGGCTGGCGCACCGACTGCCCGGACATCAATCACTCTATGAAGGAAAACGCCTCCATCAGGTCCGGCGTCAACTGGCCTTCGCCGACCGCCGCGCCCTCGCGCCTGGGGTCCGCGCCGCCGCGCAGGACGCCGTCGCCGATTGCGATCATATGCAGGCCGCTGGTCATCGCCCGTTCGCTGACCTCATAGCCCTGCTCTTTCAGAAGGGTTGCTGCCTTGGCGACGTCGGTGTCCGCTTCCAGCTCCATAGCGCCGTTGCGGTTGACGTAATGCGGCTGCGAGACTGCTTCCTGCGGACCCATTTTCCAGTCAACGGCATTGACGATGGATTGCAGCACATAGCCGATAATCCGGCTGCCGCCCGGCGAACCGACCACCATTTCCAGATCGCGGTCCCCGTCGAACACCAATGTCGGTGACATCGAGCTGCGCGGGCGTTTGCCGCCCTGGATGCGGTTTGCCACCGGCATGCCGTCGCGCTCGGCGCGCCAGGAGAAGTCCGTCAACTGGTTGTTCAACAGAAAGCCCCGAACCATGATGCGGGAGCCGAACCCGGTCTCGATACTGGTTGTCATCGACACGGCGTTGCCGTTCCTGTCCACCACCGACAAATGCGTCGTAGACGGAAGCTCAAGCGCTGCATCGTCGGCAAAGGCATGCTGACCGCGGGGGTTGCCCGGTTTTTTCTTTTCCTTGGGTGCGGTTGAGAAATCCACCAGCGCCGCGCGTTCGCGCAGGTAACCCGGGCTCAGCATGGCGCTTAATGGAACCGATACGAAGTCGGTATCGCCGATGTAACGGTTGCGGTCCGCGAAGGCGAGGGCCGATGCTTCGCCGATCAATGCAATGGCGCCCGGGCTGCCGGGCAGATATCGGTCAACCTCGTGCCGGTCCAGGATCCCGAGCGCTTGCAGCACGGTCGACCCGCCGGAGGAGGGCGGGCCCATGCCGCAAACCAGACGGTCGCGGTAGCGGCCGCACAGATTGGGCCGGACCTTGGCTTCGTAAAGGGCCATGTCGCGCCGGGTCAAGGATCCCGGGTTGCGCGGGGCGTTGCGCACGGCGGTAACGATGTCACCGGCGATGGGACCGTCGTAAAAAGCGTCCGCGCCGCCTTCGGCGACCGCTTTCAGGGTTTCCGCGAAGGCCGGGTTCCGCAGGATGGTTCCAACCGCCTTGGGGGTGCCGTCCCCTTGGTAGAAGTAGCGCCGCGTTTCCGATATCTGACGCAGGCCGGTGCCGCGCTTCAGAAGCTGATGCAGCCTTGGACTGACCGGAAACCCTTCCTCGGCAAGCGCGATGGCGGGGGCGAACAGGTCGGCCCAGGGCAGCACGCCGTGACGCCGATGCGCCAGTTCCAGCATCCGCAACAGGCCCGGCACGCCGACCGAAGCACCGCCGATGACGGCGTCCATGAAGGGTTTCGGGCTGCCGTCGGCGTTCAGAAAGACATCCTGCTTGATTGCGCGCGGCGCGGTCTCCCGCCCGTCATAGCTGTCCAGCCGCCGCTTGGGTTCGTCCCAATGCAGCATGAAGCCGCCGCCGCCGATCCCCGACGATTGCGGTTCCACCAGATTCAGGACCAGTTGCGCGGCAATCGCCGCATCGACCGCGCTGCCGCCCGCATCCAGGATCTGCGCGCCGGCCTGGGCCGCGGCCGGATGGGCGGCGGCGATCATATAATCCGATGCTTCGATGGACGTCAGCGGTACGGGCTTGGCCCGGGCGATTTCCGTCGGTCCCTCCGGGGCGATGGATTCCAGATTGCCTTGCGACCCCTTGCGTTGCGCGGCGGTGGAAGTGCGTTCGGTTCCCGGGGCGGAGGCTGTTGGGGGCGTCGGCGCGTCCGACGTGCCTATCGCCAAGGAAATCAGACTGGCGATCAGGACCGATCCCATGCCGATCGCGGCGGCGCCGGTCACGGCGACGAGTTCGCTCGACAATCCTTGTAAGAAGCCTTTGTCGGACATGGTCACCCCACGCAATGGACCCGGAACCGCCAGCGTAGATCGAATGGAGAATCCGGACAACGGCAGGATTGTCACAAGAGGCCGCTAAATTCGGTAAACCGCGCATGAAGCGGTTTACCTTCATTCTGACCCACTGAGACGCCGATCCCAGCCTTCCGGTTAGGAAGGCGGTGCGCCGCGATGCTGGAGGCATCGCAAGCGGCGGCTGACGCGGCCCGGATGGTTGGAGGCGGCGCCGAAGGTCGCTTGGTCAGGCTGCTTGGGGCGTCGCCGATCCTCGCCGATGCCCGCGCAACGGCTCCTGCCCAGCAGGCTGACCAAGCGATCTCTGTTGAGTCAGAATGAAGGAAAACCGCTTCAACCCCTGACTTTGCGTTCCGCCGTCGGGGGGTGGCCGAACGCGCGCCTAAAGGCGCGGCTGAAATGCGCGGCGTCCGCGAAGCCGGTCATCAAGGCGACTTCGATGGCGGGCAGATCCGTCTGTTGCAGCAGGGACCGGGCCCGGCGCAACCGAATATCCCGATAGTAGGAGGCCGGGCTGGTGTTCAGCCATCGCCCGAACAGGCGTTCCAGCGCGCGTTGGGTCACACCCACTTCCGCCGCCACCTCCCCGATGGGAAGGGCGCAGTCCAGATTGCGTTCCATGAAGGCGATTGCCTGTGCAACCCTGGCGTTGCCCACCGCGTTCATGGCCGAGAATTGTTGCGGCGCGTCCGGCGTCCGAATGCCGGGCAGCACGAAATTCTCGGCCATGGTCGTGGCCAGATCATGGCCGTGCCGGGCCGCCAAAAGCGTCAGGGCCATATCCATGGCCGCCGCGCCGCCCGCCGCCGTGATCCGGTCCCGGTCGAAGACGAACACGTCGCGCTTCACCAGGATCCCCGGATAGGCTTCCGCCATGCTTTCCAGCACTTCCCAATGGCTGGTGGCCTGATACCCGTCCAACAGGCCGGCTTTGGCAAGAACAAGTCCTCCGCATTCGATGCCGGCCAGAATCGTGCCGAAACGCGCCTGCCGCCTTAGATAGGCCAGCGCGGGCCGGGTCATCGCGCGTTCGGGTTCATAGCTTGCATGCACGAAAAGAAGATCGAAGGCCGGCGCGCCCGCGGCGTTCGTGTCGGCGGTCGCGGGTAGGCCGTTGCTTGCGGGAACCGGCCGCCCGTCGGTGGAGACTGTCGCCCAACGATACGCTTCCCGCCCCAGTAAAGTGTTGGCCAGGCGGAAGGGCTCCAGGCTGCAGCTCAAGGCGAGCTGGGAGAATTGCGGAAGCAGGAGATGCCCCAGCATCACCGGCTCCCGCCTGTCCAGATAGGCCAGCATCGACCACACTCAATGTTCGTTTTTAGTCAATGATCGTACGGAAAATGTAAGGCAGGGGCAAGCCGGGCGATTACGCTGAACCGCAAATAAATGCTCTGTTTAGCGGGAGGGAACCATGAACAACGACGTCGTTATCACCTGCGCCATCACCGGGTCCGGCGACACGGTCAGCCGGCACCCGAACATTCCGATCACGCCGCAGCAGATCGCCGATGCGGCGCTGGAAGCGGCCCGCGCCGGTGCGGCGGTGGTGCATCTGCATGTGCGCGACCCGGAGACCGGCGCACCCAGCAGGGACCCGGATCTTTTCAAACAGACCGTGGATCTGATCCGCTCCAGCGACACGGATGTCGTCATCAACCTGACCGCCGGCATGGGCGGCGACCTCACCCTGGGGCCGCCGGACAATCCGATGGCGATCGATCAGGCCGGCACCGATATGGCGCCGTGGCACGAGCGGGTCTCCTATGTCGACCAATTGCGGCCGGAGATCTGCACGCTGGATTGCGGCACGATGAATTTCGGTCACGGCGACTATATCATGACCAATACGCCGACCATGCTGGCGAAACTGGCGGAGGCCATCGCCTCCTACGGCGTAAAGCCGGAGATCGAGGTTTTCGACGCCGGGCACATCACCATGGCCAACGCCCTGATCGACCGGGGACTGATCCAGTCCCCGCCGCTGTTTCAATTGTGCCTGGGCATTCCCTATGGCGCGCAGGCATCCCCGAACATGATGCGGGCGATGCGGGATGAGTTGCCGGCGGATGCGATCTGGTCCGGCTTCGGGATCAGCCGCCTGCAAATGCCGATGGTGGCGCAGGCCATTCTGCTGGGGGGCAATGTGCGCGTCGGGCTGGAAGACAACCTGTATCTGGAGAAGGGGGTCTTTGCCTCCAATGCCCAGTTGGTGGAGCGCGCGCGGCAGATCATCGAACTGATGGGCGCGCGGGTCCTCACACCCGCGGAGGCGCGGGCGAAATTCCATCTGACCAAGCAGGTCTGACCCGTCCGGGTTAAAGGGAGTCCAAAAATGCGAAACGTGAAGACGGTCGGCCTGGTCGGCGGCGGCGTGATCGGCGGCGGCTGGGCCGCGCGCGCCCTGGCGAACGGGCTGGATGTGGTGGCGTATGATCCGGCGGACGGCGCGGAGGAGATCCTGCGCGGCAAAGTCGCCAACGCCTGGCCCGCCTTGGAGCAGGTGGGACTGGCGCCGGGGGCGGATCAGGGCCGGTTGACCATGGCCGGCAGTATCGGCGCGCTGGCGGAAGCAGCCGATTTCATCCAGGAATCCGCGCCGGAGCGGCTGGATCTGAAAACCCGAATTCATACGGAGATCGACGCGGCGGCGGCGGCGGACGTGATCGTGGCCTCCTCGACATCCGGACTGCTGCCCAGCGACTTCCAGGCGGATTGCAGCCACCCGGAGCGCGTCATTGTCGGCCATCCGTTCAACCCGGTCTATCTGCTGCCGCTTGTCGAACTTGTCGGCGGAAGGAAGTCGTCGCAGCAGAGCATCGACGCGGCATCGAAGTTCTACGCCTCCATCGGCATGTATCCACTGCATGTGCGGAACGAGATCGACGGCTTCCTGTCCGACCGGCTGCAGGAGGCGCTGTGGCGGGAAAACCTGCATCTGGTGAATGACGGCGTCGCGACCACCAAGGAACTGGATGACGCCATTGTCTACGGTCCTGGCTTGCGTTGGGCCTTCATGGGGGTGAACCGCACCTTCGCGCTTGCCGGCGGGGACGAGGGCATGCGCCATATGCTACGGCAGTTTGGACCCGCCTTGAAACTGCCCTGGACCAAGTTGGAAGCGCCGGAGCTGACCGACGACTTGATCGAAAAAATGGTCGAAGGGACGGAGCAGCAAATCCAAGGGACCGGTATCGCCGAGTTGGAACGTCTGCGCGACCAATGCCTGATCGCGATCATGACCGCCCTTGGCGATTTCAACGAAGGGGCGGGAAAGCTCCTTAAAGAGCAGCGCGAACGGTTGGGACAAGCGGAGTAGTACGTCATGGATTTCGGACAGACCGAAGAACATAAGCTGATCATCGAAACCGCCCGCCGCTTCGCTGAAGAAGAGCTTTACCCCTATGAGGCGGAGGTAGAGGCGTCGGACGCGGTAAGGCCGGACCTGGTCCGGCAGATCCGGGATCGCTCCATAGAGTTGGGCCTGTATGCGGCGAACATGCCGGCTGAGTTGGGCGGCGGCGGGCTCGACACGGTCTCCATGTGTTATGTGGACCGGGAACTGGGGCGGGCCAGCATGGCGTTGAACTATATCGTCGCGCGCCCTTCCAACATTCTGCAAGCCTGCGTCGGCGATCAGCGCGAACGCTATTTGATGCCCTGTATCCGGGGGGAGAAGGTTGACTGCCTGGCCATGACCGAACCGGGTGCAGGGTCCGACGTGCGGTCGATGTCTTGCAAGGCGGAACGGGACGGCGACGATTTCGTCGTCAACGGCGTGAAGCACTTCATCAGCCATGCCGATCTGGCGGACTTCGTCATTCTGTTCGCCGCGACGGGGGAAGAGGAAACGCCGCGCGGTCCGCGTAAGAAGATCACCTCCTTCCTTGTCGACAAGGGATGGCCGGGCTTTACCGTGCGCGACGGGTACAGGAACGTTTCTCATCGCGGTTACCACAATTTTGTGTTGGAGTTCGACGATTGCCGCCTGCCGGCCGGTCAGGTGTTGGGTGAGGTGGACAAGGGGTTCGACGTCGCCAACGACTGGCTGGGGGCGACGCGCCTTCAGGTCGCCGCCTTGTGCCTTGGCCGGGCGCATCGTGCCCTGGAACATTCCCTGGACTGGGCCGTCGAACGGAAGCAATTCGGTCAGCAGATCGGCAAGTTCCAGGGAGTCAGCTTCAAGCTTGCGGACATGCAGATGCG
Organism: Hwanghaeella sp.; assembly: GCA_028282025.1. Lineage (GTDB taxonomy): Bacteria > Pseudomonadota > Alphaproteobacteria > UBA8366 > Aestuariispiraceae > Hwanghaeella. The sequence goes on along the minus strand of JANQIT010000191.1, from coordinate 17,022 downwards.
TCTTCGGGCGGCGGAACTGCTGACATTCGAAGCGGCCTGGAAAGACACGCAGGGCGATATGCGGGATATGGACGCGGCGATGGCGAAACTGGCGGCGACGGAAGCGCTTGCCTTCATCGCGGACGAAGCGATTCAGATCCATGGCGGCATGGGGCTGATGAGTGAACTGCCGCTGGAGCGGATCTGGCGGGACGCGCGGGTCGAGCGGATCTGGGAAGGCACCAGCGAGATTCAGCGGCACATCATTTCGCGGTCGCTGCTCCGCCCGCTCGGCGGTTGAGGCCGCGGGCATGGAGCATCGGCATTCCAGGAAGATTGCGAATCTGGAGCGTCTTCTGCGCCCCAAATCCATCGCCGTAATCGGCGGGCTGGAGGCGCAGCGCGTCGTCGAACAGTGCCGCAAGATCGGTTTCGGCGGCGAAATCTGGCCGGTGAACCGCAGACGCGCCGATGTTGCCGGAATTCCCTGCGTTCAGAAGATAGAGGAACTGCCGGGCGTGCCCGACGCGGCCTTTGTCGCGATCCCGCCCGACGCCACGGTCGAGGCGGTCGAGGCCCTGCGCAAGGCGGGAGTGGGCGGCGCCGTCTGTTATGCCTCCGGCTTCAAGGAAGTCGGCGGCATCGGCGTCGAGCGGCAGACGGCCCTGCTGGATGCGGCGGGCGACATGGCCGTGATCGGACCGAATTGCTACGGCGTTTTGAACTATCTGGATGGTGCGGCGTTGTGGCCGGATCAGCAGGGCGGCCAGCGGGTCGAACGTGGGGCTGCTGTCGTCGCCCAAAGCGGTAACATCAGCATCAGCATGACGATGCAGGAACGTTCGGTTCCTCTGGCCTATGTCATCAGTGTCGGAAACAAGGCCGATCTGGGGTTTGAGGATTATGTCGAAGCGCTGTCCCGCGATCCCCGGGTGACCTGTATCGGGCTGATCGCCGAAAATATCGACAATCCCGTTGCGTTCGCGCAGGCGGTGCGGCAGGCGAAACAGGCGGGGAAACCCGTTGTTGTCCTGAAGGCTGGAACCTCTGCGAAAGGGGCGCAGGCCACTTTCACACACACCTCTTCGCTGGCCGGTTCCGACCGGCTCTACGATGCGTATTTCGACCGGATCGGCGTTGCGCGCGTCCCCTCGTTGACGGTGTTGATGGAGAGTTTGAAGCTTCTGTCCGTCTTTCCGCCTTTGGCGGCCAACCGCCTCGTATCGATGAGCTGTTCGGGGGGTGAAGCGGCGCTGATGGCCGACCTTGCGGAGAAATACGGCTTCGATTTCCCGGACTTCGATGCCGCGACGGACAAGGCTCTGAACGATGTCCTTGGCGACCGCGTAGCGGTGGCAAACCCGCTCGACTACCACACCTATATCTGGGAGGACGAGCAAGCGCTGACCGGCTGCTTCACGGCGGCCCTGTCGGCGGATGTCGATGCCGGCATTCTGGTATTGGATTACCCGCATCCGGAAAAGTGCGATCTCACCGCATGGGAACCGGCGACCCGGGCGATTATCTCCGCGGCGGAAACGACAGGTACCGCAACTGTCGTGGTGTCGTCCTTGCCCGAGAACTTTCCCCGCGCGGACCGGGATCGTCTGCTCGATGCCGGGATCGTCCCGCTGCAAGGGCTGGAAGAAGCCATGCAGGCGCTGCGCGCCGCGTTGGATGCCGGGAGGGTGTCGGAGGCGGCGGTGAGCCATGCGCCGGGCGCCGGGCCGGGATCGCTGCGCACCCTGGACGAATGGCGATCGAAGAAACTCGTCACGCAATTCGGATTGGCGCTGCCGCAGGCGTCGCTGGTCACCTCCGCCACGGAGGCCGTCGCGGCGGCGGAGGCCATCGGCTATCCCGTGGTGGCCAAGGCGGTTTCGGCGGACCTGGCGCACAAGACCGAGGCCGGCGCGGTGAAGGTCAATCTGGCCGATGCGGATGCACTGGATGCGGCATGTGCAACGCTGTTCTCGCTTAGTGAAACGGTGCTGGTCGAAGCCATGGTCCGGGGGGCTGTTGCGGAGGTGCTGATCGGCGTCAACCGGGACGCCCAATTCGGATTGCATCTGGTTGTGGGGGCGGGCGGCGAATTGGTGGAGGTGCTGGACGATGCGGCCATCGTTCTGTTGCCCGCCTCGCGGGCGGATGTTCTGGCGGCCCTTTCTTCCTTGAAGATATACCGGCTTCTGTCCGGCTATCGCGGTCGGGCGAAGGGGGATGTCGAGGCGCTGCTCGACGCAGTCGAGGGTGTGGCGCGGCTGGTCGAAGACCATGCCGGGACCTTGGCCGAACTGGATATAAATCCGTTGATGGTGATGCCGGAGGGACAGAGCGTCTTCGCCGCCGATGCACTCGTCCGGCTGGCCGATGAAGAGTAAGGGGATAGACCATGAATGATGTCGTTCGAACCGAGAGACGCGGCGCGGTGCTGGAAGTGACGCTGGATCGTCCGAAGGCCAACGCCATCGATGCGCCGACCAGCCGGATCATGGGGGATGTCTTCGCGTCTTTCCGGGACGACCCGGACCTGCGGGTGGCGATCCTGACGGCGGCGGGCGACCGCTTTTTCTGCCCGGGCTGGGACTTGAAGGCCGCCGCCGCGGGCGAAGGTCCGGATGCGGATTATGGGGTGGGCGGCTTCGGCGGCTTGCAGGAATTGCCCGGCTTGAACAAGCCGGTGATCGCGGCGGTCAACGGTCTGGCCTATGGCGGCGGCTTCGAAGTGATGATCAGCGCGGACATCGTCGTCGCCGCGGACCATGCGACTTTCGCTCTGCCCGAAATCAATTCAGGGACCCTGGCGGATGCCGCGACCATCAAGCTGCCGCGTCGCATCCCCTATCACGTCGCCATGGAGATGCTTTTCACAGGGCGCAGTTTCGACGCGGCGGAAGCGCGGCAATGGGGCATTGTGAACCATGTGGTGCCGGCGGCGGACCTGATGACGACGGCCCGCGCGCTGGCGGACAAGCTGGCCGACGGCCCGCCGCTGGTCTATGCGGCGATCAAGGAAGTGGTGCGGGAGACATCCCATCTTCCGGTTCAGGACGCCTTCGACCTCGTCACCAAATCGAAGCTGAAAACGGTCGAGACGCTTTATAACAGCGAGGATCAGAAGGAAGGGGCGCGCGCCTTCGCGGAAAAGCGCGCGCCGGTCTGGAAAGGCGTCTGAGCGGGTTACGCTTTCGCGGCGACCGCTTCGACCTCCACCAGCATATCCGGTGAGGCGAGACCCGGCACCACCACCAGGGTGGAGGCGGGCAGGTGGTCTCCGGTGATCACCCGGTCGCGGCCGGTGCGGAACCCCTCTACGAAGCGCGCGTCGGTGATATAGGAATTCACCCGCACTAGATCGTTCAGGCTCATGCCCGCGTCTTCCAATATGGCCTTGATATTGCGCCAGCAGTTTTCCGACTGTTCTTCGATGCTGGAAGCCAGCACGCCTTGCGGATCGACGCCCACCTGGCCGGAGACATACAGCGTCCGGGCGTTGGCGGGGATCTCGACGCTATGGGAATAACGGGCTTGCGGCGGTGCGATGGAAGACGGATTGCGGGTGGTCAGTGTCATGTGGGCCTCCTTGGGCTGGATTTTGCGTTGCCGCACGCTGACCGGCAAAGCCGATCCGTTCAAGCTGAAAACGCCGCCTGTCAGTTCGCGCGAACGGGAAGCCAGTTCGCGGTGAAACGTTCGGCGTCTTCCGAACGTTCGAACCAGACCGTCACCGGGGCGCTTTCCGCGACGATCAGGATCCAGCCGCCCTGGCATTTGCGGTCGCACCAGGTGGCGAAACGTTCCAGGCTGGTCCGGCTGGCCGCGCCGGTCATGCCCTCCATTTGGGCTTTTGCGAACGGCCCGGCGGAGACGGGGCGGACCGGCGTCCATGTGTTCCGAACGATTTCTTCCGGCGGTGGGCGGCCTTCCGCACCGAAACCGCCGCCATAGCGCTGCGCGCCCGACCAGTCGGCGTTTGTCTCCGCGTCGCCGGCGATCTGCCGCCGCATCGCCCTGACCGCGGTCAGGACGGCCCACCCGGCCAGGGCGGCCAGCAGGGTAACGGTGATGAGTGCTTGGACGGTCATCGTTCGCGGAATGCAGCGGGCCGGCTACCGCCCGCCTTGCAGCATGTCGCCGATTGTGTCGAACACCGCATTGAACATCGCCTCCGTCAGGCGTCCCGTGTTCGTATTGTAGCGGGAGCAATGATAACTATCGACGATCCGAACGGCGTGTTCGGGAAGATCGTGCAACGCGTTGTGCGCGAATTTGAAGGCGGACTGGCGATAACCCAGGGCCTTCAGCGTGGCGTTGTGGGACAGCTGGCCCAGGCACAGGATTGCCCGCAGGTTCGGCATCGCGCCGACTTCCGCGGTGAGGAAGGGCAGACAGTTCGCAACTTCCGATCCGACCGGCTTGTTCTGCGGCGGAACGCAGCGCACAGCGTTGGTGATGCGCGCGTTCACAAGCGTCATCCCGTCATCCGCCCGGCGGTCATAGGTTCCCCGGGTAAATCCCCGTTCGCTCAATGTCTTGTACAGAAGATCGCCGGCATAATCCCCGGTGAAGGGCCGGCCGGTCTTGTTCGCCCCTTGCAGGCCGGGCGCCAGGCCGATGACCAGCAGGGCCGCGTCCATCGGCCCGAAACTCAAAACGGGCGCGTTGTGCCAATCCGGCTGCTTTTCCCGGTGTTCCGAACGGAAGTCCGCCAGGCGTGGGCATAGAGGGCAATCAAGGGAAGGAGGGGCGAATGTCATCGGCCGGCCGACGCGGACAGCGGCCCCGTCTAGGCCCGTTCCACCAACGGCTCGTCCTCGAACTCGTCGTCATATTCTTCGTCGAACTCGTCGTAATCCTCGTCCGAATTGCCGTTGTCGCGGAAATCGCTTTGCCGGAAATCATCCCGCCGCGCCCGATGCGGTTGCCGGGGGGCGTCGTGGAAGTTCCGCGCAACGGCGGTGGAGAGATCCGAAAGCTCGATGAAGTTGTCGCATTGGCGGCGCAATTCGTCGGCGATCATCGGGGGAGAAGTCTTGATGGTGCTGACCACGCTGACGCGCCGGCCGCGCCGCTGAACCGCTTCGGCCAAGCGCCGGAAATCGCCGTCGCCGGAAAACAGAACCACGTGATCCAGGTGTTCCGCCATCTCCAGAACATCGATCGCCAGTTCGATGTCCATATTGCCCTTCACTTTGCGCCGGCCCTGGGAGTCCGTGAACTCCTTCGCGGGCTTGGTGACAAGCGTGTAGCCATTATAGTCCAGCCAATCGACCAGCGGCCGGATGGGAGAATATTCCTGATCTTCGAACAGCGCGGTGTAATAGAAGGCGCGAACCAGTTGGCAGTGCTTCCGGAATTCGTCGAGGAGCTTTTTGTAGTCGATGTCGAACCCAAGTGTACGGGCGGCGGAGTAAAGGTTTGCGCCGTCGATAAACAAAGCAACGCGTTCTTCTTTGTACAAACCGAAATTCATTAAATCGCTCCCACTGAACACTTAAGCTCAAATTCTGTGACCTTGGTCCAAATCGAATTGTAATCAAATCGTAAGAAAGACCGAACGCTGGATATTTACGCGTCTCGCCGGGCTCCGACAAGCATTCAGCGTGTTGCAAGTCGGCCCGGCGGCCACTATATTCCGCCGCTCAAAATTCCGGCAATCGCCCGTAACAGGTTGGAATTGCACGCTTGGATGCCCTATCTTAACCGGGTGGGAAGCCAAGCGCGGCATTCCGGCTGTCCTTGGCGTCCGAAGCGATGCGGCCGGCGACATTAGAGGATGAAGAATTATGGCACGCGTTACCGTCGAAGATTGCGTAGAAAAGGTTCCGAACCGCTTCGATCTGGTCATGGTCGCCGCGCAGCGGAGCCGCGATATCGCCACCGGCGCGCAGATCACCGTGGACCGCGACAACGACAAGAACCCGGTTGTCTCGCTGCGTGAAATCGCTGACGAAACTGTGGAAATCGTAGATTTGCAGGATCAGTTGGTCCGCAATCTCCAGCGCCATGTCGATGTCGACGAGCCGGAAGAGGTCGATATGATGGAGCAGATGTCCACCGGGACGCTGGAAGACAAGCCGGTCGAAGAGCAGCCGAAAGAGCCGATGTCGCCCTTCGCCTCGGCCTTGCCGGACATGCCCGCGTTCGAGGATGTGGAGCCGGGTATCTTTGAAGACTAGGACGCGCCGACGACTCCGTACCGAACAGGTTGCAGGCTGGCCGGCGGCCACCCATTCCGGCTGTTGCTGAGGGTGATCGTCCGCGATGCTGCGCCAGTACGAACTCGTCGAACGTGTAAAGCACTATGATCCGGGCGCGGATGAGGATCTCCTCAACCGCGCCTATGTTTTTGCGATGAAGGCCCACGGGACGCAGAAGCGCGCATCGGGCGACCCCTACTTCTCGCATCCTGTCGAAGTCGCCGGCCTTCTCAGCGAGAAGAGGCTCGACGCTTCCTCCATCATCACCGGCCTGCTGCACGACACGGTGGAGGATACGGAAACCACGCTGGACACGATCGGGGACAAGTTCGGGACCGAAGTGGCGGGACTGGTCAACGGCGTCACAAAGCTTACCCAGCTGGAACTTCAATCCAGCAGGACCAAGCAGGCGGAGAACTTCCGCAAGCTCGTGCTCGCGATGTCCCAGGATATCCGTGTGCTGGTGGTGAAGCTCGCCGACCGGTTGCACAACATGCGCACGCTGCGCTTCATCAAGAAGGAGGAGAAACGCCGCCGCATCGCCCGCGAGACGATGGAAATCTATATCCCGCTGACCGAACGGATCGGCATACGGGATTGGAAGGAGGAACTGGAGGATCTGGCCTTTGCCGAGTTGAACCCGGACGCCCGCTCTTCAATCGTCAATCGGCTGCAGTTCCTGCACGAAGAGGGCGGCGACACGATTGGCCGCGTGATCGAGGAACTTCAGCGCGTCCTGCGGGAGAACGATGTCGATGCACAGGTAACCGGACGGGAAAAATCACCGTTCTCAATTTGGCGCAAGATGCAGCGACAAAATATTGGTTTCGAACAACTTTCCGATATCGTGGCTTTTCGCGTAATTGTCGAGGATGTGGAGAGTTGCTACCGCGCGCTTGGCTGTATTCACGGGCGTTATACGGTCACCCCGGGGCGTTTCAAGGACTATATCTCGCTGCCCAAACCGAATGGGTACAAGTCGCTGCATACCGGCGTGATCGGTCCGGAAAACCAGCGGATCGAGGTGCAGATCCGGACCGAACTGATGCACGAGGTTGCCGAACTCGGTGTGGCCGCGCACTGGCGCTATAAATCGGGCGAACAACCGAAACCGGCGCGCGAAGGGCGGCAGTACCGTTGGCTGCGCGACATGCTGGATATTCTTTCGAACGCGTCGGGACCGGACGACTTTCTCGAACATACCAAGATGGAGATGTTCTCCGACCAGGTGTTCGTTTTTACGCCGAAGGGCGATCTGCACGCCATGCCGCGGGGATCGACGCCGGTCGACTTCGCCTATGCGGTGCATACCGACGTCGGAAACCGATGCGTCGGCGCCAAGGTCAACGGGCGCATCAAGCCCCTGAAGACCGAGCTACGGAACGGCGATCAGGTTGAGATTGTGACGTCGAAGGCGCAGACGCCGTCGCCGGCCTGGGAAGCGGTTGTGGCGACCGGCAAGGCGCGGTCCGCCATTCGCCGTTTCATCCGTTCGAAACAAAGGGATCAGTATCTCGGCCTCGGCAAGGAAGTCGTCGATTCCGCCTTCCGGCAGGGCGATTACCAACTGACCGAGAAGGCGTTGCGCGGCATCCTGGACAAGTTCCATGTCGATAGTGTGGACGACCTCTATGTCGCGGTCGGGGAAGGGCGGCATACCGGGCGCGAAGTTCTCTATGCGGTCTATCCAAGCGCAAAGTCGGAAGCCGCACAGGCGGCGAAACCCGCCAAGAAGCCGGCTGCGCCAGCCAAAACGCGGGAAAGGCCGTCTCCGGGCGTTCCGATCACAGGGCTGATCTCCGGCATGGCGATCCACTATGCGCGGTGCTGCCACCCGCTGCCGGGCGACCGGATCGTTGGGATCGTGACCACGGGCAAAGGGGTGACGATCCACACGATCAACTGCAACACGCTGGAGGATTTCGCCGATATGCCGGAGCGGTGGCTGGATATCGGATGGCAGATCGACGAAGAGAATCCGCAGGCGTTCCTGGGCCGGATACATGCCGTGCTTGCGAACGAACCTGGCAGTCTGGCGACCCTCTCAAGCGTGATCGGGCGTTGCGGTGGGAACATCTATAATCTTAAGTTCACCAGCCGTGGGGAGGATTTCTTCGAAATGCTGGTGGATATCGAGATTACCGACGTGCGCGCCCTGAACAATATTCTGGCGGCGTTGCGCGCGACGCCCGTGGTCAACGCGGTGGAGCGTTCGTTCAGCTAATGTTCAAACGTCGGAAGAACCGGCAACCGCACGCGCGCCTGCGGGAGGCGTTCTGGCCGTCCATTGGGTGGCGTCGCAGCGCGCACTACCTGCGTCACCGGGTGGGCCGGCTTCCGGGAACGCCCTATTCCATTGCGGCCGGGTTCGCATACGGCGCGGCGATTTCTTTCACACCCTTGATCGGCTTTCACATACTGGTCAGCGGTGCGCTTTCCTGGATCAGCGGCGCCAGCATCGTCGCCGCGGCGATAGGCACCGTGGTCGGCAACCCCTGGACCTTCCCCATAATCTGGGCCTGGATCTATTCGCTGGGGATCTGGTTGCTGGGGCGCGAACCGCTTGAACTGAACTACGAACTTCTCAGCCTGGGATTCCTCTATGATCACTTCTGGGACATCTTTATTCCCATGATGGTTGGCGGCGTGCCGACCGCGGCGGTCGCCTGGGCCGTGTTTTACTTCCCGCTGAAGGCGACGGTCGCCAAATATCAGCTTGCCCGCCGACGCCGGCGCGAACGCAAGATGAAGGGTCTGAAATCCGCCGGCGACGATGCGGGGGCGGCGGCATGATCATCGGGCTTGGCACGGATCTGTGCGATATCCGGCGGATCGCGGAAACGCTTGAACGTTTCGGGGACCGGTTCACGCACCGTTTGTACACCGAACAGGAACGGTTTCGCGCGGACCGGCGTCCGGCGCGCCGGGCCGACCGCTACGCGCAGATGTTCGCCGCCAAGGAGGCGTGTTCGAAAGCGCTGGGGACAGGCTTCCGCCAGGGTGTGTTCTGGCGGGATATGGAGGTGGTGCATCTCAAATCAGGCAAGCCGACGCTCGACATTCGCGGTGGGGCCCTGAAGCGCCTCGAACTCCTGACGCCGCCGGGCTTCAGGCCGCAGGCGAATGTCACGCTGACCGACGAATCGGGACTTGCACAGGCGGTCGTGATCCTCTCTGCGACGCCCGAGGACTGGCCGCCGGCCCCGGAATGAGCGCCCGTATCAGCTTCCTTGACTTGGGCGGGGGGGAAAGGCCATATCCGGCCAACGGAAGCCGTCATCCTTCGCAATGCGGCTTCGGTTTTTCAGATAGGACCGTTCCACCGGCGGAACGGCGCCCTCTTAACCATCAGACGGAATGGGCCGATACGCGATGATGGAGTTCGTGAAGACGATCGTATACGCGCTGTTGATTGCGTTTGGCGTTCGAACGTTCGCCTATGAACCCTTCAACATTCCCTCAGGCTCGATGGTTCCGAACCTGTTGATCGGCGATTACCTGTTCGTCTCAAAATTTTCCTACGGTTACAGCCAGTATTCCTTTCCCTTCGGGCTGATTCCGTTCGAAGGGCGCGTTTTTGAGGATGCGCCGGAGCGCGGCGATGTTGCGGTGTTCAGGCTGCCGGCCAATCCCAGCGTAGACTATATCAAGCGTATCATCGGCTTGCCGGGGGACAGAATTCAGGTGATCGGCGGTATTCTCCACATCAATGGGGAACCCGTGGAACGCACCCGGCTGGAAGACAGTGTCTATGTGGACCAGAAGGGGGTTACCATCGCCAGCCGGCAATATCGGGAAGTGCTGCCGAACGGGCGTGCCTATCCGATTTTCGAACGGTACGGCGATCAGGGGCCGCACGACAATACCGAAGAATTCACCGTGCCCGCGGGCCACTACTTCGCCATGGGCGACAACCGCGACGGGTCGCAGGACAGCCGTTTCCAGCGGGCCGTCGGGTACGTTCCGGCCGAGAACCTTATCGGCCGCGCGGAATTCTTGTTCTTTTCCCTGGATCACACGGTCCGTTGGTTCGAACCCTGGAAATGGCCTTTCGCCATCCGGTATGGGCGGTTGTTGAATGGCATCGAATAGAACCATCGACGAGGCCCTGCTGCGGTCCCTGAAGGTCGACGACCGGCCGCTGACGGATGACGAGAGCGAGTTGCTGCAACGCGCCCTGTCGCACCGCAGTCTTCAAGGGGCGGGCATCGGCTATGAACGCCTGGAGTTCCTGGGCGACCGGGTGCTCGGGCTGATCGTGGCGGACATGCTGCTGACCGAGTTTCCGAAGGAAGAAGAGGGCGCGATCGCCAAACGGCATGCGGCGCTGGTCCGGCGGGAGACGCTGGCGGATGTCGCCGCAAGAATCCGGCTTGGCGACTACATCATGATGTCCGAGGGCGAGCATGCAGCCGGCGGCCGGGAAAATCCGGCGATCCTGTCCGATGTGTGCGAGGCGGTGATCGCTTTCCTGTACCGCGCCCGCGGTCTGGACGGCGCGCGCGATTTTATCTGGCAGAACTGGATCACCCGCCTTGAAAGCGCGGCGGAGCCGCCGCGGGACGCCAAGACGTCCCTTCAGGAATGGTTGCAGGGCCGTGGGCGTCCCTTGCCGGCCTACCGGACCGTCGGGCGCAGCGGACCGGACCATGCGCCTGTCTTCAAGGTTGCGGTGCAGGTGAACGGGCTGGACCCGGTCTCCGGCGAGGGCCGTTCGAAACGCGCGGCGGAACAGGCCGCGGCGCAGGCGATGTTGAAAACCTTGCAGAGTATGCCATGAACAGGGGCGGACAGACGGAATGGATGCGCAGCGGCTTCGTGGCCGTGATCGGTGCGCCCAATGCGGGGAAATCCACCCTGGTCAACCTGCTGGTGGGCGCGAAAGTCTCCATCGTCACGCACAAGGTCCAGACCACGCGCACCCGGGTGATGGGTATCGCCATCAAGGACGATGCGCAGGTCGTCTTCGTCGATACGCCGGGCATCTTCAAGCCAAAACGCCGCCTGGACAGGGCCATGGTGGGGGCCGCCTGGCTGGGGGTGGAGGAAGCGGACCAGACCGTGCTGGTGGTCGATGCGGCGGTCGGGCTGAACGACGAGAACCAGGCCATTCTGGACCGTCTGGTCGACCGCAAGGCGAAGGCCATTCTGGTCCTGAACAAGATCGACCTGGTAAAACGGGAAAAGCTGCTGTCTTTGGCCGCCGCCTTCGCGGATACCGGCATCTTCACCGAGACTTTCATGATTTCCGCCAAGAAGGGGGACGGCGCCTGGGATCTGCTGGACAAGCTGGCGGCCTCCATGCCGAAAGGACCTTGGCTGTTTCCTGAAGACCAATTGTCCGACATGCCGCAGATGCTGCTGGCGGCTGAAATCACCCGCGAGAAACTGTTCCTCAACGTTCATCAGGAACTGCCCTATGCGGCGACGGTGGAAACCGAGCTTTGGGAGCCGACCAAGGACGGCGGGGTGAAGATCGAACAGACGATCTATGTCGCGCGGGACAGTCAGAAGGCCATCGTCCTCGGCAAGGGCGGGCAGCGGGTCAAGACAATCGGCAGCGCGGCGCGCGAGGAACTGGCCGATATCCTGGAATGCCCGGTGCATCTCTACCTCTTCGTCAAGGTACGGGAGGGATGGCAGGACGACCCGGCGCGTTATAGGGTCTGGAATCTGGACTATAACGTTTAGCGCATAGGCACTCCCGCGGCAGGCATCTCCGTTTGTCCGGCATGGCCGCACAGCGCTTCAGCTTTCAGGGACGGACGTCGATGGAAACCGGCAGTCACGCGCATCCGGAAGATCCGCGGAACGAAAACGTAAAAATCTATGTCAACGGCCGGATCGTGCCGCGCGGTGAAGCTGTGGTTTCGGTATTCGATTCCGGCTTCCTGCTGGGGGATGGGGTTTGGGAAGGTATCCGGCTGCACAACAACCGTCTGGCATTCATCGATGCTCATCTGCAGCGCTTGTATGAAGGCGCGAAGGCGATTGACCTGGATATCGGCATGCCGCCGGAAGAGTTGGAGAAGCGAATCCTGGATACCTGCGCCGCGAACGGCATGCGTTCCGGCGTGCATATCCGGCTTGTCGTCTCCCGCGGGTTGAAGCGCACGCCCTATCAAAGTCCCAAAGCCAATGTCGGCGGGGCCACCGTCGTGATCATCCCGGAATGGAAAGAGGCGCATGAGACGGTAAAGACCAATCCGCTCAGCCTGTTCACCGTTCATGTCCGGCGGGGATCACCGGACATACAGGATCCGATGTGGAACTCGCTGAGCAAGCTGAACTGCATCGCCGCCTGTATCCAGGCCGACAAGGCGGGGGCGGATGAAGCCCTGATGCTCGATCCGCACGGCTTCATCGCGACCTGCAATTCGACCCATTTCTTCATCGTCCGTGGGGACCAGGTTTGGACCTCCACCGGCAAGTACTGCTTGAAGGGGATTACCCGCGGTAATGTCCTAGACCTTGCGGAAAGCGACGGGATGAAAGCGTTCCAGAAGGATTTCAGCCTGACGGAGGTTTATGGCGCTGACGAAGCGTTCGTGACGGGAACCTTCGCCGGACTGATGCCGGTGGGGACGGTCGATGGACGCACGATCGGGACCGGGGGAAGGGGTCCGGTCACCGAACGGCTGCAAAACCTTTATGCGGAACTGATTGAACGCGAATGTCCGCCGGCATGACGGGCCGCGATCCCTGCATACGGATTGCGATGTGGTCCGGCCCGCGTAACATCTCCACGGCCATGATGCGCTCGTTCGGCAACAGGGCTGACTGCGCGGTCAGCGACGAGCCCTTTTACGCCGCCTATCTTTACGAAACCGGCTTGGCGCACCCGATGCGCGGCAAGGTGATTGCGTCTCAACCCACCGATTGGCGCAATGTCGTGCGAAAGATCGCAGGGCCCGCCCCGGAAGGCCGCGCGGTTTGGTATCAGAAGCACATGGCGCATCACATGCTGCCGCATCACGGGTTTCACTGGTTACCGGATTTTCATAACTGTTTCCTGATCCGCGATCCTGCCGCCGTCCTGGCTTCCTATGCCGCCAAGCGCGAGGAAGTGACGGCGGCCGATCTGGGCTATCACCGGCAGACGGAGATATTCGACCGCGAGGCGGACCGTTTGGGACACGCCCCGCCGGTTCTGGACGCCAAGGATGTTTTGACGGACCCGCGGGGGGCCTTGTCTGCGCTGTGCGGGCGTATCGGGATTGCGTTCGACGAAGCCATGCTTTCCTGGCCCGCCGGCAGGCGCGAGACGGATGGGGTCTGGGCCGCCCACTGGTACGCTACGGTGGAGGCGTCCACCGGATTCGCCCCATACGTGGAAAAAGACATTGTCGTCCCCGACAGGCTCAAAGCTGTATACGAAGCCTGTCTCGCCCCCTATGACAGACTGGCGCGGCATCGGCTGGCGACCTGACCGGCGGCCCGCCGCGACGGAATTCGAGGAACGCTGCGGAAAGATGTCTACGCGTAACGCACAGCTCAGCCTGATCTTTTCCTGCATCGGGCATTTCTATTTCCATTATTTCGCCGCGATGTATTTCACCATCGTGATCGCGCTCGCCGTCGATTGGCAGAAGCCGTTTCACGACCTGATCGAGCTTTGGACTCCCGCCGCCATCGTGATCGGGTTGGCCTCGCTGCCGGCCGGGCGTTTGGCGGATGTCTGGAGCGCGCCCGGCATGCTGGTCGTCATGTTTTTCGGGATGGGGGCGGCCACCGCCGCGTGCGCCTTCGCGGAGACGGATACGGCGCTGATGCTGCTGCTGGCCGCCATCGGCCTGTTCGGCGCGATCTACCATCCGGTGGGGTTGTCCTGGCTGGTCCGTAGCTCGCAGGGATCGACGGGTAAGAAACTGGCGGTAAACGGGATTTTCGGCGGCCTTGGGGCCGCGGCGGCGGCGGGTGCAACGGGCCTGCTGCTGGAATTGGCGGGGTGGCGCGCCGCCTTCCTGATCCCGGGCGCTCTTTGTTTCGTCACCGGTTTCGCCATGTGGTGGTACGTGCTGAGGGGCGAGATTAAGGACGTCAAATCCAGGGAAAGTGCGGATGGCCGGTCCGGCGCGGCGGGCAACCTGCGCGCCTTTGCCCTGCTGCTTTTTCCGATGTTCGCCATCGGTCTGGTCTATAGCAGCGTTCAAGCGGTGATGCCCAAACTGTTCGAAGAAGGGTTGATCGGCCTTCTGTCCGGCAATCTCGCCGCCGTCGGCGGTATGGTGGCGGCGGTGTATGCCGTCGGCGCGGTGATGCAGCTTGTCGGCGGTCATCTGGCCGACCGCTACTCCTTGAAAATGGTCTATCTGCTATGCTGGCTGGCGCAGGCCCCGCTGCTGCTACTGGTCGCGATGTCGGGAGAGGCCGTGCTTTTCGCCGGGGCCGTTGTGCTGGTGATTTTCAACACCAGCGCCCTGCCGTCCGAGAACATTCTACTTTCCCGCTATGCGCCGGAGCGCCATCATGGGATTGCTTTCGGCGTGAAGTTCATTCTTGCCTTCGGTGCGGCGCCCCTGGGGGTCGCGCTGATCGCATGGGTTCGGGAGACGACCGGATCCTTCGAACTCCTCCTCCTGGGGCTCGGGGTTCTCGCGGCCATTTCCAGTGCTGTTGTATTATTTTTACCGTCAGACAAAACACCCCAATCGGTTGCAGCCGTAGCGGAGTAACCGTAGAACCTGTTCCCGATGGGATAAGTACCTCCTCCGCTTGCGGACGGAGACATGGGTGCAATGGGCAGTGACTGCATGGTTTTCTAACGATGCGGGCGGGTTGGAGTCCGATATGGTTCTCCGGGTCGCTCGATATTGGCGCGAGAAGGCGGCAGGCCGCGCCATGCCGCGGATCTCGGATATCGACCTTCTCGACCTACCTGAAATCGCGCCAAATCTGGTTGTCGCCGACATCCGGGCGGAACCCTTCGAAGCCCGCTACAGACTGGTCGGGCCCGATGTCGTCCGTTTCATGCATTGGGATTTTACCGGCGAAGACGTCGGCAGCCTCAAGAAAAGATCCAACTCGCTCGGCTGGCGGGAAGTCTATGGGTTTCTGGCGGACACCGGACGGCCTGTATATGGCGAGAACATCATGCCGCCTATTGTGAACCGGGATGTGATCTATGCGTTCGCCATCTTTCCGTTGAGCGATGAAGGCGGAACACTTGTGCGGACCCTGGGGCTGGAAGACTACACAAACCTGACGCCGGCGGACCGCGCCTTTGCGGAGGGGGAAATCCTGATCAACCAGAAGGGCCCCGGGAGCGGCGTGTAGCTGTGGGCATGTAGCTATGCGCGGCGCATGGCTGTGTATGGCGCGTAGCTGTGCTAGACTGGCCGCATGCAGGACTTTCGCCCGGCGGAAATACGCGAGGCATGGCGAGCGAACGGCGCGGAAATCGGACGTCTGCTCGTCTGGTCCCTATGGCTGGCTTTCAGCGGCCTGGGCCTGATCTACGGCTATTTTGTTGAATTCGATCTGGGGCGCGGCTGTATCGCCTATATTGAGACGTCCAAGACCGTCAATCCGGTTCAGGCCGGCCGGATCTGCACCTATTTCATCCCGTTTACCGGCGTCTTGCTGTTCTGGATATCCAGCGCGGCGGGGATGTGGCGGCTACTGACGGTGTTTCGATGATCTCACCGCCTTCCGGGGGCGGCACGCCGTGGTTCACAAAGGCTTCTGAACCTTTGTGAGTTCTTCGCCTTGAACGGTCCGGAAGAAGCAGGTTCGATAGCCGACATGGCAGCAGCCGCCATCGCCTTGCGGCAGGACCTTCAGAACCACCGTATCTTGATCGCAATCGATCAGCAGGTCGGTGACCTCCTGCGTCTGGCCGCTGGTTTCGCCCTTCAGCCACAGGGATTGGCGGCTGCGGCTCCAATAATGCGCTTTCCGGGTTTCCAGGGTTTTTTCCAGAGCTTCGGCATTCATGTAGGCCAGCATCAGAATCTCGCCGGTTTCCGCATGCTGGGCGACCGCCGGGATGAGTCCATTCTGATCGAATTTGGGCGCAAGGACGGTCCCTTCTTCGATTTCTTGCCTGCTCATGCTCGTCTGATCGCGCATTTCTGCTCCCCGGGTAAGGCCGTTGCGGTCGCGTTTATAGATAGACGCCCGCGCAGTGAAAAGCCTCCCCGCCGAGACCCTGTTTGAAATGCGCGATCCCGGGCAGGGCGGCGGCGTCTATCCCGCCCATGTCCAGAAACCGCACGCCGGCTTTCTTGAGATGTAAAAGCCCCTGCCACAGTAGCAAGTTGTGTGCGTTGAGGTCCCGTCCCGCGTCCCCGGTCCAGCCCACCTGATAAGTTGCGTCGAACCCGTGACGGACAAAAAGGACGCCGGCAGCCGTGTTGCCCTGCCACCGCGCACGGAGGGCCAGCATTCCCTCGACGGGCAGGGCCGCCAACAGCTTGCCGGAAGGACCGGTATAGCGGCGTTGGCGGCGTTGCCGGTCGTAATGGTCCAGCAGCCAGTCCACCTTGTCCGTTTCCTCAACCGAAAGACCGGCCGCTTCAGCCTTGGCCAACTGGTTTCGCCATTTCTGCTTCAAGCCCGACCGCAGGGCCTTCTCGGACTTGCGCAGGTCGATCCAGGCGGTCTCGTAGCCGTCCATGATCCGGTGCAGTCCCCTGCTTTCCGACGCGGTCTGCCAGGCGGGAGAGGGGGCGACCTCGGGCATGACGGTGGACCAGTTCAGGCGTCGCATCGGAAAGGCGCGCTTGATCTGTTTCAGGGCGATGGCGTGAATGTCCGGGGGGGCGGGTTGAAAGAACAACGGCCCCCGCAGCACCCTGGTGAAAGAGAGCGCGCCCAGCTTGCGGACGGTGAACGCCTGCAC
>JANQIT010000123.1 GCA_028282025.1 Hwanghaeella sp. | reverse complement strand
GCGTCGCTGACGGCGACCGTCGCCTCCGACTGCAACTCCAGCATCTTTTCGGCATAGGGCAGGAACCGGCGCCCTTGCGGCGTCAGCGACACCCGGTATCCACTGCGGTCGAACAGTTTGACATTCAAACTGTCTTCCAACGCCGCGATCCGGGACGATATCGCGGGTTGGGTCGCATGCAGACGTTCCGCCGCCGCCTGGTAGGTGCCCAATGTGGCGACGAGATAGAAGCTGTTGATTTGGTTGAAATGCATGACCGCACTGTATCCGCGGCGCGGGTATGTGAGAAGCAGGTCGCGTGGGCGGATTGGCGGATTGCCAAATCCCGACGGTTTTGTCCCGCCTGACGCTTCCGACAATTCGCTCTGATCTCATTCCTCGGATCGCCGGAGCGTTGCAAATGGTTCGCAATCGCGATAACGCTGGAGGTGACGGCAAATCGGCAAAGTAGTTTGGGCGTTTACCGGGACTACGAGTGAGATTGATTTTCCGACTAGATCGAACGATTCCAGGTACCCGAGCTGGCAAAATGGAAGAAAGAGACGGTGTTGCGCTTTATGAGTCCTATAGTGCTGACCTTGTCGCCTATCTGACTTACAAGACCGGCTGCAGAGACACGGCTTCTGATCTGCTGCAAGAGACTTTCGTAAGGTACCTTCAGGCGGTCCGCATTTCCGACGTCAAGGATCCCGGTTCTTTTCTGTTTACGATCGCGCGGAACCTTGTGATCGACCATGTCCGCAAGGCGATGCGCAGGCAAATCCGGCCAACACCCGTCGCCGTTCTGGACGCTCGCCCCAGCGAGACGCCGTCGGTTGAACGGATGCTGGAAGCACGGAAGCGCCTGTCGGTCATTTTCGCTGCGCTTGACGACCTTTCGCCCAGAGCAGCGCAAGTTTTTCGGCTTTCTCGTATCGAGGGTATGAGTTATCGACAAATTGCAGATATTTTGGAAATATCCGAAAGCACTGTTCAGAAAGACCTGACGCGTGCGCTTGAACATTTGACCGAACGTGCCGGGCTGGACTAAACGAGTACGAAAAGGTGCCAGATTTCACCGGAACCGGTTCAATCAGGTTTTGCTTTGGCTCAATTGGAAGACCAGAATCGAATTGCGAGAGAGGCTGCGCAATGGGTCGTGCGCATAACGGCGGACCCAGGCCTTGAGGCGCGACTTCATGCCTGGTTGAATCATGACCCGCGCCACCGGGATGCGTACGACAAGGCGGCGGCGGTCTGGGCGGTGGCTGGTGAACAGAGTGCGCCGACCGCTGCGCATCGCCGCGGAGCCTGGCCGTCTTCCTCCAACCGCAGAGCGCAACCGCCTTCTAAACAGCGGCCACGACGGAATGTGGGCTGGGCGGTTGCCGCGAGCGCCGCTGTTTTCTTGCTCGCTGCATCAGCATGGTTCGGAGTCCATCCCATCATCGCGCTGCAGGCGGACCATCGCACGGATATCGGTGAAGTGCGGCAGGTTGCCTTATCCGACGGAAGCATACTTTGGCTCAATGCGCGCACGGCCGTATCCGTCGATTTCGACAATACCCTTAGACGCCTCGTCCTCTTGGATGGAGAAGTCGCTTTGGACGTCGCGGAAGATCCGGACCGGCCGTTCGTCATCAGTGCTGGAGACGTCGATGCGCGTGCCCTGGGAACAATCTATTCGGTCCGCAAGTCCGGATCGACGGTATTGGTGTCGGTGATTGAGTCCAATGTCGCAGCGGATGCCGGCGGGAATACCGTTAGGTTGGCTGCCCGTCAGGCCGTGCGCCATGACGGTGTCTTCGGCCCCATCGAAGTAGCGCGCATTGAAGCGATCCACGGCTGGCGGAAGGGCCGGTACCGGTTCCATGAAAAACCCCTAACCGATGTTATGGAGGATCTGCGGCGTCTCCGCACGGGTCGGGTTATGGTGTTCGACGAAGAACTGGCCGGTAAGTCGGTCAGCGGCGTCATACCCTTCGACGCGATGCAGCATGCGCCCTGGATAATCGCTGATCAATTGGGCGGACGGGTCGTCGACCTTGGACCGGTCGGTGCCGTGATTTTACCTCGGAAATAAATTTTACGCGGTCTACTTCGAAGCACGTCCTTGTCCTTAGGATGGGTTGCGTCGTTGTCGTCAATACGGACTACCCACGACTTTGAGAAGAATGGGGGATGTCGTATGTCGGCGCGGGCGGTGATACTAGGCGTTAGGAATTTTTATTTTTACATAGCAATATATTCGTTCTTGGTCTTTGGCTTCGCACATCACGGGCATGCGCAATCGACAATCCATTTCGACATCCCAAGAAAGTCGCTGGAGCAGGCGCTGTTGGACTATGGTGAAGCAGCCGGCGTCGCCATCGTGTTCGATAAGACGATTACAGCGGACCGAACAAGCGAAGGTGCATCGGGCGAACTGACCCCGGAACAAGCGTTGCGGCAACTTCTTTCTGGTACAGGCATAACCTATCGGTTCACGGGTGCTAATTCCGTCCGTTTGGAACGCGCTGTCTCCGAGGAAAGCAACGGACCGCTGCGGCTGAACCAAATCACGGTGACGGGGGAGCGCGTGGAACGTACCGTCTTCGACACCGCTTCGTCGGTTCAGGTGATTGGGGCGGAGGAACTTGAGAGCCGGCACGGCGATACGAGGTTGACCGATGTCATCGAAGACGTTCCGAACGTATCGTATATCGGCGTCGGCACCGCCCCTACCATACGGGGCCAAGACATGCGGGGACCCAATGACGGCGCGGCCGCGTTCTTCGGCGGTACAGCTCCGCGGGCCAGCTACATTGTCGACGGGCGCGCTGGGAACTTTCTTGAACTGGTTGAAACTTCGGTATCGGTTTTCGATGTCGAACGCGTGGAGGTCTTTCGCGGCCCGCAAACCACCTCCCAGGGCGCTAACAGTATCGCTGGCGCCATACATGTGGTCACAAAGGACCCGACATTCGAGCCGGAGTATCTTTTAGAGGGCGAACGCGGCAATTTCGATCACGCGCGTGTTGCCGGTGTGGCGTCCGGCGCCATTGTCGAAGACCAGCTCGCCGGGCGGATCGCCTACGAATATCAGTCCGCAGACAGCTATGCAGATGCCAGCGCCGGTTTCGACCCCGGCCCGTCCAGCCTGGATTCTCATCTTTATTCAGGTAGGGCGAAGCTGTTACTTCAACCGGCGGCCCTGCCGGAGTTCGAGGTAAAACTGACGGTGAATTACGTCGACAGCAACAGGCCGGGCGATATTGTCGTAAACGAGCCCGTCGACGCGCTCATTACTGATTTTACAGGTTTAATAAACACATCATACGAGAATACCATTTTCAGCACGCTTTTGGATGCCTCCCACGAGATATCCGATGGCGTACGAATTTCGAACCAGTTTCAATATGCCAAGACCGACCTGAACAGAATTACATCGGATGGTGTCAACGGCGACGCCGAAAACACCGGGCGGGAGTTTGTCGACGAACTGCGCCTCGACGTGAGGACGCCGGACGAGACAATCACCGGTCTCGTCGGTGTTCGCCTGGGACATGTCGATTCCGACGAATTTCTGGATTTCAATGGCACGACAACTTTCAGCGACGAAAAGACCAACATCGGGATCTTCGGTGAACTGTCTTATCGGCTGAGTGAGACACTGACGATACTGGGCGGACTTCGTTATCAGCGCGACACGGTAAAACGCGACGGTGTTGCCGCCTTCGGCATCGGCGCTCTGTCCTTCGAGGAGACATACGACGCGTTGCTTCCCCGTGTCTCGGTCAGCCAGGAAGTGACGCCCGATTTTACGGTCGGCGCACTGATATCCCGAGGATACAACCCAGGAGGTGTCGCGTTGAGCTTCACGCGCGCCGATTTCGTCGAGTACGATCCCGAGTTTGTATGGAATTATGAACTGTTTGCCCGAAGCGAACTGCTGAACGGCCGTGCATTCATTAACGGTAATTTGTTCTATGCAACCTTGGAGGATGCCCAGCGAAATACACAGACGCCAATACCTGGAACGAACAATAACGATAGGTTCACTATTAATGCGGAAAAAGCGCGGAGCTTCGGCATGGAACTCGCGGTCGACGTCTTGGTAACCGATCGGCTGAGCTTGAGCGGGGCGGTTGGATTGCTTGCCACTGAGTTTCGGGAGTTTTCCGATGCCAGCACGGACTTCGTCGGCAATGAATTCGCCAACGCGCCGACTTATTCCCTGACCGCGGGCGCTAGATGGGAGGCGATTGAGGGGCTCGTATTGGGGGCGAGGGTTAGTCATACCGATGGCGTTTCCAGCGACGACGAGAATACGGAAACCCTGAAGACCGATCCGGTAACGATTGTGGACTTGGACTTCGCGTATGAAACGGGCGGATCGCTGAGTATGTTCGGGTACCTCAACAATGTCTTTGATCAGATCGAGCCGCTTCAGGCGTTCGAAACGGGGACGGCAGCGGTAACGACGCCTCGTGAATTCGGTGTCGGATTGCGCTTGAAGCTGTAACCGCGATGGGACGGCTCGCCGCCCCGCATTTGAAACTCGCCCGGTGCGTTGAAGCGGTCTCTGTCATGCGGAAGCGAGAGCTTGTAGGCCGGTGACTGCTCTCCCGCCGATATTCGCACCTCCTGAGGAATGGAGAACCTTTCCGTGCGCTTTTTACATTCAGGATGTAACCGGCGTCTGGACGGTGCGATGGAACAGTGGGGTGCAGGAGACCTTCATACGGCGCCCGTGGACGGACGCTCCTTTTTTTTATGGCTCGGCGCAGGACGCAGAGTTTCGTGCGGGGTTCTATAGGCGCCGCCAGGCGGCATTGCGGAGGCCATATGCTCCGCGTCCTGTTCGAAGGCCTTCTTCTCAATGATCTCCGGCATATCGTGGTCTTGAAAAAGCGGGCGTCTCCTTCGACCGTCCTGTTCCGTCCGGCCGGTGATCGTGCAACCCGCATTGGCTTCAAATGATTGCGAACTGTCTAGGCATTCCGATCACCGTAGCGGAAGCGGAAAAACCGGGCGTCTTGGGCGCGGCCATAGGCGCCGGAATGGCGGCCGGAAAAGTCGGCACGTATGATCAGGGGAATGTCCGGATGACACGGCCCAAAGCGCGTTATAAAACGGATCTTTCCCAAAACCTCACTATGATGCGCGCTACGAAACCTATCTCCAGCCTACAGAAACGATGCGCGCGGTTTGGAGCCGTGATACGAAGACGCCATGACAGATGCAGTACAATTGGAAGGTCGATACGACTATATCATCATCGGCGCCGGGACCGCGGGGTGCGTCCTGGCTAACCGGTTGAGCGAAAATCCCGATACCCGCGTCCTGTTGCTGGAGGCGGGAAAGTCGGACAACTATCATTGGGTTCATATCCCGGTCGGATATCTTTATTGCATCGGCAATCCACGCACCGACTGGATGATGAAGACCGCGCAGGAACCGGGCCTGAACGGCCGCAGTTTGGTTTATCCGCGCGGCAAAGTCCTGGGCGGCTGCACATCCGTCAACGGCATGATCTATATGCGCGGACAGGCGGCGGACTACGACCATTGGCGGCAGCTTGGAAACACGGGCTGGGGCTGGGACGATGTCCTGCCCTATTTCCTGAAGTCCGAAGATCACCATGCCGGCGACAGCGCCATGCATCGGGGTGGCGGCGAATGGAAGGTTCAGAAGCAACGACTGAATTGGGAGATACTGGAGGCTGTGCAGCAAGGCGCTGAGGAATTCGGCATTTTACCCCGCTCGGACTTCAATGATGGAAATAACGAAGGGTCCGGCTATTTCGAAGTGAACCAAAGGAATGGCGTTCGCTGGAATACCGCCAAGGGGTTTCTGCGGCCCGCCATGAATCGGCCGAACCTTCGGGTTTTGACCGAGGCGATGACGGAACGGCTGTTGTTCTCCGGCAAATCCGTAACGGGCGTCCGCTTCCGCCAAGGCGGCCGGGTTGTCGAGGCCTCTGCGGATGCGGAAGTGATCCTTGCGGCGGGGGCGATTAACTCTCCGAAAGTCCTCGAACTCTCTGGCGTGGGACGGGGCGATTTGCTGTCCGCCATGGGTATCGATGTTGTGCATGAAAGCAGCGGCGTCGGCGAAAACCTGCAGGATCACCTGCAGATCCGAACGGTCTTCAAGGTGCATGGGGCCAAGACGCTGAACACAATGGCGAACAGTCTCTTCGGGAAGGCGAAGATCGCGCTGCAATACGGCCTGTTTCAATCCGGCCCGATGTCGATGGCGCCCAGCCAGTTCGGGATGTTCACGAAGTCCGGTCCGGAGCAGGAAACGCCGGATCTGGAGTATCACGTGCAGCCGCTGTCGACGGACAAATTGGGGGATCCTCTGCATCCTTTCCCGGCGATCACGGTCTCCGTTTGCAATTTACGCCCGGAGAGTGTCGGCCATTGCCATATCACAAGCACCGACACGGACGCCCAACCGGAAATCCGCCTGAACTATCTGTCGACAGAACGCGATAAGGCCGTCGCCGTGAAATCGGTTCAGCAGGCGCGGGAGATCATGACGGCGCAGGCATTGTCACGCTACCGGCCCGAGGAAATACTACCGGGTCCTTCGGTCATGGGGGAAGACGCGCTTCTGGCATCGGTCGGCGACATCGCCACGACGATTTTCCATCCGGTCGGAACCTGCAAAATGGGATTGGACGACCGGGCCGTCGTCGATCCCGAACTCAAGGTGCGGGGCCTGTCCGGATTGCGGATCGCCGATGCATCGGTGATGCCGAAGATTACGTCGGGAAACACCGCTTCTCCGGTTATCATGATTGCGGAGAAAACGGCGGACACTATTCGAAAATCGGTTCCGCCCGGGTAAATCCGCCACGGCCCGAAGGCCCCGATGCATATTTCAATAAATCACTGACCCGGTGTTGGGCCGTTCGACAGATTCCTTTTGCCTAGTACGGTGCGCCAGCGATACCGGACGCACCGCAAGTATTGGCTGACGCAATTTGCGAGACTGTAAAGGCCGATTGCGGTACTAGGAGGACGTTGTCTGTCTTTGCCAGCGGGGCCTGTGCCGTCGGCAAAGCGGCGTCCGCCCGGCTGGCTGGGAACATGGCCCCTGTTTCTTCCTGGTGACAACAACAATCGCTAATTCTAGGTCGCCCGCGACGCATGTCCCGGCACGCCGCTTCGCCAAAATGCAACGCTCATCTGCTTTCTTTTCTGCAAACCGAACTTGGTTTTGAAGATACTCCGAACCGCTTGAGCCGCTTTGAACTCGCCGCCGAACCAGCCGTATGAAACTTTTCCAAGATCTGCTTGGTCGATGATCTTGGCAATTCCAACAGTGAAGTCTTCCGGCGGTATCGGTACGAGAGTCAGCTTGGATGGCGGCAGGTAGGCGGCAAGAGCGTCGCGCGAAGGGGCGGCGGCGAAAACGTGCCCGGTCACACGGCCGCCCGTGCTTTCAATGAGACGGGCCACCGCGGGCAGCCCGGTGTAGTCCGCCGCCAGTACGATATCCTTTGTCTCCTCCAAATAGGGATCGCCGGATGGACCGATTACGCCCACCTCTTGCTCGTCGCCGTCTAGGGCCGCCCAGTCCGAGATCAAGCCGCCCGCATGATGGGCAATGTCGACGTCGATCTCACGTTCATCCATGCGGATCTCTCGGATCGTGACCCACCGCGCATGAAGTTTATCGTCCCCTGTTGGCCAGGCCGTGCTGCCATTCTCCGCAATCGTCGGCCATACCGGCGTCCGGCCTCGCTTTTCCGGCATCATCAGTCGGATATGGATCCCATCCCTGGTGAGCGCCTGGACATCGATCCCCTCAAGCGTCACGCGGATCAGGCCCGGGAACACTTCCTTTCGCGACTTCGCCCGCATCACCCGGAAGTTTGACGGTCTCTCGCCGACGGATATACCTCCTGTCCAGGTAAGCTTTGACGAGGCTTCGGCGTCGTACCGTTCAATGATCTCCACGACCTCATCGCGAATGAGGATCAGGAAATTTTCATTCGGCGTATCGACCAGAATGTCTACGGCCTCTCTCAAAGTCTTGATCTCTACGATGCACCCCATCTCCTCAACCCGGAGAATATCAGGCTTCGGCCTTTCGCCGGCGAGTCCCATTTTCTGGATTTCATCGTCGAAGAACTCCAAAAGCTCCCTTGGTTTCGCCACAGGAATCGTCCCAGTGGAGACTGAGCGCTCACCATCCAATCCCTGCGCCGAGGCTTTGAACTTGGCGACCGCGAAGTACAGGAAGGCTATCGGGACAAAGGCAAACGGGATACAGACCAGGAACGAGGTCAGGTAGCCGTGCATATCGATTACATATCCGAGAACCGGGTCGGAGAAGGCCGGCAGCAGGAAATAAATCGCGATCTGTACCGAAAAGTCGAAGCCTGGGATTTCCGGACGAACCTTGTCCATGGCCCCCCTAAAGATGACGATGTCTGTTGCCGCGATCGCCATCCAGGCGGCAATGATCGCGTACCGGATCTCAGATGGAAAGGCGCCCGCAACATACGTGATGGCCAGGAGAACCGGAACATTGATAAAGGCGACGACATAGAGCGCCCGCACTCTCGGCAGGTTCCTGAGTAAGGGGCCGAAGACAATTGTAGCCCCGCCGCCTGCGCTCATGGCGAACAAGCCGAACCATAGCGCAATCTCCTGGGTGGTCATCCCTTGATCGACCATCATCAAGCGCATTGGCAGCATGGTGGCGATCAAAGGCATGCGCATCGACGCCAGGACACCAAGCCAGCGCCAGATCCGGGCCTGCGTAAAGAAGCGCAGACAATTCTTCAGATTAATCGGTGGAACGCCTCGGAGACGCACCGGTTCATCAACGAACAACAGGACGAGGAGCGGCAGGCCAAACAATACCGCTTGCGCCAGCAGTGCTACGGTCCAGCCGATTTCCCCATAGATGAAAAGGAACCCAAATCCTCCGATCACCGCGCCGCCGTAAGCGCCGGCATTTTGGAAAGTGGCGCCCATAGCCCTTTCACTTGGGCGCAGGAGGGAGATGGCGAGGGCGTCGACCGCCACGTCCTGGGTGCTGACCGACAGACACGCGATGAAAAGAAAAGCAAACAACAGCACCAGCGAACCGGAAGGGCTCACTGTCGACAGTGCCAAAATCGAGAGCAAATGGATAATCGACAAGACGACAATCCAGGATTTGTAGCGATCCCGTCCAAGCTTGTATTTGTCGATCAGCGGCGCCCAAAGAAACTTGATGACGTAGGGGAGAGCGGCAAGCTGTACCAGCCCGATTGTAGTCGCATCGTACCCTTCTTGCCGCATGATGACGGGTAGCGCCATGAGCGCGAAGAACATCGGTACAAACTGGGCGGCATAGAGCATGCCGACAGCCAAAAGCACACGCCATCGTATTTCTCTTTCGCGCGCTTTCGACTTTGTCTTAGATATTGACGTGTCGCTCATGCCGGACACCTACCACCTTGCATTGAGTGCTATGCCAACGGTTCTGGGACGGCCAGCCGCACTTAAGTTCACCAGGGGGGATGTTTCCGAAAAAGTTTGAAACCGTTTGTCGAACAGGTTGTTTACAAAACCCTCGACCTCAAACTGTCCGACCTCGGTAACAACCCTATAGGCAGCGGAGATGTCGGTTACGGTATAGGCGGCCAAGTCGGGTTGCCCAAGGCCGGATACCGTGCTGCTGACATGCCGCACGTTGAGAGCCGCCGACAGGGGTTCAACCGGGTTCCAGTTCAGTCCAAGAGAGCCTGTTACGTCAGGCGCACGCGGTAGAGACGCACCTTCGAAAGCCAGTAGGAACGGGCCGGCATCGGTGATCTCTGTATTCAAAAGGCCCAATGCGCCCGTGATGCTCAGCTCGGGCAGAATTGCATAAGTTGCGCTGAACTCTGCACCATACCCGACAGCTTCCGGAACGTTACCGATTAACGAGACAGCGCCATTCAGGAACCTAACCGCCCCGTCCACCTGGGCATTGTCCCAGATATGATAGAACGCGGTTGCGGACACATCGAGAGTTCCGTCCAGGAATGTTCCTCGCGTATAGATCTCGTGCTGATCTATGAATTCCGGCTCAAAGGTCGATGTGGATAGCGGTAATCCAAAGATCGGGGCGGTAAGGTCGACGTCGAGACCGCCCGCACGAAAACCCCTTGTATAACTATAACCCACGGACATCTCTTCATTGACGTCATAGCGAAACCCAAGCCTTGGCAGAAATTCAACTTCCTCAAAATCGGCCCTGCCGGCCGGTGTGCCGACCGGAGCCTCGGTGTTTCGAAAACGGTCGTCTATTTCCAAGCGACCGCCCGCGATGAAGGTAAGGCCTTCGACAACATGGTCTGCCGAAAGTTCGACTTCGCTGTAGATGCCGGTGTTCTCTATTTCTCCATCAGCAGCGAACTGTGGTGTGCCGTTATTTGTAGCGTCTTCTTCCTCGATATTGTGGATAAGCCCAATGACACCGTTTCGGATCAAGCCAAGATCTTGGAATTGAAGATAAACCTCTCCCTCCGCTTGGCTCTTCTCGAAAGCGGTCTTCCCAAGCACAAAGGGAATGCCGAAGTTAATGACGTCCCCGCTGTTCACAAATTCGAGTTCGTTATCCAGGTAGGCAAATCGACCTACCATGCTGAAGCGGTCGTCGAAGTCATAGGTCGACCGTAACTGGTAGGCAGTCTGTGTGAGTTCCTGATAAGACGAAACCAATCCGAATTGGTTGTCGGCGGTGATTCGGATGTTGCGTGCGTCATTGACCAGGCCCTCGGTCGGTTGTTCGGATTTAACATGGTTGATGCTCAGCAGAACGCTGAGGTCCCGTAGTACCTCCGGTTGATAGAGCAGCTTTCCGCGAAGCCGGCCAAGGGTTTCATCTTCCGGATCGAAGCCAGCGGGGACAGCAGGTTCGATATCGACATAGCTTTGGCCGTAGCTGCCCTCTCCGGTTAGGCGTACGGCGAGCTCATTTTCCAGAAGTGGGGTGTTGACCATGAATGCACCGTAGGCGGTGTGATCCTTGTTACGGTAAAGCGTGCGTACCGCACTCTCCGTCTCGAATGACGGATCGTTTGTGTAAACACGTATCGCACCGCCGATTGCGTTCCGGCCCGTGCTTGTGGGCTGTGGTCCGCGGGCAACCTCAACCGCGCTTAAATCCCAAAGAGACGTCTGCGAAATGGCCGAACTTTCATTTGACGGCAGCGCGACATCGTCGACAAGAATTGGCGTCCTGGGCTGCGAGCCTGCTGTGATACTCGGGCGTCCGCCGCTGGTCGAATCTATACCCCTGATAGAGGGAAGCGAGAATCCCTCGTTTGCCAGGATATTGGCTTCTCTTTCCAGTACGTCGTCGATATCCGCATTTTTGGCCTTACCGGCCTCTTCTCCATCGATTATGGTCGTTCCGGCAGTCGTGTCGCGGAGGCTTCTGCTCACCTTGTCTCCACGAACTGTAATCGGTTCGAGAAGGAAGACTTCCGTATCGACACGTGTCTCTTGCGCATTGCTGGATGCCGTCTGTCCGGCAAGCACGGTCGCCAAAGCCAGAACCAGTTTTCTCTTGGACCTCATCCAAACCCCCATCCGTTTTGATTTGCGGCCAACTTAGGGGGCGCCCGAAAAGCCCTTCTAACTCAATCATGCGTCGACATACCGCATTCGTGCTTTTATTGGCATTAGGTTGCTATTAATACGCATTTGCAACTAGAATAGGGCGATTAGCAGTGCGTTTTGCAAGAGACAATTATGCCGGTACCGTCAAGCGACATCGTTCGAAGTAAGCTAGCCGAAATGAAGGCTGACGTTCACAGTATCCAAGTGGATGCGACCAGATCGATCCTTGTCTACGATGCCACTTACGAGGAGAACAGTTGTCCGATCCCCAGCATACCCGTCCTTTTCATGGTCCTCTGTATCGGCGGTGGCGGACGCATCATCCAAAAGACCCGTTTGCAGGATATGGATTCGACTATCGAACCGGGGGATATCGGTATAGCGGCGCCGTCCGCTTCCGGCCACGGCTCATGGCCGGAGCTGCGCGTTATTGGGCTGGGTATCGAAATCAACGCGCTTCTTGAGAGTTTTGGCGAGAAGTGGCCGAATCGGCTGCGGCGTGATGTCATCTCCAAGCCTTTCCGCGATCCGTTGGTCGAAACCACCATGATGCAAATCGGCTACACGCAGGCCGGCCAAGCATCGGACACCGTATTGAAGTATGCCGCGCAGATGATTGTTCACCAATTGTTGGACGATCCATTCGAGATTGCCGGTATTGAGACGCCGTCCGCGGAGGTTTACCCGCTGTCAGAAAAGGTAATCGGTTCTATCAAGACTTACGTTGCTGAGAATTTCAGCCGTCAGATACAGGTCGACGAACTTGCACAATTGACCGGGGTAAGCCGGTATCATTTCTCCCGAAGGTTCAAAGCGGCAACCGGCATAACGCCGTATCAATTCGTGCTTCAAATGAAGCTCGACAAGGCTGCGGCAGACCTTACAAGCGATACCGGCAACAGCATTATTGACGTCGCCCAGAGCGTTGGCTTTGACAATCCAGCCCGATTTGCAAAGGCTTTCCGGAGACGGTTTGGACAAGCGCCGCGATTTTGGCGGAACCTGGGTCTCGCAAAGGCGGGGGGCGAGACCGGAAAGCTGAACTGAAGCGGTTTGCGTTTGTTCTGGGCAACTGAAACGGCATGCCCACCCCCCTAGCGGGAAGGCGCTCCGCCGAGATGCAGGGCGAAGCGCAAGAGACAGCCTCAAAATCGAATTCCTGTTCAATAGACAACCTTTAAACTCAAGCCGTAGGTCCTGGGCGGGGTTACCGCGGCGAAGCGGTTTCCCACCCGGGCCGTGATGCCGGCTTCATCGAGGATGTTCGTGATGAACAGGCGGCCGCGAACATTGTCCCTTACATAGGAAACGCCGATGTCGGTAAGGATGTAGTCGCCTATTTCCTGACCATCAATGTTCTCAAAATCGTTAAAGGACTCACCGACATATGTGACACGGGTGTCGACGCTCAGCCCATCGATGAATCGCGGACGCCACTCTGTTCCCAGATTGAGGGTGACAGACGGATCACGGCCGAAGCGATTGCCTTCAGTATCCGGTTCCTCCGCATTGGCTTCGGTGATTTCGGTGTGAAGCAATCCCAATCCGCCGAAGATATCCAGGTCGTCGAAAAGGGCCGCCCTGGCATCCAGTTCCAAACCGTACGACCGGCCTTCTCCCTGGTTCTCGACCACGGCCGTCGCCAGGTTGCCAGGGGTTTTCTGAACGAAAAACTGCGGATCTTCATGCAGGTTGAAAAAGGCGGTTGCGTTGAAAGCCCACCGCTTTTCGGTACTTTCGAACCGATAGGTGCTCTCGCCGGTCCAGACCGTTTCCGCGTCGAACACGAAGATCTCCCCGTTGGCAAAGTTGATTGCCGAGCCACCCGCGTTCCAGCCCTGGCGGACGGTTACATAAACCGTATTTTCCGCGTCGATGTCGTAGCCCAACCCCAGGGAGGGAAGAAAGACGGTTTCGGTCCGGCTGAACTGGGTCGTTCGAACGGCGAAGGGGCTGATGCTTGTGAAAGACGTCCGGGAGTCATCGTTCCAGAGAAGACGCCCACCGACATGAAGGTCCAGATCCTCCAGCAACCCGACACGTGCATCGGCGAACAACGACGCCGATCTTGTATTTCCATCCGATGTCGCGAAGCCGATAAAAGCGTTCGTGATGTTGTCGAGAAAGATGTCCTGTTCGCGGGTCGATATGTTGGCGCCCAACAGCCCGCTGGCGGATGACGTCGGGCCGCCGAGTTCAAGCAGAAAATCCTGATTGAAGGCCCGCTCCCGGAAATTGAAATGGGTATTGTCCGGCTGATCCGGGCGGGTGATGAACGTGGTGGACGAATAACTTGTTATCGAGGTTGCTTTGCCGACCGACCCGACGTCGTAACTGGCGTTCAGCGACGTTGTCCAAGCTCTGTCATCGAACAGACGAAGCGCACCGGTGGCGAAGTCGATCTCACGGTCCGTTTCGTCGCGATCGACGCCGTCCGAGAAGTTCAGAAGCTGCACGGTTCCGCGTGTTTGAGGCGTCCGTCCATCCTGGTAGTCGAAGGATGCCAGTAGCCGAAGGGGACCCGCCTCTCCTTCGGGCGTCAGAAGGGCCTTGGTCCTGAACCTGAGGCTATCGAACTCGTTCAGGAAGTCCGATGGCGTTCCCGCGGGGGAATTGACGACCGATCTCGGGTCCTCTCCCGACCGGTGTTCGAACGTCCCGCGCAATGCCAGCCGATCCTCGAAGACGGGGGCGGACACCATGCCGTTCGTGATATGCGTTGGGCCGCCGAAACTGTCGATCTCAAGCGTACTTTCCCCCGCTGCTTCCGTCTCGAAGGTCGGATCTTTCGTCTTCACGACAATGGCGCCGGCGATGGATGAGCGGCCGTGAAAGGTCGTCTGCGGACCTTTGAGTATTTCGACCTGCTCGACATCCCACAGGCTGGAGAAAGAGGCATTCGGTACGGAGGCGGGCTGCGGAACCCCGTCCAGGATCAGCGGAACACGCGGCAAGGTCCCGGCAAGGGCTGTGTTGACGATCCCGCCGGGACCGCCGCCTTCCAACCCTCGAATGTTCGGGGTTTCGCTGAGGCTCTTGATGGAGACGTTCGAGGTGCTGTGCAGGACGTCGTTCAATTCCTTGCCGACTACCCGTTCCAGTTCGGATTCGCCATAGACGGTTACGCTGCTGCTGGTGTTCCGCAGGGTGCGTTCACGCCGTTCGCCGGTTACGATGATCTGTTCCAGCCGCAAGGGGCCGCTGGCTTTGTCGGCCACTGAACGTTCCAGGGTGACGGCGTCATCGCTGGTAAAGACAAACTCGACACCGCTTCCGGTCAGAAGCGCGCGCAGCGCCGCTCTCGGAGTCATGGCGCCGTTGACGCCCGGGGAACGGATACCGGCCAACTGGATTGCGGAATAGGCGACGGTAATCCCGGATTGACGCGAGAACTGGTCCAGCGCTGTGGCTATGGGTTGCGGCGCGATGGAAAAGGGTTTTACCTCGTCTACTTGGGCAAGAAAAACCGGGGCGGACGAAAAGGAAGGCGGTATGTCGGCCAAGGCCGGTCTGCTAACGGTGCCGAGGAGTGCGGCGGCAAGCAGCGGAAGCAGTATCTGCCTGTCGATCCGTTTGGCTTCGTAGTTTTTCCGTAATCTGTTGCGCCGAACTGCCATTGCGGACCTCCCCACCGTATTGATGCTGCCAAACTTGAGAATGGGTCTCATTCTCAATTCAGTACATGCAAGACGATTGGCGGCTCGGAGCTTCTTGGAACTTTTTTGAGTTTTTGGAGCGATCTCTTCTGAAGCCGTTAATTTGCCTCAGTGGATAACGATGTAATCCTGAATCAGGTGGGTTGCATTCAAACCATTCACCGCAAGGATGGCGTCCAACCCGTTGGTGATCGACTTTACCGGTATCGTTGCTGAGACCGGGTCCATCCCGTCGGTATCAGCCATTAGTATTAGCCGGCCCGGCCAGTAACGGTCGATTTCGGCCAGGGCCGCTTCCAGCGGTTGGGAATCGATCACGATGAAACCCTCACGCCAGGCCAGTTCGAAATTCGGATCTACGTGTCGTAGAGGCCCCGGGGATTGGCCTTGAAGGTACCGCACCTGATGTCCGGCGCTCAGATCAACCGACCCGTCTTTCGCGGCCGGTTCTCCATTGTCCTTTCCAGGTGAAGTTACATTTACGCGGCCCTCTGCAACGGTCACTGTCGCGCCGTTCCCGTCGTCGCGTGTAGCAAACACGGTGCCGAGCGCGGTTGCGCTACCACCTTGCGCAGCGACCCGGAAGGGTCGTTCCGGATCCTTGGCGACCGTGAACTGTACTTCGCCTTGCAAGAGACGGATGTCTCTCCCCGTGGCGGTGAAATCCACAGAGATTGCCGTATCTGTATTCAAAAGGGCGATGGAGCCGTCGGCTAGTTCGACCTGTGCCTGTTCACCGGGCGCCGTCCGATAGTCGGTCCGTGCTTTCAGAAGCAGTTCCGGACCGGCAAACATGGCAAGCGCCAGACACGCGGCTGCGAGCGCCACCGCCTTCACAGCCCGTTGCAGTACTGTGCGTCCTGTTCGGTTTTCGGTTTTGCCACGGGTAGGGCGGGGCCAGGCCGAGACCGACGCAGGCTGCTCCGCCGTGCCGACCGTTGTCGGGTCGGTCCTGGCGAAGGCCGGCTTCAGGTCGTCGATGCTATTCCAGTGCTCCCGATGTTCGTCAAACGCCCTCCGGTGGCGCGGGTCGGCCGCGCGCCAGGCGTCGAAGCGGCTCCGGTCCGCCGCATCCGGTTCTCCCAACCTCATCAGAAGGAGCCAATCCAATGCCGCTGCGTCTATACGCTCCGCATCGGGGTCGCGGTCGTCGTGGCGATGATCTGCATGCTCGTTCATCGGCTAGGTTCGTCCAGTCAGGGTGACGGTGTATAGGTCCCGCCCGGTATCTCCGGCCACGGCTCGCCGCGACCGCCGATTTACTGTTCCATATACAAGACGAGTCGCACGACGAACCTTCATGTTTGATCTTCCTTGGGGAACGTGCCGGCGTTTGCCTTTCCGTGAAACCGCCTTCTCGCGGCGACGACCGCTTGCATGGCGGCCTTAAGTTCCTCATAGACGGTGCTGGGGCTGATCCCGAGTACAACGGCCGCTTTCGCCTGGGAAAGTCCCTCATAGCGGCACAGAAAGAACACACGGCGGCAACGCGGTGTCAGTTTCGAAACCGCGTCTTCGACGAAATCAAGTTCAGCCCTGCCCATCGCATATCGTTCGGGTGTCAGGTCTTCGGCTTGCCGCCACGCAACCGCCTCTGTTTCCTTGCGAAGCTCCGCGCGCCGGGTCTCAACCCGAAGATGATCGGTTGCAAGGTTGGCGGCCATGCTGAAAAGATAAGCGCGCCGGTTCTGGACAGGCGACACGTCCTGGGCTTTCTGCAGTCTTATATACAGATCCTGAACCAGATCGGACCCCAGCGTGTGGGAACCGACCCGCTTACTCAAAAAGCGCTGCAATTCATCTTTGTGATGCAGATACGCTTCTAACAAAACAGACGTCTCAGACATCGATGAATTCCGGCGCGCCGCCATTCCAGGTTTGACACCGGAACAGTGTCGTATTTGCGAACGGTTCGCAAGTTCTGCTGATGTAACCCGATTTCTGTACGATGCGGCTGTTGACGTAATGAATGAAAACCGTTGCGGATGGTTCCGTATAACGAACCAAGCTTCATCCGGTTTCATGATTCCGTGAAGATTTTCTCAAGGTGTGTGGAATGATTGGTCTTAGAGTATCGTTCCTATCTCAGGTTAAAATTGATGGGCACGATGACTTCGACCTGGGCGACGCCCATGTCCTGGGGGATGGGGGGTAGTTTTCCGACGCGCCCCAGGATGGAC
>JANQIT010000122.1 GCA_028282025.1 Hwanghaeella sp. | reverse complement strand
GCGGGGTGCGGATTTTCGCCAATGGTGCGAACACCCATTCCATCGTCATGCGGTCCAAGACCGGCACCGTGCGCAAGATCGAGACGATGCACGATTTCGGCCGTAAGTTCTGGGTCGATCCGCGGAAATAGCAAATAGACGGAGGCATTCGGCGCTCCGATGACAGAGCCAGCCTTTCTGAACGTGGAGCGGTCCGCGACCGGGAAACGCTGGGACCTGCGGGCGGTGGACGACCGGGCGGCGGCCGCCCTGTCCCGGCAATACGATCTGCCGGACGCGGTTGGCCGCGCCATGGTGGGGCGCGGTGTCGGTCTTGAAGAGGCCGAAGCCTTCCTCAACCCGTCCCTGCGCGACCAACTGCCCGACCCGATGCATCTGCGCGGGATGGATGCGGGCGTCGCGCGCCTGGTTCAGGCCGTGCAGCGGGGCGAGAAGGTAGCCGTCTTCGGCGATTACGACGTGGACGGTGCGACATCCTCGGCGCTGATCCTGCGATACTTCGCGGCCATAGACGTTCCGACCGACGTCTATATTCCCGACCGTCTCGCCGAAGGGTACGGCCCCAACGCGCCCGGCCTGCTGTCCTTGCAGCAGGGTGGCGCGGGCGTCGTCGTTACGGTCGATTGTGGCATCACCGCCTTCGAACCCTTGCAAGCGGCGCGGGACGCCGGCCTGGATGTGATCGTCGTTGATCATCATGCGGCGGAACCGCGCCTGCCGGCGGCGGCCGCGGTGATCAACCCGAACCGTCTGGACGATGACAGCCCGCACGGCAATCTGGCTGCGGTCGGCGTGACCTATCTGCTGTTGATCGCCTTGAACCGCGCCCTGCGAGAGGCCGGGCATTTCCGCGAACGGCGGGAACCCAAACTGATCGAACTGCTTGACCTGGTGGCGCTGGGCACCGTGGCGGATGTCGTGGCGCTGAAGGGGTTGAACCGGGTCCTGACTGCGCAGGGGCTGAAAGTTCTGGCGGGACGCCGCAATGCGGGGCTTCGCGCCCTGTCCGAGGTGGCCGGCGTGGACGAGCGGCCGGGCACCTATCATTTGGGCTTTCTGCTGGGGCCGCGGATCAATGCGGGCGGGAGGGTCGGCGAGCCGGACCTGGGCGCGCGCCTGCTTTCCACCGAAGATTCGTCGGAGGCAATGCAAATCGCGCGGCGGCTGGACGCGTATAACGCGGAGCGCCGGGAGATCGAGGCGCAATGCCTGGATCAGGCCATCGATCAGGTGGAAAGCGGGGGCCTGTCCGAACACCTGCCCTAAGTCGAGGCCGACGGGTGGCATCCTGGCGTGATCGGGATCGTCGCCGGGCGGCTGAAGGAACGCTATAACCGCCCATCCTGCGTCGTCGCCCTGGACGGTGCGCAGGGGAAGGGCAGCGGCCGATCGGTCGAGGGCGTCGATCTGGGCGCGGCAGTCATCGCGGCCCGGCAGGAAGACCTTCTGATAAACGGGGGCGGGCATAAGATGGCCGCCGGTTTCACGGTCGCCCGGGAAGCCAGCGGCGCCTTCCGCGCCTTTCTGGAGGAACGTATCGCCCGGCAACTGGGCGGCGCGCCGATCACGGCCAAACTCTCGCTGGATGGGGCGTTGGAGGTTTCCGGCGCGACGGTGGACCTGATCGAGACGCTGGAACGTCTGGCGCCGTTCGGAATGGGAAACCCGGAACCGCGCTATGCGATCCGTAACGCACGCATCGTGCAGTCGGATGTGGTCGGTACGGATCATGTCCGCTGCCGGGTGGCGGGAAGCGGCGGCGGCAGTCTGAAGGCGATTGCGTTCCGGGTCGCGGATCAGGAATTGGGGGCCTTGTTGCTGAAATCCCGGAACGGTGCGCCGGTTCATCTTGCCGGACGCCTGCGCATCGACCGCTGGCAAGGGCGGGAGCAGGCCCAGTTGATGATCGATGACGCCGCAGAGGCGTTGCCGGGTGGCTCGCTCTAGCGTTTGAGGTCCGTCGCGACTTCCAGCATCTCCTCGACCGTGCGCAGGGTGGTGGCCGCCGAACTGTAGGCGCGCTGCACCTCGATGATATTGACCAGTTCCTCGCCCAGATCGACGTTGGAGGTTTCAAGCGAATTGGGGACGAACCGGGCGCGGCCCGATATGTCCGCTTCGAAAATCTGCAGCGGCCCGTTCAGCCCGCTTAAGGCAAAGTGTGTATCGGTGCGCGGCGCCAGCAGTTCCGGGTTCACCACATCGCCGACGGCGATCTTGCTCAAGGGCCGGGTTTGGCCGTTGGAGAAGATGCCGATGATTTCACCGGCTTCGTTGAAGGACGTGCTGGCCAGTTCGCCTTCCTCAAACCCGTCCGACCGTGTCTCCACAAGCACATTGTTCGGTGCGAAACTATTAACGTTGCGAAGATCCAGGGTGAAGTTGGTGGTTGCGGTGGGGTTGGCCCAGTTTACCGCCAGGGTAAGGTTCTGCGGCGTGTTGATGGTGCCGTCCGCGTTGAACGTGACGGTGGTGCCTGCTGCGGGCGCGGTGACCGTTGCATCCGTTCCGCTGAAGTTCAGCGTCCATTCGTTGAAATTCGCCGATTTGGTGAAAGAGGCGTTGATCGTCCGCCGGTCGAGTACGCCGTCCGCCGACCCCGTGCCGTCGAAAATCGTAAAGCCGAAGTTGAAACTGTTGCCGACCGTCTCGTCGGGATTGAGGTTGGCGTTGATTGACGCGGTTGTCGTCGCACTCGCCTGGAACACCCCGGATCCTGCGTCTAACCGGATTGGCTGCAGACCGGCGGCGTTGTCGCTGACCGTAAAGCTGTTGCTGGCCAGGTCGAACGGGAAGCCCTGGACAAAATTTCCTACATTGTCGGCAAGAAATACCTGCTCCTGGCCCCCCACATTGACCACGCGGCGCTGGAGTTGACCGGAATCCGTCAACAATGTCTCGCCTGAACCGTCCAGACTGTCGTTGACGACGAAGAAGCCGCGGCCGCTGAGGGTGAGGTGGAAGTTGTTCTGACTGAACTCGATGGTGCCTTCCTGGCGGACATTGCGCCTCAGAAAGGTATCCGTCCCGCGCAGGGCGGGGAAGGAATTGCCGGGAAGGCGCTGCGCATCCACCACAAGATCGTTGAACCGGGTCCGTTGTTCCTTGTGCCCGGGCGTCGTCGCATTGGCGATATTCTGCGAGATAGAGCCGAACGCCTGCGCATTCCCTTGAATGGCGGATATGCTCGAGGCGAATAGAAAGTTGGCTACCACGGAGTTTCGCTCCACAAAGATGGACTGATCCGCCAAGGTATTCGCAAGGATGATGCCAGTCTTGGGATGCGTTTGGCGCGGTGTCTCTGTACGCGGTTAACAGGGTGCAAAAAACAATACGAAAATCGCACTCTAACCGCTTGACGCAACCCGGGACGCCCCATATACCTCCGCTCCGCCGACCCCTTCGTCTAGAGGCCTAGGACACCGCCCTTTCACGGCGGCAACACGGGTTCGAATCCCGTAGGGGTCGCCAACGACTTCGATGTCGCACAAACCGCCTTCGGGCGGTTTTGTCGTTTATTCAGCCGTTTGACTTCGCCCTTAATGAACACAGACGGCGACTGGGCACCTAGACCACTTCGATACTGTCCATGCTGAATTCCTCGACCCGATAGTCGAGCAGTTCGCGATAGTGCCGTTCCACCTCCGCGCCATAGAGTCCGCAGACGATCCCGTCGATCAATCGGGGCAGGGCGAACTTCAGCCCGTTCATGCCGCCGCCGCTGAACCCTTGGGACAGGGTCGCGCCGAAGGTGAAGAGATGCAGGTTCCTGAGGCAGGGCATCACGCCTTCTTCCCGTTCCTGAAACTCAAAACCCGGGCCGAGATACGGGTAGGCGGCAAGCATGCCGTTCTCTTCGCCCGCGGGCGGTGGGAATCGGTCCGCCCAGGTCGCGATATGGGGGTGCAGGATTTGCAACTCAGGGCGCAGCGAAAGATCGATGACGAAGCCCGTGCCGCAAATGACGTGGTCGGCTGTGAAGGTTCCTTTCGGCGTTCCGATTCGGATGCCGTCTTCTTTCAGCGTCAGATTCTCCCATGGTGCGCCGGTGACAAGGCGAAACCCCGGATGACGCGCCGTGCGTTCCACCGTCTCCTTCGGCGCCGGTTCGCGCAGCGTCAGGATATGATCCATGAAACGCCAGCGCCACAGGTCCGGCAGGGCCGCAAAGCCGCGCAGGAAGCCTGCTTTCTCAAGATGTTTATAAGGTTGAACTTTGTGCAGGTCGTGCCGGCGGGTGAACAGGTGCACGCTTGCCGCGCCTGCTTCCAGCGCTGTTGCGGCCTGATCGAAGGCGGACGCACCCGCCCCGAGAACGGCGAGTCGTCTGCCCTTGAAGCGCGCGAAATCGATATCGGGGGCGGAAGCGTGGTCGTAGCGGTCTTTCGGCAAGGCGTCCCGGATTCGGTCGGGGACATGCCAACGTCCGGCCCCTTCGATTCCCGTGCAGAGGACGACCTTCCTAGCAGCGATCTCCGCCGTGCCGCCAGTCCGCGAAACAGTCAGGCGGAATCCGTCGCTATCGGGCGCGATCTCGTCGAGACGGCAATCGTTCTCGACCGGAAGGGCCAGCACACGGCGCAGCCATAGAAGATAGTCCTGCCACATCCTATTCGGGATCTTTTCCATCGCATCCCAGGCGGCGCGGCCGTGCTGCGCTTCGTACCAGGCGCGGACCGTCAGCGACGGCACCCCCCAATCCGGTCCGGTCAGATATTTAGGCGACCGCAATGTCAGCATCCGGGCGAAGGTTACCCAGGGGCCTTCCTGGCCGTACGACGCCCGGTCGATCACCAGGATATTGTCGACCTTATCGCGTTTAAGACCGGCGGCGATGGAAATTCCGGCCTGACCGGCGCCGACGATGACCACATCGTAGGGGCCGCCGACAGTCCGCTCGGGCAGCCAGGGTTTGAACGGGTAGGAGAGAAAACCCAGGTCGCGGCGAACCTGTTCTTCCAGGGCCGTCAATCCAAGGGCCGCGTCCGGTGGGCCGGTATCAGGCGCCATGACGCCGTGAACGGATCGCGGCGAGCGCGGGCGTCAACCCGGACGGAGCGCGGCTGCCCCGGTCGGGTCGGTCGTCTTTCGGGCGGCGGCCCAGCGCCATTACCGCGGATCCCATGGTGACGCTGGCGAAGGTCAATCCGAAAAACCACACCATCAGCAACAGGCCGACAAAGGTATCGTCGCCGCCGAACAACAAGGTCCCCACGCCCCCGACATCGAGAACAAGGATGGCCGCAACGACCAGAACACCGATCGCCGCGCCGGCCGCGGCGTTGCGGAACAGATAGCGGGGAAAGCTCTCTTGCATCGATTCGCACCCTTCAGCGTCGCAGCTAAGGTGGTCCGATCACCGGACCGGGTCAACGGCGAAGGGCGGGGTGCGGCTTAAAGCTCCAACTGGACCATATCGCGATAGGCGTGCCATGAGGCGTGTCCGATCACCGGAAGGATGACCATCAGAGCGGTAAAGGCGGTGACCACGCTGATCGCCATCATGCCCACGATGATCGTGGCCCACAGGAACATGGTCAGCGGATTGCGGTTGCAGGCCTTGATGCTGGTGATCATCGCCGTCATCACATCCGCGTCCTTGTGCAGCAGGAAGGGGATGGAAACCGCGCTGATCGAGAAGGCCGCCGCAGCCAGAACCGCGCCGAACAGATTGCCGATCACCAGGAACGGAATGGTGTTGGGCGAGGCCAGCATCGTCGTCAGCAACTCGTCCGGCGTGAACTCCTGCAGTCCGAAGAACAGGGCGAACAGCAGCATGGCGATCTTCATCCAGAGAATCATCAGGATGGTGAGGGCCACGCCCATCAGCGCGATTTGCCGGCCGCCATGACGGCCGAACGCACCGAATACGGCGTCCTGCCGAATCTCTTCTCCGTTCTCCAGACGGCGGCTGATTTCATACAGCCCGACCGCCGTGACGGGTCCGATCAGCAGGAAGCCGGCAGTAAGCGGGAAGAGCAGATGGTAGGACCTGAAATAGGCGACGATCAGCACGATGGAGATGCCGGCCAGCGCATAGAAGACACCGAACAGAATGCCGTAGCGCCAGGTCTTCTCGTAATCCTGCCAGCCGCGGGTCAGCCATGACCAAGCCTGATCCGGCGGCATGACGCGAACCTCCGGAATCCGGACATGCCAGCTCTCCAGTTTGGGCTCCGGGCTGCCATCGTGTTGTTCCTTGCTGCCGGTTTGCTGCGTCATTCTGTCTCTCTACTGTCCGAAGTTTCAGCAGATTACCCCGATTCAAAGAGGCCCGCCGGTAGTTTGCTCAGTGTGAATGCTGCATTGCGGCACCGTCCTTGATCTAGCGCAATGCGCAATTGTTGCGGCGCAGGAATGTTACCCCCGTCAAAAGTTTACTTGCCCATTGTCTCAGGGAAGGGGGACTTCAATTATGTCCAGCGTGTCCGCAGCGGCCGGCGTTAGGTTGGCCGATCTGCCTGGTTACGACGAGGAAATCGTTCGTCGGTTTACCATCATCACAGTCTTCTGGGGTGTGGTTGCGTTCCTGGTCGGAACGGTAATCGCATTCCAGTTGGCGTTTCCGGTTTTGAATCTGGGGGAATATCTCTCCTTCGGACGGCTGCGTCCGGTCCACACTTCGGCCGCGGTTGTCGCGTTCGGAGGGAACGCCCTGTTCGCCTGTTCGCTGTATATCGTTCAGCGTACCTGCCAGACCGGCCTGTTCGGCGGTAAGGCGCTGACCGAGATCATCTTCTGGGGTTTCCAATTGGTGATCGTGCTGGCCGCGGCGGGGTATGTTCTGGGGATCACGCAGAGCAAGGAATACGCCGAACCGGAATGGTATGTGGACATTCTGCTGGCCCTTGTCTGGGTGGTTTACGCCATCGTCTATTTCGGGACGGTGATGAAGCGGCGGGAGCCGCACATCTATGTGGCGAACTGGTTCTTCATGGCGTTCATCCTGACGGTCGCCGTGCTGCACATTACGAACGCCCTGGCCATTCCGGTGTCGATCACCTCGACCAAGTCCTATCCGATCTTCGCGGGCGTTCAGGACGCCATGACCCAGTGGTGGTACGGCCACAATATGGTCGGCTTCTTCCTGACGGCCGGTTTCCTGGGCATCATGTATTACTTCGTTCCGAAGCGCGCCGAACGGCCGATCTACAGCTACCGGCTGTCCATCGTGCACTTCTGGGCGATCATCTTCCTGTACATCTGGGCCGGACCGCACCACCTGCATTACACGGCGCTGCCGGACTGGGCGCAGACGCTGGGCATGGTCTTCTCGGTGATGCTGTGGATGCCGTCCTGGGGTGGGATGATCAACGGGATCATGACGCTTTCGGGCGCCTGGCATAAGCTTCGGACCGACCCTGTGCTGCGTTTCATGGTGACCGCGGTTGCCTTCTACGGCATGTCGACCTTCGAAGGGCCGCTGATGTCGGTGAAGCAGGTCAACGCGCTGAGCCACTACACCGACTGGACCATCGGGCATGTGCATTCCGGCGCGCTCGGCTGGGTCGCCTTCGTTGCCTTTGGCGCGATCTACTTCCTGGTGCCGGTTCTCTGGAAACGCGAGCGGCTCTATTCCGAAAAGCTCGTGGAAGTGCATTTCTGGATCTCCACGGTCGCGATTGTCGTCTACATCACCTCGATGTGGATGTCGGGGATCACGCAGGGCCTGATGTGGCGTTCTTATGACGAGCTTGGCTTCCTGCAGTTCTCGTTCAGTGAAACGGTCGCCATGCTGCACCCCTATTACATCGTCCGCGCCTTGGGCGGTGTCCTGTTCCTCGTTGGCTCGCTGGTGATGGTTTACAACCTGTGGCGGACCGTGCGGGACGTTCCGCGTGTCGAGGACGAGGCGCCCGTGTCCGGGCCGGTTCCGGCGGCTGCCGAGTAAGGAGGAGAGAAGTAATGTTCAGTCACTCGATAATTGAAAAGAGCACGCCTCTCCTGCTGCTGTTGACGCTGGTCACGATCAGCGTCGGCGGTCTGGTGCAGATCGTCCCCCTGTTCACGATCGAAAGCACCATCGAAAAGGTGGAAGGGGTGCGCCCGTACTCGCCATTGGAACTGGTCGGACGCAACGTCTACATCCGGGAAGGCTGCTATGTCTGTCATAGCCAGATGGTGCGGCCCTTCCGCGATGAGGTGGAGCGTTACGGCCATTACAGCCTTGCGGCGGAGAGCATGTACGACCACCCGTTCCAGTGGGGCTCCAAGCGGACCGGGCCGGATCTGGCCCGCATCGGCGGCAAGTATTCCAACGATTGGCACGTCGCTCACCTGATCAATCCACAGAGTGTGTTGCCGCATTCGATCATGCCGTCCTACGGGTTCCTGATCGACAAGGAACTCGGCCAGACCGACATCGACGCGCATCTGCGCGCCCTGCGGGTGGTCGGCGTCCCTTATGACGATGAGATGGTTGCGGCCGCCAAGCAGGACCTGGTCACCCAGGCGCTGCCCGACGCCGATGTCGATGCGCTGCTTGCCCGTTACCCGAAAGCGGTGACCGGCGACTTCGACGGACAACCGGACCGCCTGACGGAGATGGACGCGCTGATCGCCTATCTTCAGATGCTCGGAACCTTGGTCGATTTCGACAACTACAGCACGGCCGATCTGGCCCAGTAACAGGAGAAACGGATCATGGGTAACGATATCCTGAGCATTCTGGAGAGCTTCTGGCTGGTCATCGCATTCGTCTGCTTCGCCTGGATCGTATGGCGTGCGTTCAAACCCAGCCGTAAGGCGGAGATGGAGTCGTATGGCTCCATCCCGCTCAACGAGCGGGACTGAACGGCATCCGGTCCAGCAATACAGCGTTTTTGAAGAAAGGTTCGTAAATCATGGCCAAAACCGAAATCGATGCCGCCACAGGCGTTCCGACGACGGGGCATGAGTGGGACGGCGTGAAGGAGCTCGACAACCCTCTGCCGAAATGGTGGGTGATGACATACTTCGTCACCATCGCGGTCTCCATCGTCTACGTATTCCTGTATCCGTCCTTTCCGACGGGCACGGGTTATCTGAAAGGGTCGCTCGGCCATACCGAACGGATTTCCGTTGAGCAAAGATTGGGGGAAGCCCGGGCGGCGCAGTCGCAGTGGCTCGATCAGCTCACGGCGGTCTCCCTGGAAGAGATCCCCGCCAATGCCGAGTTGCTGACTTTCGCCCGGCAGGGCGGTCAGGCGGCCTTCAACACCAATTGTGCGGGCTGTCATGGCGTTGGCGGCGGCGGACAGTTGGGCAAGTACCCGGTGTTGGCCGATGACGATTGGATCTGGGGCGGCGATCTGGAAGCCATCCATACGACGATCAGCTACGGTATCCGCAGCGATCATGACGAGGCCCGCGTCAGTGAAATGCCCGCGTTCGGCGCCGACGAAATTCTGTCGGCGGAGGAAATCGACGCC
Organism: Hwanghaeella sp.; assembly: GCA_028282025.1. Lineage (GTDB taxonomy): Bacteria > Pseudomonadota > Alphaproteobacteria > UBA8366 > Aestuariispiraceae > Hwanghaeella. The sequence goes on along the minus strand of JANQIT010000122.1, from coordinate 7,921 downwards.
ATGGCCGATTTTGTGCTGGCCATGGCGCAAGGGTCTGCGGACTTCGGCTCCGACGCCGGCGTCTCCTATCTGGAGAACTGCGCCGCCTGTCATGGCGAACAGGGCGAGGGCATTGCCGATCTCGGTGGGCCTAAGCTTAACGACTTCGTCTGGCTTTACGGCGACTCCAAGGAAGCCATCGTCGCGCAGATCAGCCGGCCGCAACAGGGCGTAATGCCTGCTTTCGGGCCCCGACTGGACGAGGCGACGGTCCGTATGCTGTCGGTCTATGTCCACAGCCTGGGCGGCGGTCAGTAGCGTATTGAAGGATTGGTAGAGGATGGACGGCGGAATGATCAGTAGCGCTGAAACGGCTGAATCGGTCGCAAGCCCCGCGGGGGGAACAGCGTCCGCCGGTACGGGGCGTGCCGCACCGAAGCGTAAGAAAGGTGCGCCACGCCGCGTTATCGGAATCTTTCCGCAGTCCGTCCAGGGCCCTCTTCGGAACATCAAATGGGCGGCTCAACTGATCCTGTTGGCCATCTATTATCTGGTTCCATGGATACGTTGGGATCGTGGGCCGGATGCGCCCAGTCAAATGGTCCTGGTGGATATGCAATCCGCCCGGATGCATTTCATGAATATAGAGATCTGGCCCGGCGATCTGTACCTGGCGACCGGCGCGATGATCCTGGCGGCCCTTGGTCTGTTCATCGTGACCGCCTTGTGGGGACGGCTGTGGTGCGGCTTCACCTGTCCGCAGACCGTCTGGACCGATCTGTTCATGCAGACGGAACGCTGGATCGAAGGCGACCGCAGCGCCCGCATACGGCTGGCGCAACAACCCATGTCGCTGGGGAAAGCATCCAAGAAAGGCTTCAAGTATCTTGTCTGGGTTGCGATTTCCGCGGCGACCGGCGGGGCCTTCGTACTCTACTTCTTCGACGCGCCCACGTTGGCGGTTCAGTTCTTTACCGGCGATGCGCCGATGAGCGCGTATTTCTTCACCGGCTTGCTCACCGCCAGCACTTTCGCTCTGGCGGGCGGCGCGCGGGAGAAGGTGTGCACGCATATGTGTCCCTGGCCGCGGTTCCAATCCGCGCTGTTGGACAAAGACAGTCTGGTGGTGACCTACCAAGACTGGCGCGGCGAGCCCCGCGGCAAGGTCAGGCAGGACCTGCGCCCGTCCCTGGCTTCCCTGGAAGGGGAGGGAGCGCTTGCGACCGGCACGTTGACGGAACTGGCCGAGGCCGCCGCCAAAGGGGTCGGGACCGGCGAGATGGGCCGGGGGGATTGCATCGACTGTAACCAGTGCGTCGCCGTATGCCCGATGGGAATCGACATCCGCAAGGGATTGCAGTTGGAATGTATCGGTTGCGGGCTTTGCATCGACGCCTGCAACGCGATCATGGACAAGGTGAAGCGCCCGCACGGTCTGATCGCCTTCGACAGCGAAGCCAATCATCTGGCCCGGTCCGCCGGAAAGGCCCCGGTTCAGCGGCATATGATCCGGCCGCGGACAATCATCTATGCCGGCCTGATCACGGCCCTGAGCGCGCTGCTGATCGTCGGCCTGTTGCTTAAGGAAACCATGGTTCTGACCGTTATTCCCGACCGCCAGCCCGTTTTCGTGCGCCTGTCGGACGGTTCGGTTCGCAACAGCTATACGATCCGCGTCACGAACAAGGAGCGCGAGGTGCTGGACTTCAATTTGAAGGTCGATGGCGTTCCCGGGCTTCTGGTGCGGGTGGAAGAAATCGAAAATCCGGGCGAGGAGGGCATTCCCCTGTCCGTCGGGGAAGCTGGTGTGGAAACCTGGCGCGTCTTTGTGACGGCCCCGCGCGAACTTGGCCTGAAGGGCCGGAACGATATTGCTTTCGAAGTGCACCGGACGGGCGCGGACCGACCTGAAAAGGTTGAGGCGTCCTATGTCTGGGGACCCAATTGAGTGGAGTAAGAAATGGCCGTTATAGACAGTCAGCAGAACGATCTGAGCGGACGCTACCGCTGGATTCCGTGGATTTTCGTTGGTTTTTTCCTGGTGGTCTTCACCGTCAATGGGATCTTCATCTATCTGGCCACGACATCCTGGGTCGGTCTGGTCACCGAAAATCCTTATGACCGGGGATTGAACTACAACGAAGTTCTGGCGGCGAAGGCGGCGCAGGATCAGTTGGGTTGGACTCACGATCTGTCGTTTCAGCGCACGGACGATGCCGGCGGAACAGCCGCGGGCGTTCTGACCCTGACCCTGGGCAGGAAAGACGGCGCAACCTTGAACGACGCCACGGTCAAGGCCGTGGTGGAACGGCCGGGGCGGTTCAGTCAGGCCTTCACCCTGTACTTGGATCAGACCGGGGAGGGGCGCTACGCCGCGGGCGTGAACCTGCCGCTGCCCGGTCAATGGCATGTCCGGCTGGTCGCCCAGAAAGGGGCGGACAGTTATAGAGCCGCCGAAACCTTCTACGTGGAACCGAAATAGACCATGACGGACGCCGTTGCGACAGGGTCAGCTTGGGAGAAACACGGAGTGGGCGGCCCGCCCGCTTCCGTACCGGAGCGCGACACGCTTGCCCCTTACATCCTGAAGGAGGAGGGCGGGCGTTCCAGCCTGCACCTGATGGTGGACGGCCTGCGCTGCGGCGGTTGTGTGCGGAAAATAGAGACCGCATTAAAGGACCTGCCCGGCATTTCCGAAGCGCGCGTCAATTTGACGACCCGGCGTCTGCGTGTTGCCTGGGAGGACGCGGCGCTTGCTCCGGCGCATATCGTTGAAACGGTTTCCGGACTTGGTTTCCAGGCGCGGCCCTACGATCCGGAAGAACTGGGCCGGCAGGATTCGGCCGGCGAACGGCGTCTTCTGAAAGCCATGGGCGTCGCCGGGTTTGGCGCAGCCAATGTGATGCTGATGTCCGTCGGTATTTGGGCCGGTCAGGCCGAAGGTATGGGAGAGGCCACGAAGGCCCTGTTGCACTGGTTTTCCATGGCCGTGGCGCTGCCCTGCATTCTCTATGCGGCGGCCCCGTTCTTTCAGACCGCCTGGAGCGCGTTGAAACAACGGACGACCAATATGGATGTGCCGATCTCTGTCGGGATCTTGCTGACCACGGCCATGAGCGTCTTCGAGACGATGCGTGGCGGCGATCACGTCTATTTCGAATCCGTCCTGATGCTGGCCTTCTTTCTGCTGTTGGGACGGTTCCTTGATGACCGAAGCCGGGCCAAGGCCCGTTCTGCGGCGGAACGCCTGCTGTCGCTTGGCGGCGGTACGGTCGCTGTCCGCTCCGAAGACGGGACCGTCCGCACCGTCGGCGTGCAATGGGTTCGCCCGGGGGACATGGTACTGGTCGCGGCGGGGGAAAAGTTCGCCGTGGACGCCATCGTTTCGGAGGGGTGCTCGGACGTCGACACCAGCCTGATCAACGGCGAGACGGCCGCCGCTGCCGTCGCGCCGGGCGACCGTGTCTATGCCGGCATGATCAATCTGTCCGGCCCGCTGACCTTGCGGGTGGACGCGGTCGGCGAGAAAACGCTGCTTGCGGAAATCGTCCGCTTGATGGAAACCGCCGAACAACGTCGCGGGGCTTTCGTGTCGCTGGCGGACCGGATCGTCCGATATTACACGCCGGTTGTGCACCTTCTGGCTTTGGCGGCTTTCCTGGGGTGGGTTCTGATGGGCGGCTTGGCTTGGCAACCGGCGATGTTGATCGCGGTCGCCGTGCTGATCATCACCTGTCCTTGCGCCTTGGGGCTTGCCGTGCCCGCCGTTCAGGTCGCCGCCGGGGCATTGCTGATGCGCAACGGAATCCTGCTGAAGTCCGGTAGCGCCTTGGAGCGTCTGGCGGGTATCGATACCGTTGTCTTCGACAAGACCGGAACCTTGAGCGACGGCGAACTGCATCTGGTTTCAGGGACTGAGGACGCGGGCTCCCTGGCGCTGGCCGGCGGCATGGCGTTGAAGAGCCGGCATCCTTTATGCCGCGCGCTCGTCCGGGAGATGGAAGCTGGGACGCCGCTGGACGGCGTGGAAGAACATCCGGGGCAGGGTTTGTTATGGCGGCGGGACGACGGCGCGGAGGTCCGGTTGGGAAGCCGCCGCTGGTGTGCAATCGAAGAAAACTGCGCCGATGTCCCCGGGCCGGAGCTTTGGTTGGCGCAACCCGGCGAACCGCCGGTGCAATTCGTCTTTGCCGAAAGGTTGCGGCCCGACGTGGCGAAGGTCGTCGGCGAACTCCGCTCTATGGGCGTGGATGTACGGCTGCTGTCCGGGGACCGCCGCACGGCGGTTGAAAACGCCGCCGGGAAAGTAGGCATTGAAAACTGGCAGGCGCAATGCGACCCGGCCGGCAAGTCTGCGGCCCTTGAAGCCCTGGCCGCGGACGGGCGCAAGGCGCTGATGGTGGGGGATGGATTGAACGACGCCCCGGCCCTGGCGGCGGCGCACGCGTCCCTGTCCCCGTCGGCTGCGGCGGATATCAGCCAAACGGCGGCGGATGCCGTATTCCAGGGCGACCATCTGATGCCGGTCGTTACGTTGTTGCGCACCGCGCGCCGTGCACAGGCGCTGGTTAAGCAGAACTTTCTGATGGCTTTGCTGTATAATGCGTTGGCGATCCCCTTTGCCGTGGCGGGGTTTGTCACCCCCTTGATCGCGGCGATTGCAATGTCGGCCAGCTCGATCCTTGTCACAGGGAACGCGCTGCGCATCGGTATCGGGTCGAAGGGAAGGTGAGGGTATGACGGCGCTTCTGTATTTGATTCCAATCGCCTTGTTGCTGGGGCTGGGTGGGCTTGCGGCTTTCCTATGGACGCTGCGCAGCGGCCAGTACGAGGATTTGGACGGGGCGGCGGAACGCATTCTTTATGACGACGAAAGATGAACGCGCAGTGCGATTGACCCAAGTCATTCGTTTTTCCGCGATTTTGCGGTTTGTTTAATTTGGTTACCGGGGGCGGCTGCGTCCCGGACTATGTGAGGGAGTAAGCTTGTGCAGAATCCAATTGTTCTTTGCGCCATCTTGATCGTGGCGTTGTTGCTGCTGGCTGTCGGTTGGCTGGTGTTCGGTCCGCTTGTCGCGGTCTATACCGGACTTCTGCTGACAGCGATTGGCATGGTGTTCATGGTCGGCATGCTGATCACCTTCCCCAAGGATCCCAACACGGTAGACTGATCGCGGCGTGACGGGCGGCCGGGCCTAGCGCTACGGCCGCGTGTCGCACGCGGACCCCGTTGGCAGTGCGATGAGAGACGCCGGTGTCAGGCCTGGTCCGGCACCGGCTGTTGCTGTTGCAGCGTGACCAGGACATCGTCCTGTTCGAAAACCGCCTGGCCGTCTTCGACCTCGACTGTTTCATCCCCGATCTGGACGCTGGACACGTCTTCGCCGAGAAGGATCTTCAATTCATTGTCCGTGTCCGTCATTGAGATGACGTCATCGACGGTGAGGGACAGGGTTACGCCTTCCACTTCGGAGAGGTCCAGCGTTTCGATATTGCGGACATCGGCGAACTGCGCGCCCGACAGTGTATTTGTCTCGCTGCCGTTGGCCTGAAGCCGAAGCGTGTCTTCGCCTTCGCCGCCGTCTCGCAGGCTTTGGAAAGCGTCGAAAACCGCCTGGGCGACCGGGTCGACAAAGTCGTCGGGACCGCTTTCCGCTTCCTCCAGGATCTGGGAAACCAGCAGGTCGTCGCCCGCATCGCCCGACAGCCGGTCCGCCGCATCCGCACCGATCAGCGTGTCGTTGCCGAAGCCGCCTTGCAGAATGTCCGCGCCTTCGCCGCCGATCAACAGATCGTCGCCCGACCCGCCGATAAGCTGGTCGTCGCCCGCATCGCCGCGGATCTCGTCGTCGTCGGCGCCGCCGAACACCGTATCGTCGCCATCGCCGCCGGACAGGACGTTTTCGCCCCTGAATTCGAAGATGCGGTCGTCGCCATCCCCGCCGGAGATGAAATCGTTACCCTGTCCGCCATGCAGTTGGTCGTTGCCGTCGCCGCCCTCGATCAGGTCGTCGCCGGAGCCGCCATGAAGCGTATCCGCACCGTCCTGCCCGAAGATCGCGTCATCGCCGAAAAGTCCGTAAACCAGATCGTTGCCGTCGCCTGCGACAATCATGTCGTCCTCGCCGGTTCCGACCAGCACATTCGCGGCGTCGTCGCCGGTCGTGACATCGCTTGTAAGGTCGAAATCGGGAATCGGGTTGCCATCCTTGTCGATCAGAACTAGGCGCGCCGCCTCGAAACCGCGCGCTTCGATGTTCTGCGACCGCAGGGAAAGATCCTGGCCGGACGGATTGTCGAGGTAGGCCTGCAGTGTATCCGCTTCTCCCGCGGCGATAACTTCGGCCAATGCCTGCTGGGTCAGGATCAGATTGATGGTGTCCTGACCTTCGCCGCCCAGATAGGTAACTTCGCCGCTATCGCCCGCCGCGGCGGTGACATCGTCGTCGCCGTCCTGCAGATCGACGATTGTCTGGCTGTTCAGGAAGTCGATCCCGAACAGATCAAGCGTATCGTTGCTGTCGGACGTGACGACCGTCAGCGTCTTGCCCGGATTGGCCGCGCCGTTGCCGTTGGAGTCCCGGCCAATCGCCTCAATCCCGGCCTCCGTCGCGTCGAAATCATTTCGGAAACCGTCGAAGGTTTCGGCCTGCACAATGATCCGGTCTTCGCCCGAGGCGCCGCTGTCCGCGTAGATATCCTGGCCGTCGCCCGCCTGCCACAGATAGGTATCGCCGCCGTCTTCACCATCCAGCAGGTCCGACCCTTCGTCTCCGCGCAACAGGTCTCCGCCATCGCCGCCCAGCAGGGAGTCGTCGTCACCGCCGCCGCGCAGATCGTCGGACAAACGCCCGCCCTGCAGCAGGTCGTTGCCGAGCCCGCCGTCATAGACGGCTTCCGACTCGCCGGATGCGACAACGCTGTCGTCTCCGCCGTTCAGGTTCACGCCGGTATCCTTGTTCAGGAATGTGACGCTGGAGAAATCCCAATCCTGGTTGCCGTCGGTCCCCTCGATATCCAGCCATTTGCCCGGATTGGCGTTTTCGTTCTTGTCGCCGTTGTCGTAACCGATGGCTTCGATACCGGCTTCTCCGCCGTCGAAATCGTCCTGCAGCCCTTCGAAATCCTGGGCCTTGCTGATGATCGTGTCTGTGTCGCCGTCTTCGTCGCCGGTATCGGCGATGGCGTCGCGTCCGTCGCCGGCTTCCCAGATATAGGTGTCGGAACCGTCTTCACCGTCCAGGGTATCAATGCCCGCGCCGCCGACGATGCGGTCGTCTTCCGCGCCACCCGCGATGGTGTCGTCGTCGTCGCCGCCGTGCAGATCGTCCTTCTGCGCGCCGCCGATCAGCGTGTCTTCACCGTCATTGCCCTCATAGACGGCTTGCGACAGGCCGGAGGCCACGATCTTGTCGTTGCCGTCGTTCCCTCTGACGTCCGTGTCGTCGTTCAGGAATTTGACGTCCGCGAAGTCCCAGTTCTCGTTTCCGTCGCCGCCCTCGATATCCAGCCACTTGCCCGGGTTGGCGTTTTCGTTCCCATCGCTGCTGTCGTATCCGATGGCTTCGATACCGGCTTCCGAACCGATGAATTCCTGTTGCAGGCCCTCGAAATCCTGGGCCTTACTGATAATCGTGTCTGTGTCGCCGTCTCCGCCGCCGGTATCGGCGATGGCGTCGCGTCCGTCGTCGGCCTCCCAGATATAGGTGTCGGAGCCGTCTTCGCCGTCCAGGGCGTCCACGCCCGCGCCGCCGACAATGCGGTCGTCTTCCGCGCCGCCCTTAATCGTGTCGTCGCCGTCGCCGCCGCGCAGATCGTCTTCCTGTGCGCCGCCGGTGAGGCGGTCAGCGCCGTCGCCGCCGACATAGGTCGCCGCGCTCAATGCGGAGTCCGCCAATATGTCGCCGCCGCCGCCCAGTCCGACCGTGGTCGTGGTGTTCAG
>JANQIT010000098.1 GCA_028282025.1 Hwanghaeella sp. | reverse complement strand
CTTGACTTCCGCATCCAACGGGCCGCCGGCAAGCGTTCCCGCTTCCTGGGCCGCGCGGACCGCCGCTTCGATTTCCCGCTGGCTGGTCACGCCGACTTTCTTGAGGAACTTGCGGATGGACATGTTCAAGGCGTCTTCATTCATGGTCGGGGTCCTTTCTTTCAGGCGGTCTGTTTCAGCGGCAGATTGACCAACAGGTTCTGCGGTTTGATCTGAACCCGGTCCTTGGCGTCCATCGCCAGGCCCAGATAGACGGGTTTCCCGGCGACATCGTCCAGAACCAGGCTTTGATCCTTGATTTCCAGCCGGAACAGGCTGAGCAGTTTCGACAGCCGCTCCTCGCCGACATCCTGACCGTTGTAGAGGTCGTTCAGGATTCCCGTCGCGGTGCTGTCCAATCCGACATGCCAACGCCATTTCTCGTCCCGGATCGACTGAACCGGATGGATGCGCGTTTCGAGTCCCAGGAAATGGCCTATCCAGCGTTCCATCGCACGGCACAGGGCGTCCAGGCCGAGCCGGGGGAAGGTGATATCCAGAACGGTGTCAAACCGGTCCGACCTGTCCCAGTACAGCGCGGCGTTCTCCTCGGCCAACACGTCCAGTTCGACGGACTTCAGGGCCGCGTTTCCTTCCACAAGCATGCGGCCCAGATCCCCGAATCCTCCGGTCTGGGAGTACATCTCCACCGTATCTTCGTCCGCCAGCATGATATTGCCGTCCTGCACGGTGGCCCGCTGGGCCCGGAAGAACAGTTCTCCGGCGCGCGCCTGCAGGGGATTGGCGACGTCTTCCAGAACGGTTCTGGCGATCGCATGCGCCATCTGATCGATGAACAACGGCGGGATGGCGATCTTCCCCCGCCGGAACAGCTTCAGATAATAGGCTTCCAGCGTTTCGTCCGCCTTCAAATCCCGTAGGAACCCGCTGAGGATTTTGTAGTTGGCCGCGGTGTCCTGATCCTCGAAAGAGGCAAGGCGCGCGGGATCAAGATCCTGCACCGGGTCCAGAAGAAGTTCGGCGTGATACGCACGTTCCGCCGCGCAGGACTCTTCGACCGGCGCGACCTCCGGCCGTTTCCAAAAGGCGCGGCAGTAGTCGGGCGTGATGTGCAGACAGCCCTCATCGTCACGCTGCAACAGGTGGTATCCGCTGGTTCGCCAAAAATCCATGGCTCTCTCTAATCCTCTTTACTGGTCGCCGCCGCCGGTTCGTCGTCCGGGACGAGAGTCCAAATCTTGGTGTGGTCCAAGCGTCCGGGTTTCTCCGCTGACCGGAATCGTTCGACGATCTGTCCGTCATCGTCCAGGTTGCGCTCCACCATCAACAGCCGGTTGGCGCTCAATCCTTCGCAAAGTTCTTCCGCAAATGCGATCTCCTGCGCCGCGGCGGCCCTGGCCGCCTCGCGAGAGGGTGCGCCGTATTTCTCGCACAAATGGTCCGCCAGCGTTTCCATCGCCATTTCAAGGTCTTCGTCCGTTGCGCCGGCTACGGCGACCACGGTGGAACGCCCGAAACTTCCCAATCCCAGGAATCCCTGGGCGAAGGCGAAACGCTGCTTCGACGACAGGGCGTCGAAATCCCATCCGGCGAACTCGAACCCGCCGGGAATCGCCCATTCCCCGCCGGGGGCGGCGGTTTGAAAGACATGCGTATCCGACTCATCCAGGCGGATCGTCTTGGGAAGCTTGTAGGGCCTATCCATCTACTGGGCCTGCTGTTCCCAACCCGGCAGCCAGCTCGGCCCCTGCAGCAGCCAACGCAACGGCGCTGTTTTTTTCTTGCCGTTCCGGCTGACCATCAGTCCGCCGTCCCGGTCCAGACCCAGCAAACGGCCGCGAATGCTGCCGCCCGGCAGCTTGAAGGATATCTGTTCCCGGTAGCCGTGCGCGCGTCCGTCCCAAGCCTCTGCGACGCGCGCCATGCCGTCCCGTTCCCAATTGTTTACCCAGCTTAGGAAATGCCGTGCGACGCTCTCGATGATCACCGTTGGGGCTACATCGACGCAGCCTTCGTGTAACAGCGACGTGCGTTCGCCCGGCTGGCCGGGCGTTTCTTCCGTCGGCTCGCCCAGGACGTCCAGGGTCAGGCGCAGGACCAGCCAGTCCGGCGCCGCGTCGGGTCGGTCCGCCGCGCCCGCCGGCATGGAAAGCCGCAAGCCGCCGGCCAGCGCCCCATTGATCATGATCCGGTCCGGCCAGCCGAAGGTGACGGCGATCTGCGGCGGAATGATCGCGCCCAACGCGTCATTGATCGCCAGCATCATCACGTGAACGACGTTTAGCGCTTCCGACAGGGCTTGTTCTGGGCCCAGGACAAAAGCGCAGTCCGCCAGATCGGCCCGGTCGGCGACCAGCACGCTGCCGGTCGGGTCTTCGCCCGCCTGAAGCATATCCCGGATCAAGGTTTGGGCGCGCAGATCCAGCGCGTCCTCGCGGTCGATCATGACCGTGCTGAAGACCGGCGGCAGGGTCGGCGCGCCGCCCGCTTCGGCTTCCGGTGAGACGTTTGTCATGGGTCTCGATGTTCCCCGTGCTGCTTCGCGCCGGTTTCGGGACCGCCGCTGTTTTTCGTCAACTTGGCAGCAAAAATAGTCGCTGTTTCCGATAAGACAAATCGGTTAGCGTCTTTGCCGGTTAGAATCCCGGGAAGGTTGGGTTTGCGTGCAGAAATGACGGTGCCGGACGAACAGACCGACGCCCTGATGACGACGGCGGAAGTCGCGCGTCTCTTAAGGGTCAAGGAACGGAAGATCTACGATCTGGTGGCCGAGGACGGGATTCCCCACACCAAGGTAACCGGGAAGCTGCTGTTCCCGAGAGAGCTGATCGAGGATTGGCTGCGGTCCGGCACCACGCGCGCCGGTACGGCCGGGCAAGCCGGCCGCGAGCGCCCTCTCATCGCCGGGGGCAGCCACGACCCTTTGCTGGAATGGGCGCTGGTTGAGAGTGGCTGCGGCGTGGGTCCCCTGTTCGACGGCAGCCTGGATGGGTTGGAGCGTTTCAAACGCGGAGAGGTGCTGTTTGCCGGGATGCATATGCCGGGCTCCCCGGATGCGGCGGACGAGGGCTTGGACCTTGTCGCCGGCTATAACCAGCATCTTTTGGCCGATGCGCAGCGGGAGACGCCGGATCTCGTCCTGGTGACCTGGGCGGTGCGGCGTCAGGGGTTGATGATCTCGCCCGATGCGGGCGGCTCGCGGGTGGCGGGCGGGCTTGCCGCGTTGACCGAGGCGGCGCGCGCCGGACTGTTGTTCAAACGCCGCCAGGAAAGCGCCGGCAGCCGGGTCCTGCTGGACCGCCTGCTGGACCGTGCGGGTATTGGCGCTGACGGCATCGCCTGGAGCCCAGGGGCCGCGCGGACGGAGACGGAGGCCGCGCTTTCCATCCTGGATGGGGAGGCTCAGGCCGCTTTCGGCATCGAAGCGGTCGCCCGGCGTTTCGGGCTTTCCTTTACGCCGTTGGCTCAGGAACGCTACGACCTTCTACTGACGGCGCGGGATGTATTCGCACGCCCGGTGCAGGACCTTCTCTCTTTTACGCGGACCGACGCTTTCGCCGCCAAAGCGGCGGGGCTCGGCGGATACGACATAAGCCGCTTGGGATTGCGGGCGGAGTAGGCTTCGGTGCCGCCCTGAGATCCGGGAACCCTGTTTTCCGATAACCCACACGAAGGGGGTTAAGCAATCGATCGGAAACCGCAGCGAACAGGAAGGCGATTCAAACCCTTTGCGTTGGCCTTGCCGGACTGTAACGGTGTTGCTGTCGCGCGTCGAGTGTGGGCGGGGGCGGTGTCTGGGGACGCGCGGCATCGGTTGACGCCGAATGGGATGCCTTGTTTACTCGTGGTTGGCTGCTCACGGCGGGGGTTTGTGAAAGCGAGTAATGATAACGAGCGGGCTCAGTGTCCTCTTGTCGTCGATTCGATAGAGGAACTGGTGGTCTTGTCGCTTCGATTGGATCTAGCGGTAAGCGATCTGATCGATAATGGCCTTGTGTGCGTAACATTCGAGAGCGCAGAGGTTCTGGAGTTGGAGGCCGTGGAGATTTCGGCGATGTTCCAAGCCGTCGTTGGCCTATCCCTTGGGAATGACAGTGCGCCCCTTCGGTAGACACAAAAGCGCCTGTCTGCGCGGCTGGTGGGTGGTGCCCGCAGAGAACGCCACCGTGCCGACCGTCTATGAATTGAGTCACGCCCAACTGTCGGACCGCTACAACTGGACGGTGGAGGCCTTGCTGACCTCGTCGGGTACGGTTTGCGTTTACGAACATGCCGACCGCTCGTTTCTGATCATGGATCTGGACAATGCGGCCGAGCCGGTCGCGATTACGGCCCTGGGGCAGGCCCGCAGCCTGCCCGCCCCCTATGTGCTGAAGGTAAAGCGGGGGCACTGGATCTATACGGAATTTCCCGACTATGTGTCGCTGCTGGAATATGTGATCTCGTTGCGCCACGACCGGAATGTCGTTGGGCTACCCCGGCCGCTGACCATTCAGAAGGTTGAGGAAAAAGATCTTCCCCGCCCCGATATCATCCGCGCGGTGATCAACAACGCGGAGGAGTTTCTGGACGAGATGGTGGTCTTCCGAAAGGACCGCGATGTCGGCCTGCGCTATCATCAGATTGGCGACGCCGCACCTATCACGGCGGTGTTGGGCAACAAATGGCGGGCCGGTATTCTCGGCGCGCCGTTTGACGAGGGCTTCTACGATACCACTTTCGACAAGGCGACGGCGAAAGCCTACCGCGATGTCAGCGACAACGCGGAGCCGGCGGTATCGCGCGTCACCGGCTTCATGCAGACGCCCGCGGGTAATGTCTATCAGCGCTATATACGCGTTATTGTTCGTTTGGTCGGATTACCCGAACGGACTGCCTCATTTGTTCAACTCGAATCTTCGTCTCAGCCGCCGTATGGAGGCGTGAGCGTTCAATAGTGCGCATGATCTCCTGATCCTGATCGGGAATTGCGGACCACACCACGGTCTCGTGCCACTGCAGCTCGTCGGTGTCGTCGTGGAAGGCCAGTGCGCCGAGTTCCGCGTGATACATGCCGTAACTGGCGAGGATCCCTTTTTCGGCGGTGGGATAGGGGGCCAGCCCGAATATCACGTCGGGCCGTCCGCCCAGGATGGAAGCCAGGATGCCGATCCGCGGCAACAGTTCCCGGCCGAGTGGAAAGCCCCCGACCTCGCGCCCGCGCAAGCGCTTATCCAGCCATATCTGTCCATGATAACAGACCCGTCCCGACAAGCGCGATAGATTGTCGGAACGCACCTCCGTTCGCTCCGGATCGATCCTATTGTCGCCCAGCGCGCAGTAAAGCCGGGCATGCTCGGTCAGATGTTCCGCAAGATTACCGTCCGCCAGATCCCAAAATCGGAAGGCCTGGGTATGCACGACCTCTCCGTCCAGCAGTCCGGCGATCCAGAAACTGTTCTGCCTGGAGATATCCGACACCGCCGGATCGAAGACGGGAAACACGCGCCGCCCGACGGCGTCATGGTAGCAGTCAGACAGTTCCGAGAAATCCGTCCGGATTTCGAGTTCTAGGCCCGTTTGTGCGCACCTGCGGGTCAGGTCTGCATAAAGCAAAGCCGCGTCGTGGCTGCGTTGCCACACCGACCGTTGAAGCATAGCCATCCTCCCGAGCTTATATGCGTACTCAGCAAGCTCCCGCGTCAACACCTAGCACAAATCGGGCCGAGATATATCCCCAAGCCGAAAACACGGCGAGAAAGTTATCCCATTCCAGATGGTCTCGGTCACTCTTTCGGATTATACCGGTCGACAAACTATGGATTTGTAGACCTTCCAAGGCCGCAGCCGGATCGGAGCGTGCCGATGGACTGCTGCCGTTTCAGATCTCAATCGGTGATCGGTTTGATGATGCGCGCCGGAATACCGACAGCCGTCGCATCTTCCGGAATGTCGGATAAAACGACTGCGTTTGCGCCGATGCGCGCATGGTCGCCGACGGTGACGCGGCCCAGAATTTTGGCGCCGGCGCCGATGTCCACATGGCCGCCCAGTACGGGGGCGCTGCCGCTTGCGTCGGTTCCAAGCGTGACCTGCTGAAACAGCAGGCAGTTAACCCCGATCACGCTGTCAGGATGGAGGACGACGCCATTTGGGTGCGGCAACAGCAGGCCCCCTCCGATCTTGCAGCCGACGGGGATGTCCGCGCCCGTAACAACCGACCAGAATCTATGCTGCAGAGCCCAGTATTTCCGCGCGACCCATCTCAAGCCCGGAGGCAGCGTTTCTGCCCGTTGGTAACCGCGGATGGCGCGCAGCAGGCGCCGGCTGGGATCCCATAAGGCGTGCGGACGTTCCCGCGACCAGTCCGGCTCGCTGGCGGAGACCCCGGCGGCTGCGCCGGTTCGGGGCTGGTGTGTGCGGTCGGAAGCGGCCTTGCCGTCCGCCGTGCGCCGTGTGCCGCCGCTATCCTTTGTCGCGTTCATCCGCCGACTGTGGGTCGCGCCGACGCGCAAATCAAGCTGGCTGACGGTTTTGCTGCGGCGCGGCCAATCCCGCCTTGACCGTCTGCGTCGCGCCCGACCGCGCCGCCGCTGCCGCGGGAAACTTCTATTTAAAACCACAGAACGTCTGGGGTTGAGCGGCGTTCGGGCTGGCCGCACACTCGCGAGAACAGTTCGAACGCCCGTAAGGACAAGACGGGGAAGGGGGCGAACGCGGTCGCGCCACGGCGGGCCGCGTTCGTTTTGCCGGGCGGCGGAGGCGGTCAACTACCGCTTTTCACCGCATTCGGGAAAAACAATTGCTTGCCGTCGACCCGGTAGGCCCCGATGGCCTTCTGCCCCTTGGCGGAGATCATCCAGTCGATGAACCGCCGGGCCTCCGCAACCTTGATATGCGGATGGCGTTCGGCGGAAACCTCGACGATGCCGTACTGGTTGAAAAGCCGGGTATCGCCCTCCACGACGATCCGGTACCCCGCCTTGTTGCCGAATTTGATCCAGGTGGCCCGGTCGGTCAGCACATAGGCGCCCATGCCGATCCCGGTATTTAGGGTTGCGCCCATGCCGGACCCGGTCTCGCGATACCAGCCGCCGCTTTGGGCGGCGGCGTCCACACCGGCGGCGGCCCACAGGGAAAGCTCTTTCTTGTGCGTGCCGGAATCGTCGCCGCGGGAGGCAAAGGCCGCGCCGCCGCCGGCGAGTTTCTTCAGGGCGGCAACGATATCCCTTTCGCCTGCGATCCCCGCCGGATCGTCGGCCGGTCCGACCAGGACGAAGTCGTTATACATCAGGTCCCAGCGCCGCGCGCCGAAGCCGTCGGCGACGAATGCCTCCTCGGCCGGTTTTGCGTGGACCAGCAGGACGTCCGCATCGCCGTTGCGGGCGTTCTTGATGGCCTGTCCGGTGCCGACGGCGACAACGCGGACTTCGATCCCCGTCTCAGCGGTGAAGAGTGGAAGAAGATAGTCGTACAGGCCGGAATTCTGTGTCGACGTTGTGGATTGGACGACGATGAAGGGGGCGTCCGCCCGCACGGCTGAAAGCGGCGCTAAGGCGAGGCTGACCGCCGCCAGCGAAAGGAAGAAAAAGCGCCGCGCCGCGCCGATGAATGATTTGCCGTTCCGTTTATGGAGCATCCCGTCTCTCCCGTTCATAAGATCAGTTGTCCGTTCAGATAGGCGCGCGCTTCGGCGGAAGCGGGCGCGGAAAAGAAGTCCGCGGCATCGCTGACCTCGGTCACCCTTCCATTGGCCATGAAGATCACATCGTCGGCCAGGCGTCGCGCCTGACCGATATCATGCGTAACCAGCACTGTTTTCGCACCCCGGCCCTGCGCTTCGGCCACCAAGCTTTCGATGGCCAGGGTTGCCTGCGGGTCCAGGTTCGCGGTCGGTTCGTCCAGCAGCAGCAGTTCAGGGTCGCCGGCCAGGGCCCGGACTGTGGCCAGACGCTGTTGCTCGCCGCCGGATAGCGAGCGCGCCGGTTGCCGCCGTCTTTCCGCCAGCCCGCACAACTTCAGCAAGGTCTCGACCCGCGCCGTCCTTTGGCTGCGGGGCACTCGGTACGTGGAGAGGGCGTGCGCCAGATTCGCCTCGACCGAGCGGCGCAGTAGCACCGGGCGCTGCAGAACCAGGGCGATGGGCGGTGCCGAGGGGGGCGGTCGCCCTTGTCTCTCCTGTGTGTGGGGGCGATTCCAGGCGATCTGCCCGCTGGTGGGGGTTATCAGCCCTTGCAGCAGGCGTAACAGCAGGCTCTTCCCGGCCCCGTTGGGACCCATGACGACCGTCCGGGAACCCGGGTTCAGGTCGAAACTCACACCGTGGAGCAGGGGCGCGCCTTGCCGTTCATAGGCGACATCCCGCAAACGCGCCGGCAGAAGCCCTGGGCCGGGATCCGCCGTCTTGACCTTCATCGTGCCGGGCAGCGATCCAATCCCTTCAAACATAGGCCATCCGCCGGGCGCTGCTGTGCAGGCTCATTACCGCTGCATTGACGGTCAGCGCGATGATCAGCAGCACCAGGCCGAGACCCAGCGCCAGCGCGAGATTCCCGCGCGAGGTTTCAAGTGCGATGGTCGTCGTCATCACCCGGGTGACGTGGTTGATGTTCCCTCCCACGATCAGGACGGCGCCGACTTCCGCCGACGCGCGGCCAAAACCAGCCAGAGAGGCGGTAATCAGCGAATACCGGGCGTCCCACAGCAGGGACGGCACCGCCCGCAGCCCTGTTAGGCCCATCGAACGGAATTGCTCGTCATATTCGGTGTGCATGTCGGCGACGACCTGACGGGTCATGGCGGTGACAATTGGGATGACCAGGAGCATTTGCGCCAGGATCATTGCTGTGGGCGTGTAGAGCAGGTCCAACGGTCCGAGCGGGCCGGAGCGGGACAACAGCAAATACAGGAACAACCCGACCACCACCGGCGGCAGTCCCATCAGCGTGTTGGTGAGCAGGATGAAGCCCAGCCGCCCCGGAAAGCGAGTCACGGCTAGCAACGCGCCCAACGGAAGGCCGATTGCACAGGCCAGAACGACGGCCGTCAGCGTGACGCGAAGGGACAGGCCGACAATTTCCAACAACGCCGAGTCGAAGGAAAGCAGAAGCCGTCCGGCTTCCCAAAAGGCGTTTCCCAGATCTCCCAAACCGAATCTCTTAAAATTGATACTGTATTTTCATGCATTTTGTGCGCTTTTCTGTTTTTGTCTACCGAAAACGAATTGGTAACACCAAATTCTCAAAGCCATACTTTCTGTGATATTGTATGCACCGGGCGCTTCGTCTTTCATGCGCCGCGAGGGCGAACGATCCGAACCGGAACAAGAGAGCGTCGCCGAAGTAGGGAGGGCAACTCGTTGTCGGAAGCGACAGCACAGATCAAAGATTCGTTGCCGGTCGGTATTGTTGCGGAACGCCGCAAGATCGATCATCCGTGGCAGGATTACCGCTGGCTGCCGGTCGCCGTTATCCCGGGCGCCGGAGAAAGTTCGGAATGGGTGCGAATTGCATCCGGTGACGGCTGGGACCAGCATCACATTGCGACATTGGAACTGGAACTCTTCCGCAAGGAGACAGAGGCCTACCGGGTCAATCTCTCGAACGAGCGGCCCTCCATCTATGTTGTCCTGCGGCTTGCCGAAGAACCGGACGATCCGGAAGTCAGCGCTGTCTTCGCCACCGCGTCACCCTATGAAGCCCAGGACTATCTCGATACGGGCGAGGATATCGTCGAGGCCGTTCCGATGCCGGAGGGGATGATTGCCTGGGTGCAGAAATTCATCGATACGCACCATGTCGACGAGCCGTTCAAGAAGCGTAAGCGGAAGGACTATAAGGAAGAGCCCATGCGCTTTGGCAAGGTGCTTCATCCGGTAGAGGAACGCTTCTACGCCGCCAGAAAGTGGCGTGAATGAGCGGCGCGCCGACACGTCTGAGCCGTTGGTCGCGCCTCAAGGCGGAGTCCCGCGCTGGCGCGCGCGGCATGAAGTTCACGTTGCCCGGCGATTCCGTGCCGGAGAAGATCGAAGACGTCGTTCAGGAAGAACCGGCGGCGTCTGAAGCCGCGGAAACGCCGACCGAATCGGTGGTTGAGGCTCCCTCGGTAGCAGCCGGACAGCAGGCGGAAGCCGACGCGGATCTCCCGGATGTCGACGACCTGAACGCCGAATCAGATTTCACACCTTTCATGTCGGACAAGGTGAGCGACGCGGTCCGCAACATGGCGCTGCGCAAGCTCTGGCGGACGGATGCGGTGTTCGCCAATCTGGATGGCCTGTTGGACTATGGCGAGGATTTCACGGACGCGGCCACGGTCGTGGCGGGAATGCAATCGGTCTACAAGGTCGGTCGCGGCATGGTCGACTATGAAGCGGAGGAGGCGGCCAAGGCTGCTGAGGCGGACGCCGCCGCTATCGAGGAAGAAGAGATTCCTGCGGGGAGCGACATCCAGGAGCAGGGTGTCGCCGAGGCCGAGGAGACCGAACCTGCTTCTATGGAGGAGCTTGAAGCGGCGCCGGACGGCGACCTGCAAGATGAGCCGTTGGAGACCGCCGAGATCTTGGAGACGGAGGATGCCTACGTACCTTCGGGCGGTGCAAATTAGTGCAAAATAATTTGAGAATGATTTGCAAAAGCAACAAAAGACCCGGAAAAGATTGAGATATTTCGCCGCAATTAGTTGTGTATAATCTTGCTATCGCTGGACGCACCCTTCGTTACGGCGTAGGCTTGCGACCAATAAGAACTGCCTGGCGCCGTTGAGTAGCGCATGGGCGAAAAAGGGGTGGGACTTTTTTTTCGTGAGCAGTGTTGCAATAGAATCGCCGAACACCGCGTCCCCGGAGGATGTGGGGCGGCAGATTGTGTATTCGTTCCTCGCCAAGGTGTTGTATGGCGCTCCCCGG
>JANQIT010000072.1 GCA_028282025.1 Hwanghaeella sp. | reverse complement strand
CCGCCAACGCCCGTTCATGATGGTCGAGGGCTTCGCGGTGCGAAAACTGATCGTGCAGGACCGCTCCCAGGTTGGTCTCGACCTCCACCAGACCGGGGTCCGCGCTTAGCGCCGCACGATAATGGTCGCGGGACGCCCCCAACCGCCCCGCGGCCCGGCACTGATTGCCCATGGCCGTCAGGGCGGGCGCAAAGTCCGGTTGCGCCGCGACCGCCGCCTGGAAGAGCGTCATGGCCCGGCCGGGATCGCGCGCAGCGAGATAGGTTCCAAGCGCAAAGGCGATTGGCACGGAACAAGGATCGGCCTCGAACGCGGCCTCCAGCAAGCTCTCCGCCTCACCCTTCCTGCCGGCAAGATCAGCGCAGAGGGCGAGCAGATACAAGGCCTCCGGATGCCTGGGCTCGCTGCTCAACAGCGCGTTCAAGGCGGAGACGGCTTGCGTACCATCCCCCTGTGAGAGGGCCTGCTTGGCGTCCTTGAGCAACTCCTCCGGACTCACAGCGTCATTCCTATTGCTTGATATTTATATTCTCGCGGTACATCGCACCGCCCCCAAAACGAGAACGGGCCGCATCCCCATTGGAGGCGCGGCCCGCTCGTACTGCCTGTTATAGGCTATATACTATTTGCCGTCCGGCGTGCTTCCGGCAGGCGTCGGGCCCGACGGCGTCGCCGCCGGGGCCACTTTCGCAACAGCTTTCTTGGCCGCCGCCTTTTTCGCTGTGCCCTTTTTGGCGACCGCCTTTTTAGCCGCCGCTTTCTTGGCGGGGGCTTTCTTCGCGGCGGACTTCTTAGCAGCGGCTTTCTTTGCAGGAGCCTTCTTAGCCGCGGCCTTCTTCGCTACGCCCTTTTTGGCGGCCGCCTTCTTGGCGGTCCCCTTCTTTGCAGCGGCTTTTTTGGCAGCGGCTTTTTTGGCAGCGGCTTTTTTGGCAGTAGCTTTCTTGGCGCCGGCCTTCTTGCCGCCCGCCTTCTTCGCCGCCGCTTTCTTGCCGCCAGCCTTCTTCGTTGCGCCCTTTTTCGATGCCGCTTTCTTGGCGGGCGCGGCTTTCGCCGCGGGTTTGTCGCCCTGCTTCTCCATATCGGCGACAACCTTATTCAGGACCTGCACCGCATCGATGGATTTCTGCAGCATCTTCTTCTCAGCCGCGTTCAACGAAATCTCGACGATCTTTTCGACGCCGTTCGCACCGATGATGCAAGGCACGCCCACATACAGGTTCCGCACGCCGTACTGGCCGTTGCAGTAGGCCGCCGCCGGCAACAGGCGGCGCTTATCCTTCAGATAGGATTCCGCCATCACGATTGCGGAGGATGCCGGTGCGTAGAACGCCGACCCCGTTTTCAACAGGCCGACAATCTCCGCCCCGCCATCGCGGGTGCGCTGAATGATATCCGCGATCCGCTTCTTGGTCGACCACCCCATCTTGAGAAGGTCCGGAACCGGAATACCGGCCACCGTCGAATACCGGATCAACGGCACCATGGTATCGCCATGGCCGCCCAACACGAAGGCCGACACATCTTCTACCGAGACATCGAATTCTTCCGCCAGGAAATAGCGGAACCGCGCCGAGTCTAGGACTCCCGCCATTCCAACAACTTTGTTGGTGGGCAGGCCCGACGCTTTCTGCAGCACCCCGACCATGACGTCCAGCGGGTTGGTAATGCAAATGACGAACGCGTTGGGCGCGTTCTTCTTGATACCCTCACCGACCGATTTCATGACGTTCGTGTTGATGCCGATCAAGTCGTCACGGCTCATCCCCGGCTTTCTTGCAACGCCCGCCGTCACGATGATCACGTCCGCGCCCTTGATGGCGCTGTAGCTCTTCGCACCGGCTACGGATGCGTCGAACCCTTCGACCGGAGACGCTTCGGCGATGTCCAGCGCCTTGCCTTGCGGCACGCCGTCAACAATGTCGAAAAGGACAACATCTCCCAGTTCTTTCAAACCGGCCAGCAACGCGAGCGTGCCGCCGATATTTCCAGCGCCAATCAGCGCGATCTTGTTCCGAGCCATCCCTTTCGATCCTCTCCGGTGTTCTTTTCAGCGCAGCACGATACCGGTTATCCGCCCCCGAAAGACCTGCCCACCGCCGACGCCGGTATCTAAGTAGCTGGTTACGTACAGGAATCGCCTCAAGGGGGCAAGGATGTTGCCGGGAAAACCACAATCCTGCTTTCTTGTAATTCATCATGAGATCGAGACCCGCGACATCGAACTCAGACACCGGCTTGCGACAGGTCAAAGTCCGGCGTTCTTCGCGTGGACCGGGGCTGGGTTAAAAGCCGGAACCGGCCCTCGCAACGCCATGCAACACCACCATACCGACAACCCATGCACCGTTCACAACAGATTGATCCGAAACGAACTCCGCAGACATTGTCCACCCGCTGCGCGATCCCCACATCGGCGGACAAGAGAGTTAGTACATCCTAAGATTAAGAGGTATCGTTATGGCTATTGCCCTGGGCAGACGCCGCCTTATCGGGCGTCCCGCCGCAATCGGCATCGGCATCGGTCTCGCTTTGTGGCTCGTACTTGTGGCCGGTCTCGCAGTCATCCCTTTGGATAAGGGCGATGCGAATTCGGGCATCTATGCACTCATCGGCACGCTGATGCCGTATGAGAACGAAGACGGGGAACGCACCGTCAAGCAGGTTTACAAGCCACGATAAAGCATACGGGACGGATGAACCGTCGGCCCTGGTTGGGCCGTTAAACACTGGTAAATACAAACCGCAAGCGCTAGATAGTCTGCGCCGGTTTGCAAGGCCCCCTGGCCTGGAACGGCATGCATGTCAGACCGGGTCCGGGGTTCTATGCTTGGTGTAATTTTCTCGCCGCTTCGCCGGCTTTACGATTGGACGATGGATTTAGCCGCGCACCGCTTTGCGGAGCGGTGGCTTGCCTTCGTGTCTTTCATCGAAAGCGTGATTTTCCCCATCCCGCCGGATGTCATGCTTATCCCCATGGTGCTGGCAAAGCGCGAACGCTTTCTGCGCATCGCGGCGATCTGCACGGTGGCCAGCGTTCTGGGCGGCGTGGGCGGCTACCTTATCGGCTTTGGCCTGTTCGAAACGATTGGGAAACCGATCGTTTCCTTCTATGGCCACGAAACGGCGCTGGACGTCGCGCGCGAGTCCTTTGCGGAGTACGGCTGGCTGATCGTGATCGGCGGCGGTTTGACGCCCCTGCCCTTCAAGGTCGTAACCATCGCATCAGGCGCGATGGAACTGGACCTTGTCGTTTTCGTACTGGCTTCCATCGTCAGCCGCGGCGCGCGTTTTTTCGCCGTTTCCGCGATCCTGTGGAAGTTCGGCGGTCCGGTGCGCACGTTGATCGAGGAACGGTTCGGCCTGATGACGACTCTGTTCTTCGTGCTCTTGGTGGGCGGCTTTGTCGTGCTTAAATGGTTATTGTAGGCTCGCGCCCAGGATCACCGGATTACGACCCGTGCAACACGCTTTTACACTGAAGAACGCCCCCCTGCTGATCATGCTGTTCAGCGGCGGCGTGTTGGGAACAGCCTATTTCTTCGAACATGTGCTGGGAATTCTCCCCTGTGCGCTGTGCCAGTATCAACGGCTGGCCTGGTGGGTGGCCTTGGGTGTGGCGGGTGTCGCCTTCTATTCGCGCCGGCGTCCGGCCATCCTGGCCGGCACGGTCACCCTGGCCGGCCTTGTGGTGCTGGCCGGCGCCGCCGTCGCGTTTTACCATGTCGGTGTAGAGGCGGCATGGTGGGAAGGCCCGTCCTCCTGCACCAGCGGGGCGTTAAACGACCTGGACATCAATGCACTGCGCGACGCCATCATGAATGCACCGGTCATCCGCTGCGACGAAGTGGCATGGTCGCTGTTCGGGATCTCCATGGCGGGATACAATATGCTTTTGGCGTTGGCGGCGTCGGCGGCGATCTTTCTTCTGGTCCGCCAGGCCGTGGCGCAGGCGAAACAGGAAAAACAGGCATGAGCGCAGAGACGGAGAAAAAGACCCCTGCGGACCGGGCGAAGCGCCCGCGCCGGCTGCCCGGCGACCCACGCGCCAAGCCGGCCGTCGCGCGGATGATCCGCGTGGATCAGGCCGGCGAATACGGCGCGGCGAGGATCTATGCCGGACAAATCGCCGTTCTGAAGGATACCGAGTCCGCCCCCCTGATCCGCCACATGGCGGAGCAGGAACAGCATCATCTGGATACATTCAACACCATGCTGTCGGAGCGCCGTGTCAGGCCGACCGTGCTGACCCCCCTGTGGCATGCCGCCGGATATGCGCTGGGGGCGGGAACCGCCCTGCTCGGCGAGAAGGCGGCGATGGCCTGCACGGTCGCCGTCGAAGAGGTGATCGACGAGCATTATGCCGCCCAAGCCGACAGTCTTGGCGACGACGAGGCGGACCTCAAAGCCATCATTGAGCAGTTCCGCGCGGAAGAACAGGAACACCGCGACATCGGCTATGCGGAAGGCGCGGAGCAGGCACCCGGATATCCGGTGCTGACCCAGGCCGTGAAACGCGCCTCCAAACTGGCCATCTGGCTCTCCGAGCGCATCTGAAACGGTGTTCAGCCAGCTCGAATCGTGACACCAAGAACCTTCGTTGCAATAGCTCGGAGGTGCAGTCGGCATGTCTACCGCGTCCTTCGAAAAGGCGCTTCTGATGCTGCGCCCGTCGATGGACGGCGACGCCGCCCTGATCAAGGCGCTCCTGGCCGCATTGGCGGACCTCGCCGCCGACAATCTGGAACCCGATGCCGAAAGGGTCCGCCTGCTGCTTACGCAAAGCTGTGACAAAATCGTCGAAGAATGGCCGGCGCGCCCTGCTATCTGCGAGGCTGTCCTGAACTGGCGGCGCGCGATTGCGTTCTTTCCGGCCCGTGACGCGCGCGCCATGCGATGTTTCGCGATCCGGGAAGCAGAGAAGCGGTTGAGGCGCGAAGCGGACCGCAGAGACGGGAATGCCGATTACCGTTCCAGTTCGGTATCCCAATAAAGATAGTCGTTCCAGCTTTCATGCAGGAAGTTCGGCGGAAACGACCGCCCGTTTTCCTGCAGCAGGAAGGTGGAGGGCTGCCGGGGCGTCCGGCGCAACGGCATATGCGCTTGGCCCGGCGTCCGGCCGCCCTTCCTCAGATTGCAGGGCGAACAGGCGGTGACCACGTTCTCCCACGTCGTTTTCCCGCCCTGGCTGCGCGGCACCACATGATCGAACGTCAGATCCTGGGCCGGAAAACTGTTCCCGCAATACTGACAGTCGAGCTTGTCGCGCAAAAACACGTTGAAACGCGTAAAAGCCGGCCTGCGGGCCGGCTTTATGTAATCCCTGAGCGCGATAACGCTGGGCAGTTGCATCGTGAAACTAGGACTGTGCACTTCCGTGTCATATTCGGAAAGCACGGACACCCTGTCGCAGATGACGGCCTTCACGGCATCCTGCCAGCCCCATATCGACAAAGGAAAGTAGCTGAGCGGTCTGAAATCCGCATTCAGGACCAAAGCCGGACATTCGTTTAAGGCGCTATACACCGCACTGACACTCCCGTTTTAAAGCGGGGCCGCCCTTGCCAAGGTTGGGTGCAACCTACACGGATTCGTTTTAGCGGGACAACATGGCCCAACGCGTACCGAATAAAATATCACTGTCCCGTAACAATGATAGCCGTTTTGCATAGAAAAGCGGAAATCACGAGTATCGGCGCTTGTCCGGAACAGAGGTGAGGCGGTCCCGGCCAAGCCGATACAGGGGCGGACCGCGTTAAACGAGGTGCTTCGGCAAAAATTCGAGCGCCCGCGTCAGACCGGCCGGATCGATTGTGTGTTCCACGCCGGGGCAAATCAGGGTCTCAACGGAAAAGCCGACCTCCTGCAAAGCGCCGCCGGCGGCCGGTGTCGCCTGCACCGGAACGACCGGGTCCGCATCGCCGTGGACCAGCAACACCGGGGGTTTGCTGCGCGCTTCGGTGGCAAGCGCGTCCCCGCCAAGCATCGCGCCGGAAAACCCGACAACGGCGGCTAGCGCGGACGTCCTGCGGGGGGCGACATAGAGGCTCATCATCGTCCCCTGACTGAAGCCCACCAGGGCGACAGCCGCCGGCGGCAAAGCAAAACGCGCCATCTGCTTGTCGAGAAACGCATCCAGCACCGGGGCCGCCATGCGCAGCCCGGACAGCATGACGTGCGGGTCCCGGTCCTGCAGCGAAAACCACTGCCGGCCATACGGGGCCATGTCGCAGGGGAAGGGGGCGTTCGGAGAGATAAAATGCGCCTCCGGCAAGGCGTGCGCCAAATGTGGGGCAAGGGCGATCAAGTCGTTCCCGTCCGCCCCCAGACCGTGCAGCAAGACCACCAGATGACGCGGCGCACCGCCGGACGCCGCCTCCAGTTCCGGCCCTTCCAGATCCATCAACATGTGCCGCGCGCCCTCTCGTTGCTATGGCCGGACTCTATGCCGGCGCTCCTCGATAATAGTGCCATAGAAAGACCGCCATCGCGCTGCGCCAAGGCGTCCAAGCCGCGGCCAGGGCGCGCGCCTCTTTCGGTTTGGGCCGCGCCTCCAATCCCTTCAAACGCCGCATCGCTTCCTGCAACGCGATATCTTCGCCGGGAAAAAGGTCGCGGCGTCCAAGCGAGAACATGCAGTATATCTCAGCGCTCCACAGCCCGATGCCCTTCAGCCCGGTCAGCGCGTCGATAACCGCTGCATCCTCCATATCCGGGAACTCCTCGGGACGGACATGCCCCTCGACAAGCGCTTCGGCGATCCCGCGGCCGTAGCGGATCTTCGGCCGCGACAATCCCGCCGCCTGGAGCGCTTCGTCCGGTTGGGCCAGGAAACCGGCGGGGGTGGTCCCCGGCATCAGATCCTCCAGCCTGCCCAGAATGGCCCGCGCGGCCTCTTTAGATATCTGCTGATTGACGATGATCGACAGCAGCGCCGGGAAGCCGCCGGGCGCGGTGCGCGGTTCCGGATAACCGACCAGATCCAGCGCCGCCGCTACCTCCGGGTCCGCGGCGGCGACCTCGTTCAAGCCTTGAATCAGTATCGGTTTGTCCATACTTCGCGCCGCTTTCCCGTCGAAGCATTTGACTTACGTCCTGCGGTCCGGTTACGCCAGCCTTGTATTTGTTGGAACCGTTAGCGGTTTCCGCCTGCCATGGATATCGAACGTGGACTACGATCTCGACTCCCTGATCCCGAAGCCGCCGCTGACGACGCGCTTCGCACCGAGCCCGACGGGCCTGCTGCATCTGGGTCACGCCTATTCGGCACTGCTCGCACATCACAGGGCCCGGCAGGCCGGTGGCCGGTTCCTGTTGCGGATCGAGGATATCGACACAACGCGGTGCCGCCCGGAACATACGGACGCAATTTTGCGCGACCTGGAATGGCTGGGTCTCGATTGGGACGGCGAGGTGGTGCACCAGTCCGACCGTTTCGATCTCTATGACGAATTCATCCATGTGCTGGAGGAAGGCGGCCTGCTCTATCCCTGCTTTTGTACACGAAAGGACATTCAGGCCGAAATCGCCGCCGCGCAAAGCGCTCCGCACGGCCCGCCTCATGGCCCGGACGGGCCGCTCTATCCCGGCATCTGCACGAATTTGGATTGGCGAGAGGTCAAGCAACGTCTGGATGCCGGCGAACCCCACGCCCTGCGTCTGCATATGGACCGGGCGATAATGATGACCGGCCCCTTGAGTTTCGAGGACGAGAAAGCAGGCGTCGTGGCTGTCGACGGCGCGCTGTGCGGGGACGTGGTTCTTGCGCGCAAGGAAACCCCCACAAGCTACCACCTTTCGGTCACCATCGACGACGCCCTGCAACATGTAACCTTGGTGACCCGCGGTGAAGAGCTTCTACCCTCAACCCATATACATCGGATTCTGCAAGCGCTCTTCGCCCTTCCCGCACCCAAATACCATCATCATGCATTAATCGCGGACGAAACCGGGAACCGCCTGTCCAAGCGTGACCGGTCCCTGACGATCCAATCCCTGCGCGAGGCCGGCAAGACACCCGAAGACGTTCGCGCGATGGCGTGGGCGGGGTCCCCCGGTCAGGATGAAGTCTGACCGACCAGAAGTGTGGCGCGCGTCCCCTTTCCGACCTCGCTCTCCACTGAGAATTCGACGTCGAGCGCGCGCGACAGCCCCTTGACGATGGACAGGCCCAACCCGCTTCCCTGATTGCTTTCCTTCCGGCCGTATTCGCTGCTGCCGATCAGGAACGGCTCGCCGATGCGGCGGACCATTTCCTTCGGCATACCGCAGCCGGTGTCGGCGATGGAAAGCCGAACGCCGCCCTCCCCGTCCCGCACGACGGACAGTTCGACCGTTCCGTTTGCGGGTGTGAATTTGACCGCGTTGGAAAGCAGGTTCACCAGGATCTGACGCAGCGCCTTTTTATCCAGGTTGAGTTGCGGCAGATCCTCTTCGATCTGCGTCACGATTGCGGAACACCCTTCGGTCGCCGCCGGGGCCACGATCGCCAGCGCTTCGTCCACCACATCGCGCACGATGAACTGGCTGGGGGTCAATGTGGTTTTACCCGCCTCAATGCGTGACATGTCGAGGATATCGTTAACGAGGTCGACAAGATAACTGCCGCTGAGCGCTATATCGCGCGCATACTCCTCGTATTTCGGGCTACCCAACTCGCCAAAGGCCCGCATTTCGATCATTTGCGCCATGCCGACGATAGCGTTCAAGGGCGTTCGCAGGTCATGGCTCATATTCGCCAGGAAACTCGACTTCGCCCGGTTTAGATATTCCGCCTCTTCCTTCGCGCTGCGAAGCTCCCGCTCGTGACGTCGCCGATCCATCACCTCGCGGGTAATGTTCGTCCCGGTGCCGCGGTAGCCGGCGAAGGCTCCGTCATTGTCGAATACGGGCACACCGGACGCCCGAATCCAGACTTCGTCATCCGGACGGTCCAGCTTGACGACATAGTTCTTGAACGGCTTGTGCGCCTCCACGATCTCGACATGGCGGCTCCACTCTTCGGCGCCTCCTTCCGGCGTCGCAATCGCGGTCCGGGATTCGCCGAGATACTGACTGGGGTCCAGACCTGTATGCTGTTTGAAGTTTGGCGAGAACCACATGAAGCGAGACTCCGCGTCCGACTCCCAGAACCAGTCCGAACTGGCTTCCGCCAAGTCCTGGAAGCGGCGGTCCACGCGCTCGAGTTCCTTGGACATCATCCGTTGTTCAAGTTCCGCCGAGGCGACGATCTCAACCAGTTTCAAGACTGTTTCCAGCAAGACCACGTCCGTTCGCGCCTTGGTATCCAACACCGCAATCAGGCCAAGCGGCTCCCGGCTGCGGGACCAAAGCGGCACGCCGGCATAGCTTTCCGCAGCCATGTCCACCAGCATTTCGTCTTCCGGAAACTGCGCCTGGAGACGGTGCGCGAAACAACGGTAGGAACCGCCAAATACGTGGGCGCAGGGGGTTCCGACCAAATCGTAGGAGAAGTTCTGTAAGATTTCGCCATTTGCGAAAACGGCGATGGTCTCAACCGATCCTTCACGGTCGTCGGCGGCCTTCTCGACAAAGGCGTATGGAAGATCCAGGACATCAGCCAGGTGAGCGACCAGATCGACGAAGAAATCGCCGCCGTCCTTCTGCTCTCTTCGACGCGTCAGAAAGTCCAACGTGTCCTGTATGATCTTATAGTCCTGGGTCACCCAATCTTGCCTCGCTCGCGGTAAAGCTGTATCGGCCCCGTCCATACGCGGCGAATTGTGTGCCAGGTCCGTAAACAATCGGTAAAGATCCAAGATCTGTGGTCGCTCCGCGTCATGCGGAATCCCACCCCATCGGGCCCGGCGTCCTGGCATTTCAACCTAGCGGGCCTGTTGCCGGCGGGCTGTAGCCGGCGCGTCCTGGAATATGAGAGGCTGAAACCACGGAACCGACGGCGTATCGCCGGCGGCGGCGCCAACGCAAGAACACGGGCTTCCTTACCGCACCCAACATTTGCCGAAACGACACCGACCGAGACTAAAAATTCACCTTAGCTAAGATGAGTGCAGCTTTATGGAGGAACCGATCATCAAGGGCGGGCGGCTTGCAGGCGATGCGGCGGGGTCGGCGACGCTCTCCGGCCGACCGGCAAAGCGATGTCGGTTGATTCCAGGTAAAGGTTAAGCTCTTTAGGGAAAAAAATCGGGGCGGCCCGGCAGGGCTACGCTCTCGATCAACTCGGCAAGATCCGCAGGGGGCGCGATGCCGGGCTCGGCCCAGAACGGCGGCGTCCCGGGCCGGCCATCGGTCGCGGTGAGCTTAACCCCGAAAACCTCTTCGATCAGCGTCTTTGGACCGGAACACACCACACTGAAGTCGGTGGCGTACGCATCGAGGCCCTTGGCGGCGAACCAGCGCCGGCAGCGCTCGACATTCCCGGGATCGGGCCTTTGGGTCGAGATTGCGCCGACATGGGCAGGCATTTCCCCGCCGGCCGGCTTCAACAAAATCTCGACCTCGACCCGATCCTGTTCCGTCATCTCCCGCAAGGAATCCTTCCGTAGCGCGCCGTTAGAGTATCGCCTCGATGGCGCGCGCGGCGTCCACAAGACCGAATCCCGTGGCCAGATCCGGACCCGGCCCCGCCGGGTCGTACCGGCTATGACCCTTGGTAATGTCTTTCGCAGTGTACTGCAAAAGCGTCTTGATCTCGTCGGGTTTCAAGCTTGGGTCCGCTTCGCAGAGCAGGGCGCAAACCCCGGCCACCATCGGGCTTGCCGCGGAGGTCCCGCTGAAGGCGCCCCAACCCCCGTTCTTTTCCAACTGCGCGCCCTTCTGCACCGGAAGAATAATGTAATCCGCTTTTGTCTGCATACCGACAAGGCCGCAGGCATCCGGAACCTTACGCCCCGGGAACCAGGTCGAACGGAAACTGCTGGCATAATTACTCGCTTCATAGACCAGTTTCTGATCGACATGCACGCCGCCCACGGCAATGACCTCCGGCATGCAGGCCGGGAAAGCCAGGTGACCGTTGCCAGCGGAGAAGCAGACCACGATACCCTGAGCGACCGCATCCAGGATGGCCAGATGAAGCGGCTTGAGCCAGTTCGGCATCGATGTGTTCGGAAGGTCGAGATGATATCCCCAACTGTTCGTCATAACCTGGGGCCGTAACGCAACCGCGGTCTTAAAGGCGAGTGTCGGATTGCCCATCTTCACACCGATGAAATTGATCCCTGGCGCCGTCGCGAAAAGGTTGGCGGCTTCCCCGGTGCCGTGACCGGAGGCGTCCGAGGTGTGGTCGAGCACATCCGGCGCCGTCACGGACAGGAAATTGTATCCCTGCTGCTGAAAATAGGGATGGTGGTAGAAGCCGCTGTCCGGCATGGCCACACGCACGCCCTTGCCGGTGATACCCAGGCGATGGACGCTGGAAGCCCGCATGATCTGTGCGACGTCGACCGGAACCCGCAGCCGGAACTTGTCGGTCCAGCGCGGCGGAATGGGCCGTTCGCCGGCAAAGAAGAGGGGATCGGCCTGGGTATAGGCGTTCAGGAGCAGACTATCGAGCCCGTCGACCCGGGGCATGCTCCAAGGCGCATCCGGCCCGGCCGCGAGAAAACGGTAGCCTTCGGGCAGCAGGTCTCCTCCTTCAAGTTTTTGCTCCGTCAGCTTGGTGCCGAACAGCGCCTCGAACTTGCCCGCCGGGCAGGAGGCGGAGATGCTGAACTCACCGATATCGTTGATCGTCACCCCGTTGTTGGCGAGTTTTCGAGCGGCCAGAATGCTGGACTCTTTGTCCGCGCGATAGCGGTCCAGATTTCCGACGGCCGGAACGGCGGCCGCACCGAAAATCGACCGGGCCTCGGCGGCCTCCGGCGTTTCTGCATCCTGTGGCTTAACGACTGCTTCGAAATTGACGATGGTTTCTTCTGACATGGCGATCTCTCCGGATACGTGTCCCTGTGAGCCGATGTCTCCTGGAGCCGTCGCCGAAATCTGCGGATGCCGCGTATCACAAAGCCTCAACCAGCTCCCCGATCCGAGAACGACGCCAGAAGACTCTAGATACCCAATATACTATCAATAATAGTATTTCATGATAATGCGACTTTGTCTAGGATGCAGGACCTTTGCAGCGACCTAACCATGCCGGGTAACTTGCACCGTCAGCATCCGCACGATTGCAGTAATGACGCCTTGTAACACCGGACCAATCGCTTGTTGGCGACGACCCAGGCAGTTGCGTGAAGGCATGGTAGAGCCCCGGGGACTTTCATCGAACCCGAGGTAACGTCACGGTGGCGGTCTGGAAATTGTTTGCCGTACCGCTTCGCTGCTTGAGGGCTTGGTGGACCCGAGGAGACAAACATCGAACCAAGTGTTTAAGATCTTGGGGGAGTGGGAAACAGCGCTGTCCACACTGCAGTTGACGGCAATCCTGGATCAGACCGAACCTGTCATGAAGATAGAAAACACAGCCACACCGGAGCGTTAAACAAAATACGCAAGAAAAGTGTTATGCGTTACGTTAAAATCGAAGATTCGATCAATTATACTATCTTTCTTTAGATAACACATGCCGCCCTTTGACGCGACCGAGCCAGCGATCCCGGTCCAGAAACTTGGGCGGCACAGAGATACAGGAACCGGAACATGTCATACCGACTACCATCGAGCACTTGGAAGAACCCTACCATTTGGGCCTTTAGGCGTGCTGCCGAACAAGCCGCAGGTGCTGCGGCACATGGCATCCTTCGCGGTGCTTCACATGCGGGAAGGGCAGTTGGGTTGTCCAGCGCGTCGGACAATCTGGACTACTTCCTCGACGGGACCGGTCGAATGCGCCACATCCCAAAGGAGCAAGCACGTCAACGATCGGTCGTGCAATCGGGCGAGCACATCAATCGACGTCGATTTGAGAAGGCATTCTTGTTGGATCGAGTTTCTTCACCGATACGGTCTGAAAATGAACCTGAGTATGAATACCACA
>JANQIT010000020.1 GCA_028282025.1 Hwanghaeella sp. | reverse complement strand
GGGAAGTAGGGGAGGATCAGGGCGGAAGTATAGGTGGTCAACGACAGCCAAGCCGCAAGGTTTGCATGGTAAGGCAGCAAAAAGAGCCATGCGATGCCGATCAGGGCGAAGGCCAGGGTAAAGATGTTGGAAGCCAGATAGAAACCGATCATCAAGGCACAAATGCCGATGATACTAAACCAAAAGATTTGCTGGAACTGGATTCTACTTTCAAAACTGCTTGCCACAGCCTCTTAGATAGAGCTTCGCCCTTTCAATGCAACCTTTTTCTTCGATGATCCGACGCGGAATCGTTGCTGGTTGCCCCAAAAAACTGACCCTCGCAAGTCTGGTAGGAAGACCGACAAATCAGAGGAAACCACCCGTCTCTCACGGCCTGGAATGATAGTGAGACGACTTGAAGGTCCCAGGCCAGGAGGAGGCACCACAGACCTCGGGGAAAGCCATCTCAGGGCTTGGGCAGGTTCTGCCTGAGTTCCTGTTCGACCTGTCGGACCGGTTGACCGGTATTGGCGGAAATGGAAGCGGCGAGACCTGAGACGTAGGCAGCAGAGATGCCGGTCTTGGACCGCATGACGATGGAATGGGTGTTCGCACCATTGGCGAAAATCCGCACCCCGCGCAGCAGCGGACCGTCCGTCACGCCGGTGGCCGCGAACATGACATCCCCCTTGGCGAGGTCCATCAGGTCGTATTTGCGGTCAAGATCGGTAATGCCGACCCGGTGCGCACGCTCCTTCTCGTCGTCATTGCGGAACAGCAGCCGGCCCTGGAACTGTCCGCCGATGCAGCGCAGGGCCGCGCAGGCGAGTACACCTTCCGGCGCGCCGCCACTGCCCATGTAAACGTCGATACCGCTTTCCGGGTCGGAGGTCGCCATGACCCCGGAGACATCACCGTCGCCGATCAATTGGATACGCGCGCCGGACTCGCGCACAGCCTTGATCAAATCGGCATGGCGCGGACGGTCCAGGATACAGACCAGCACATCCTCGATCTTCTTACCCTTGGCCTCGGCAACCGCTTTCAGGTTATCGACCGGCGACCTGTCCAGATCGACGATCTGCGACGGCAGGCCGCCGCCGACCGCGATTTTGTCCATATAGACATCCGGCGCATGCAGGAAATTGCCGCCTTCCGCCATCGCCAGCACCGCCATGGCGTTGGTGCCGCCCTTGGCCGTGATCGTCGTGCCTTCCAGCGGGTCCAGGGCGATGTCGATCTTCGGCCCGTTACCTGTTCCGACCTCTTCGCCGATATACAGCATCGGGGCCTCGTCGCGCTCTCCCTCGCCGATCACGACGGTGCCGTCGATATCCAGGGCGTTCAGCGCGGTGCGCATGGCATCCACCGCGGCCTGATCCGCCGCCTTTTCATCGCCACGTCCCATCCAGCGGGATGCGGCCAGGGCGGCGGCCTCCGCCACACGCGCTGCTTCGAGGGCCAGATTACGGTCGGATTGTGTCTCGGGCATATGCTGTTTTCCTTTTTCTTGAATAATTGTTTTTTAAAAACTTATGTAAATCAGAGCATTAACTCTGAAACCTCTCCATCCGAATGAAGTGCGGCGGCTCCACCACGACATCCATTTCCTCAATCTTCCGCAGCGCCGCCTGCATCGCAGCTTCGCCGGTCTCGTGAGTCGTCAGCACAACGGTCACCGGCGCGCCCGGGTCCCGTCCCCGTTGAATTACATTCTCCAGCGAAATGCGCTCATCGCGCAGAATGGCCGTGACATCCGCCATCACACCCGGTTCGTCGATCACCACCAAACGCACATAGAAGGGTCCGACATGCCGGTCGAGGGACAGGGTCGGCACCGCCTGAAGGTCGGCCGCCGGCACACCGAAGGCCGGTCCACCGCGCCCCGCCGCGATATCGATCAGATCGGCGGCAACGGCCGAAGCGGTCGGGCCGTCTCCCGCGCCGCGGCCTTCCAGAACCGTGGTGTCCACGAAGTCGCCTTGCGTGACGATGGCGTTGAACACCCCCTCAACCGACGCAATCGGCGCGCTGGTCGGGACCATCACCGGATGCACCCGCTGAAAGACCCCTTCCGCGGTGCGTTCGGCAATCCCCAACAGCTTGATCCTGTATCCAATCTCTTCGGCATAATCGATGTCGGCCGGGCTGATGGCTCGGATGCCTTCGACCGCGACATCGTCGAACCGAATCTCCACACCGAAAGCCAGGCTGGTCAGAATGGCGAGCTTGTGCGCCGCGTCGATACCGTCCACATCGAAGCTGGGATCGGCTTCCGCATATCCCAGATCCTGCGCTTCCTGCAAAACATCGCCGAAAGCCCGGCCGGTTTCGCGCATCGCCGTCAGGATATAGTTGCAGGTGCCGTTCAGGATACCGTGCAGGGCCGAAATCCGGTTGCCGGCAAGCCCTTCGCGGATCGCCTTGATAACCGGAATGCCGCCCGCGACCGCCGCCTCATAGGCCAGGATTACGCCGTTCTCCTCCGCCAGCGCCGCAAGCGCCAGACCGTGATGCGCAATCAGCGCCTTGTTCGCCGTGACAACGTGCTTGCCGGACTTCAGCGCGGCCTCGCACGCGTCCTTCGCGACACCGTCGCTGCCGCCGATCAGTTCGACGAAGACGTCGGCTTCCGCCGCCCCGGCCATCGCAGCCGCATCGTCGAACCAGGCATAGGCCGACAAGTCGATACCCCGGTCCCGGTTGCGGTTGCGTGCGCTGACGGCGGTAATCCGCATTGACCGCCCCCCGCGCGCGGCGATCAGGCCGTCATGCTCTTCCAGCAGCCGGACCAGTCCGCCCCCGACCGTTCCCAACCCGGCAATCGCAACTCTCAACGCGTCAGTCATTCCATCCCCTGTCGCCGAATTCAGGCCGCCGTGTCCGGCTCAACCGGTTCGCAGTCGGCCAGAAAAGACCGGATACTGCGGGTCGCCTGCCGGATACGGTGTAGATTCTCAACAAGCCCGATGCGGACATGCCCTTCGCCGTATTCCCCGAATCCGACCCCGGGCGCAACCGCCACTTTCGCTTCGCCAAGCAACTGCTTTGAAAAGGCCAGGCTACCCACATTGCTGAACTTCCTGGGCAGCGGCGCCCACACGAACATCGTCGCTTCGGGCGCCGGCACGTCCCAGCCCGCCCGCTTCAGCCCGTCGATCAAGACGTCCCGGCGTTCCTTATAGACCGCCCGGATATCGTCGACGCAATCCTGCGGGCCGTTTAGAGCCGCCGTCGCCGCAACCTGGATCGGGGTAAAAGCGCCGTAATCGACATAGGATTTGATCCGCGCCAAGGCCGCGATCAGCTTTTCGTTCCCCGCCGCGAACCCAACGCGCCAGCCAGGCATGGAATAGGTCTTGGACAGCGACGTGAATTCAACCGCGATATCCCGCGCCCCGGGAACCTGAAGCACCGAAGGCGGCGGCGTATCGCCGAAATAGATCTCCGCATAAGCAAGATCGGAGAGAATATAGATCCCGTGGTGGCGGCAGAAATCGACGACTTCCTCGAAGAAATCCAGATCCACACATTGCGCCGTCGGGTTCTGCGGAAAATTCAGGATCACCGCGAGCGGCTTGGGGATCGAATGAGCGACGCCGCGCCGCAGCGCGTTCATGAACTCTTCGCGGAAGTCTTCCTGGGCATTGCCCGCCGGCAGGTGGCGAATCGCGCCGCCCGCGATAATGAAGCCGAAGGAATGGATCGGATAGCACGGGTTCGGCGCGAGAACGATGTCGCCCGGACTGGTAATCGCCTGCGCCAGATTGGCCAGACCTTCCTTGGAGCCGAGAGTGACAATCGCCTCCTTGTCGGGATCGACGGTTACGTTGAACCGGCGCTCGTAATAGGCCGACAACGCTCGGCGCAGGCCCGGGATACCGCGGCTGGTCGAGTAGCGGTGGGTCTTGGGGTCTTGGACCGCTTCCACCATCTTGCTGACGATATGATCGGGCGTCGGCAGGTCCGGGTTACCCATGCCGAAATCGATAATATCCTCGCCGCGTGCACGGGCCTCCGCCTTCAAGGCGTTCACCTCGGCGAAAATATAGGGCGGCAGGCGCTTGATACGGTGAAAGTCGTCAATCATGAAGCCGGAAACCGGTCGATCAGTCACGGGGTTTGGACTGGCCTTTTAAACGACCCGCGCCCTCAGGTCTAACGCTGAGTTCGGCCTGCTGCAACGGATCGTCCGGGGCCGTGAGCCGGCCGCCGGATCAGTATTGAATAAACACTTCCACCCGCTGATTGCCGGAGACCCCGGCGGCGGTGTCCTCGGAAAAGCGCGGCTCTCGCGCGCCGACGGCGGCGACCTCGATATTGTCCTGCGGAACGCCGATCCGCAGTAGGGCCGCAGCAGCCGATGTCGCGCGGTCCAGCGACGCCTTGTAGTTCACAAGGTCCTGCCGCTGCTGCTGGCTGGTCCCGGTGGCCCTGCTGGCGTGCCCGACGACACGGATCGCCTTGCCGCCGCTGCGGTAGATCCCGGCGACCTGGGACAACACGTTGAGATCGTTCTGC
>JANQIT010000019.1 GCA_028282025.1 Hwanghaeella sp. | reverse complement strand
ATCACGATACGGGCTTTCCGCCGTTAACCTCTACCAAGGCTCCGCACATGTATCGGGCGCATCGCCGAGCCGGAGGATATTGCCGACGTGGTGCTGTTCCTGGCGTCGGACGCGGCCCGATACATGTGCGGAGCCTTGGTAGAGGTTAACGGCGGAAAGCCCGTATCGTGATGCGATTCAGAAACAAGGTGGCCCTGGTGACGGGGGGCCGGTCCGGCATCGGACGCGCGGTCGCGCATCGTTTGCGGGAAGAGGGCGCCCGCGTTTTCACCGCGCAACGCGGCGAGGATAGGGAGTTTGAGGGAATGCAAGCCGATTTCGCCGACGCAAACGCCCCGCAAGCTGCGGTAGAAACCCTGATAAACGCCGCTGGAAAGCTCGATATTCTGGTCAACAACGCCGGCATGATGCAGGAAGCCCGCATAGAGGATATGTCGGTGGCCGACTGGCGCCGGACGGTGGACGTGAACCTGACGGCGCCGTTCCTGACGATCCGCGCCGCACTTCCACACTTACGGCGGACGCGGGGCAGCATCGTGAATATCGGATCGATTGAAGGGTTGGGGGCAAACCCGAACCATGCGGCCTATTGCGCGACCAAGGCGGGATTGCACGGTCTGACCCGCGCCGTCGCCGTCGATCATGGGGCGGAGGGCATCCGCTGCAATGCCGTCGCCCCGGGTTGGATCGACACGGACCTGAACCTGGAATTCATCGACGCCATGCCGGATCCCGATGGCTTTCGCCGGGACATCGGGACGATCCACCCGGTCGGACGAACCGGCAGACCGGAAGAGGTGGCGGCGCTTGTGGCCTTTCTGGCTGCCGGGGAAGCCGGCTTCGTGACGGGCCAAGTCTACACAGTGGATGGCGGGCGGATGGCCAAACTCAGCCTACCGTGACTTTCGGGGCCGCGTCGTGCGTGTTTCCTCCAGGGCCGTGAGCAGGGCATCCACATCCGCTTCGTTGTTATAGGCGTGACAGGAAATCCGCAGTTTGTCGTCGAACTGCGATACCAGAATATCGCGCGCTTGCAGGGCGGCGGCCATGGCGGCGGCCGTATCGCTGCGCACCACCGTAATGGCCGCGCGCCGGCCCGGGTCTTCCGGCGTCGCGATGTCGAGGTTCAGCGCCGACAATCCCGACCGTAACCTTTCGACCAGCGATTGGATACGGCGCTCAATCGCGGCGACGCCCACCCGCTCAATCAGTTCCAGAGCGGGGTTGAGCGCCAAGACGGCGGGAACCGGCGGATGGCCGAGTTCCAAATCCCGGGCCTTGCCGGTGGTGGTGAGACGGTCAGCCGCCAAGGCGTAGGGATCGTCCGAACTCCGCCAGCCGACGGCCGGATAGCCGTACCGTTCCAGGAATCCATCGCGCAGATACAGAATGCCGACGCCATACCCCGCACCGGCCCATTTATAGACGCTGAACCCCATGGCATCGACCGGCGTATCGCCCAGATCTATGGGCGTGACACCGAAAGCCTGGGTCGAATCCAACACCAGACCCGCCTTAAGGCCGCGACACAAGCACTTGATTTCCCGCAAATCCAACGCGACGCCGGACCGGTATTGGACCTGGCTGGCGACGACCCAATCGATAGGCTCCCGGCCTGGCAGTCCATCCGGCCTTCCCATGCCGTCGAAACCGAATTCGGTCAGGCGGCACCCCCGGTTTATCCAGGGCAGAGAGACGGATGGGAACTCGCCGCGCGGGATAAGGACCCGCGTCTCCGGGCTTGCCGTCATGGCGGCGACATGGTTCAGGGCCAAGGAAACATTCTGAACAAAAGCAATCTGTTCCGGCGTGCCGTTCAACAGCCGCGCAACCCGCGTGCGGCATTCCTCGACAGCCTCCAGCCACTGCGGCCAGTTCCTGTCGCCGGTGGCCTCAAGGTCCTGGAAATAGCGGGACCCGGCCGTGGCCGCGGCGCTGCAAATGGGACCGCCGCCGGCCGTGTTCAGATAGATCTGGTTTTCCAGCGCGGGGAAGGCGGCGCGGAACTCTGGCCAATCCATGTCATTGCATCCGGCGGTTCGGTACGGTTAAGGACACGATATCCGATCCTGGATATCAGTCCATCGACCGGGCCAGTCTTAATCCCAGCATCTGCCAGCGTTGGTGCGGGTAGAAAAAGGTGCGGTAGGATGGGCGCATCTGTTCCCGCGGCGTCGCACAGGACCCGCCGCGCAACACACGCTGGTTCACCATGAACTTGCCATTGTACTCGCCAAGGGCCCCGTCCGGCGCTTCGAAGCCGGGGTAGGGTGCGTAATCCGACGCTGTCCATTCCCAGACATCCCCCCAAATACCGGACCCGGGCAACGGCCGCAATGCGCCTGTATCGCCGGCATCCCCCATCAGGTTGCCGGCGATCGGGACGGTGCGGAAGGCGACTTCGTGCTCCGCCTCGGTCGGCAGCCGCGCGCCGGCCCAGCGGGCGAAGGCATCCGCCTCATAATAGCTGACATGGACGACAGGGGCGTCCAGAGCCACCGGTTGCGGCCCCCGCAGGGTGTAGGTCCACCACTCACCCTCCTGCCGCCACCAGTAAAGCGGATGTTTCCAGTCCTCCCGCGTGGCGAGCGCGTGACCGTCCATCAGCCAATGCCTTGGATCTTCGTATCCGCCGTCGTCCATGAACGCGATCCAATCGCGGTTGGTGACGGGACGGTCCGCCATCTGAAACGGTTCCAGCCAGACCTTGTGTCGGGGTCCCTCGCAATCATAGGAAAAACCGGCGCCCTGATGCCCGATCTCAACCAAGCCGCCGTCGTGGCTTGAAAAGGTCAATGGGGTTTCATCGACGACGGGAAACGGCTCCGGGGCCTTATAGGTCGGCAGGAGCGGGTTGTAGCTCAACCCGTGGAGAAGGTCCGTGACCAACAGTTCCTGATGCTGCATCTCATGATGGCATCCGAGTTCGACCAGGGCTTCGATCTCGTCCTTATCGTCCCGCGCGGCGTTCAACAGGTCGGCCAGGGAATCCTCGACATGGCGGCGGTAATCTTTGACGGCGGATCCATCCGGCCGGGAGACCAGCCCGCGGCGGTCGCGCGCATGCCTCGGGCCGGCCTGCGTGTAGTAGGAATTGAATAGAAATGCGAACCGGTCATCGGGCGATGCGTATTCCGGCAGACGCGGTTTGAGGATGAACTCCTCAAAAAACCACGTGGTGTGTGCGAGATGCCATTTCGCGGGTGAGGCGTCTTCCATGCTTTGC
>JANQIT010000011.1 GCA_028282025.1 Hwanghaeella sp. | reverse complement strand
TGCTGTGTGTCGCCGGCCCTGTGGAGGGCCATACACAGCCGTTCGAAGAACGCCTCTGCGCCGCCGACCTTTGCGCCGGCCATGATCTGCAAGATCTTCATTCGTCGTCCACCGCCGCGGCGCAGGCGGACGGACCAGTCGTTTCGCCCAGGTGCGGGTTGGAGAGGAGGCAATGCATCGTCCCCGCATACACGGTGCCAAAAGCCGGTGCAAGAACGGCCCTCGCCGCGCCCCGGAACCGTGCTTGCGCGGGCATGGCCGCGCCGTTAGGGTCCCGCCGATGAACGCCTCCCCGGTCCTGTCCGCCCTTGTCGTCGCCCGCAACGAGCAGGAATACCTGCCCGATTGCCTGGCGAGCCTGGATTTCGCCGACGAGGTCGTCGTCGTCCTCGACAGATCGACGGACGCTTCCGGCAGCATCGCCCGGGAAACCGGTGCGACCGTTGTGGAAGGGGCGTGGGAGTTGGAGGGGGAACGCCGCAACCTGGGGATCGACACCTGTAAGGGGGATTGGATCCTGGAGGTCGATGCGGACGAGCGCGTTACCCCCGACCTGCAGCGGGAAATCCGCGATCATATCGCGGCGGCCGCGCCGGGCGTCTACGGTGTGCCGGTCCGGAACTTTATCGGCCCGCGGGAGGTCGTGTACGGCTGGGGGGCCTATATCGGCGTCAACAGCAGTAACCGCCTGTTTACCCGGAACGAAAAACGCTGGGGGCTGGAACGCGTCCATCCGTCCTATCGTCCAAGCGGGGCGAGCGGCCGGCTAAAGCACGGTCTCATCCATCTGGTCGACCGGGACCTGGCGGAGACTTTCGCAAGGCTGAACCGGTACACGACCTTGGCCGCACAGGATGCGGTCGCACATGACCGGGATCCGTCTCTCTTCACCGCGCTACGCCATATCCTGTCGCGGAGTTGGAAAGTCTATATCCAGCGCAAAGGCTACCGGGAAGGCTTCTACGGGCTGGCGCTGGCGGCCTGCGCCGGTCTCTATACCCTGCAGATCCACGTGAAATGCCGGGAAATGCGGGAAAATCAGCGGCGCTGACCGCTCTCGCCCCCTGTCCGCTCAAGCAAGCCGGCCAAGGTGTCGTAAACCCGATCCACGGTGATGCTGCCCATCAGGCTGCCGGTTGTGTGCCGGTTGTAGCCGGGCGCGCCGATCAGGTCCTCGAAACTTTCTTTCGTGCGGACGAAGGCCGTATGCGGCCCCCACGGCGCGTAAAGCTCGTCCTTGGACGGTCCGAACAGGCCCAGCGTTGGCGTTCCCGCGGCGGCGGCCAAGTGCATGAGACCGGAATCGTTTCCGATATAGGCGCGGCCGAATTTCACGCAGGCGGCGGTTTCGGGAAGGGAGAGGCCGATCAGGTCGATCCGGCGGTCTTCCGGTATCGCATCCAGCACCGGCTGGGCGATATCGCGCTCGAATTCGGCGCCGGTCACGGCGATTTTGGCGTCGTCCGCGATTCCGCCGGGCGCAATCATCCGCTGTATCAATTGGGAAAACCGCTCCGCCGGCCAGATCTTGCCCTGCCAGTTGGCCGTGGGTCCGACGACGATAACGGGCGCCGCGCCGGTCAGCCTTGCCTGTGCCGCAGCGTCTTGTTTCGGCGTGGTCCAGATTGTCGGGGCCGGCGGATCTTCGGCCCGGCCGATTGCGGCGGCGGCCAGTACGACACGGTGCGTCGGGACCTTCGGCATGGGCACCCGGTACAAGGTGCCACGGGGAACGATCCACCCGATTGCGGAACGGCGCATATCCACCACGATATCCCACCAGCAAAAGGCCGTGCGCCGCCAAAGATGAAACCAATGCAGACCGCGCGAGCGTTTCTTGTGCATGACGAGCAGACGGTCGAGGTTGGGGACGTTTTCGAACAACGGCGCGGAAACCGCCCCGGCCGCGATGGTGACGCGGGCCTGCGGATATTGCGCAAGCAGGGCCGACAGCGCGCCCGAATTCAGGATGGCGTCGCCAACACGGTTCGACGTGACGAATAGGATGCGCATGGGTTTCGATACAAACTCGGACAGGATGTTGCGGAACGGCCCCCATATACATGGGGCGCTCAACCTTGCCAACGAATGCGGTGCTCCCTAAGTCAGTGCGGGGCAGGACAGCAGGTAGTCAGCGTATGAGCGTCTCAACAATCGTTCCTCTGGAACACCGCGCCGTTATGACCGTCGGTGGCGCGGACCGTGAAGAGTTTCTGCAAGGTCTTGTCAGCGCGGACGTTACGCACGTTTCGCCGGAACAGGCCGTATGGGGGGCTTTGCTGACGCCGCAGGGCAAGTTTCAGCACGATTTCTTCGCCGTCGCACAGGACGATCGCTATCTGCTGGATTGCGAGGCGGGCGACCGCTTGATGGATTTCGGGCGTACCTTGCACAAATACAAACTGCGCAGCGCCGTTGATCTTGGAATCGCCCAAGGGTGGCGCGTTCTGGCGGCTTTCGAGGGAGAGCAGCCCTCGGTGGCGGAGGGGGTGGTCTTCGCCGATCCGCGCCTGCCTGGGGCCGGATGGCGAATTCTCACCCCGTTGACGGCCGACGCGGTGGCGGAGGCGAACGGGGCGAATTTAGGGACACGCGCCGACTACGACGCGATGCGTATTCCCGCCGGTCTTCCCGACGGGGCGCGTGATATGCAGCCCGGCAAGGCGATCCTGCTGGAAAACGGTTTCGACGAGCTGCATGGCGTCGATTGGCGGAAAGGCTGTTTTATGGGCCAGGAACTGACCGCGCGCACCAAGTATCGCGGTCTGGTCAAAAAGCGTCTGTTTCCCGTGCGGTTGCGCGTCGATGGCGGTGCGGCTCCGGAGCCCGGCGCCCAGGTCCTTCTGGACGGTCAGGACGCCGGCGAATTGAAAAGCATTATCGGCAGCGACGCCTTGGCGCTGCTGCGCCTTGCCAAGGTCGGGGACGCCCGGAGCCGAAATCTGCCTTTGACGGCCGGCGCGGCGACGCTGGAAGTCGATATCCCGGACTGGATGAGCGTCGACCTTTAGTCCGCGCTCTGTTCGCGGATTTCGGCGATGATGATATCTACGCGTCCTTGCAGTTCGCTCACCCGTTTTGAGATCATTTCGGTCGCCGAGCGCTGTTGCGACGTCGCTTCGGAGTTTTCATCCAGATAGCCCAGCATCTCGTCCACCGACGCGACGACGCCGCCGAAGGTTCTCTCGACCACGGTTAGGCTGTCCTGGAGGAGTGTCGTGTTTTCACCGATTTTCTCAGCCGCGCCTTTTGAGTCGTTCGCCAGGGATTTGACCTCCTTGGCGACAACGGCGAAGCCGCGCCCGGCCTCGCCAGCGCGGGCGGCTTCGATGGTGGCGTTAAGGGCCAGAAGGTTGGTCTGCCCCGCGATGTCCGTGATGCTGCCCAGCAGTCTCAGAATGCCCTCGATGGCCTCGCGCAGCTTGTCGATCTGGCCGCGTACGTCTTCCACGGTTTCCGAGATGGTGCGGGCGTGCGCCGTGTTGCGTTCGACCGTGCCTTCGATCGTTTGCATGGTGGCCGACAGCTCCTCCGTCGCCGAGGCCATGCCGGTGACGATCTCGCCGACATTCTCATGCAGGTTCTCTGTCAGGCCGTTGACCGTCTCCGCCGATTGCTCCCGCAACGCGGTGTAGTAGCAACTGAACGCGATGTTGGTTTCCAGGCTGACCAGGGCGTTGACGGACAGTACGGCTTGCCGGGCGGCTTCCGAGTCCTGCGTTTGGGTCAGGATGTACCGGATGGCTTCGGCGGCGAAGGTTCCGAAGAAGACGCCGTAGACGCTGGGGTCCATGCCGGCCTTAAGGTCGTCCCGGGCGAAGTCTTGAATACGCTCGACATGGGTCTCATCGGGGCCGTCGCTGCAGACTGCCGCCCAGCGTTCGGTCTGGTTCTTCACCCATTCGCTTCGCGGGGCACCCCAAAGGAACACTTTGAGATGCCGGTCGGCGGCGCAGGCGTCGTAGACCCTGCCCAAGACCTCTGCGGCCCCCGGGGCCAGATGACTGTTCCAGGCGTCCGCCAGGTTCCTTAGAGCAGCGGCGTCCTTGAACCCGGACGTGCGGATGAGCGTACTATGCTCCATAAGATCTATTCCATTCTAACTGTCCGAACCACACGATCCGGCGCGGTGCTTGTATTCATCCGGTTCCAGGACAGAGCCGAATCTCCAGATACTAGCGGCCTGCCAGGGCGTTTAGGAACATAGTCCTGGCCAGGTTCCCACCCAACGGCCCCATAGGCCCGAAAGATAGTGCGGTCGTTTACCGCGACCTTGGGTGCCCGATATGTTGGAACGATTCAGATTTCATTCATCATTCATGGAGAAAATGTGAGATGTTGTGATACTGACTGGCGGTTGGAGCTGGTCCTTAAGTATAGTTGCAGTAATTCGTGAGCCTTGGCCATAGATTCCGGTTAGTCTTACTGGTTCCGGTGTCTTGAACCACTTGAAGTAGACGATGAGCGCGCGTCGATTAGTTTCATTTGAAGTCTATTATATGCAGAACGGGCGGTGGCAGATCCACGCCCGCTTCGGCGCGAACGCGCGTGAGGAAGCGACGGACGAAGCAAAACGGCTCGACACCGGCGGGTTCGAGGCGAGTTGCGTAATCCGGGAAACCTTCGACAACGCCAACAATACCTCCGAAGAAGTGGTTGTTTATCACAGCCCAAGCCTGAAGACCAAACCCTCGGTCTCCCACATAACCGGATCGGGCGGCAGGGCGCCGTCGCCGCCGCCGGAAGGGTCCGCTGCGGCGAACGCGATGGTGGATGCCAAGAAGCGCGAAAAGGCCTTCATCCAGAAGCAGAAGAAGGAAGCCGCCGCGCATCGCGAGGAGCAGGAAGAAAAAAGAAGACGGGCCGCGGCCCGCGCCCAGGAGGAAGAGCCCCAGGACGCCATCGGAGAAATGCTCGCCAAGCTGCTCATGGTCTGCTTCATCTCGTTGATTCCGGCGGGGTTGACCGCTTACGCGGCGTATTTCGCCTTCGGCCATGCGCGCACTCAGGGAATCCCGATCGACGGACAGGTTGCGCAATTCACCCTAATCGGCGTTTTCATTCTGGCCTTTACGGCGTTTTTCGTCCCGCTGCTGCGGAAATATGTCACGTTCGGCAGCGTTTCCCAGAACTCGGATCTGGCCCTGGCCGGGGTGGGTGCGGCGGCGGGTGGCGCGACGCCCTTGATCGACGTTGTAATGCCGCGGCG
The DNA here is from genome assembly GCA_028282025.1 of Hwanghaeella sp. Lineage (GTDB taxonomy): Bacteria > Pseudomonadota > Alphaproteobacteria > UBA8366 > Aestuariispiraceae > Hwanghaeella. The sequence continues at coordinate 6,033 of JANQIT010000011.1, read as the reverse complement.
GGACCCGGATGGGCTGGAGCAGATGGCGCCGTTCGAATTGCCGGACGACCTGTCTGAAGACCTGACGGAACCGGAGCCGGAGGTTGAACCTGAAGCGCAACTGGAGCCAGAGCTTGAGTCCGAGGCGGAGCAGGAAGCGCCGGGTCCGGAACCGATAGTGATGACGCCTCAGCAGCCCTTGGTCTATGAAGCCGACCCCGACCTTCCCCCGGAGGAGGCGGAGGTCGCCAGCGAATTGGCGGTGCAGCCCATTCACGACGCAGGATCGAGCGACCCGGCGGCGATGACCGACGAATTGGAGCGGATGGAGTTGGAGGCCCGGCGGGTCGTCGGCGAACGCCTGGACGACTATACACGGTTCGGGCTGACGCTGTTCTTCGCCGGCGCGGGAGAGGCGCTGGCCCGGAAGTTCAAGATCATAGGCCAGGCGGCCATGGATATTCTGGTGCAAAGGGTCAAATCGTTCGGCAACAGCGATGCGATGGCGCGCGGGTTTGTCGCCAATATTGAGGAGTACCTGCTGGAAGACCGCTATTTCGGGATGTACCGGCGCGGGCGATCGGCGGCCTACCGCAGGATTGTCGATCCGAACGCGCCGCTTGGATTGGACGAAGCGCTGGAGGAATGGCGGAATCCGAAGCGCGTGTCGGATGGTTCGGCCGAGCTTGAAGACGCGAAAGCGGCGGAGCGGCCGGGCCAGAAGTTCGTCGCGGTCTTCTTTACCGATATCGTGGACAGCACGGCGAAACAGCAGAGCAATGGCGACCATTGGATGATGGACGTGATCCGGGCGCATAACGAAATCGTCCGCGGCGGGATCAAGCGCTATGAAGGCCGCGAGATCAAGCATACCGGCGATGGAATCATGGCGACGTTTCCTTCTGCGGAATGCGCGGTCGAAGCAAGCATTCTGATGCAAAAGGGTTTCCGCCGCTTCTCCGATGTGATGCCGGACCGCGGGTTCGAGGTTCGGGTGGGCATCAGCGCGGGAGAGCCGATACACGAGGGTGGCGACATCTTCGGCACCCCGGTCAATCTTGCGGCGCGTGTTCTGTCGAAAACGGATGCGAACGAGATTTGCGTCTCCTCCGTTGTCCGGGACCTGTGCCAAGGCAAGCGCTACGCGTTTCAACACTCGGGTAACTTCGAATTGAAGGGGTTTCCGGAGGCGCAGGCCATCTACCGCGTGGTCTTTTCAATCAGCGAGGTGCAGGAGGCCGCTTGAAGCGGCGCGACGCACGATTCCCGCCGCCGTCCGTTCCGGCGTGTAAAAACTTATTGGCGCAGCGCGGGCTTGGTCTGCATCACCCCACCTGATAAAACCCTGGCAATGTCCATAGGCGTGTTCATCGCCGCTGGGGAAGGAAGGGAGCGTAGCTATGACGGCATGCATTGTTGGCTGGCATCATTCGAAGTTCGGAAAACTTGAAGGCGAAGACGCCGAATCCCTGATCGTCGATGTGGCGGCCAAGGCCCTGAAAGACGCCGAAATGGATCCGCAGGATATCGATGCGATCTATCTCGGTTTCTACAATGGCGGTTTCTCCGCCCAGGATTTTGGGTCTTCCCTGGTGATGAACGGTATTGAGGGTCTGCGTTGGAAGCCTTCCACACGGGTGGAGAACGCCTGCGCCACCGGCTCGGCGGCGGTCCATCAAGGCGTTAATTTCATCGAAGCGAAGCAGGGCCGCAATGTCTTGGTCATCGGCGTTGAGAAGATGACCGACACGCCCGGCCCGAAGATCGGCGGAATTCTGCTCACTGCGTCCTATGTGAAGGAGGAAGCGGAGATCGAAGGCGGGTTCGCCGGTGTCTTCGGGCAGATCGCCAACACCTATTTCCAGAAGTACGGGGACCAATCGGACGCTCTTGCGACGATTGCGGCCAAGAACCACAAGAACGGCTGCAGCAATCCGATGGCGCAGATGCAAAAGGATCTGGGGTTCGAATTCTGCCGCGAAGTTTCGGAAAAGAACCCGGTTGTCGCCGGCCCGTTGAAGCGGACCGATTGCTCGCTGGTATCGGATGGCGCGGCGGCCTTGGTTTTGACCGATGTCGAAACCGCCTTGAACAAGAAAAAGGCGGTGGTCTTCCGGGGCCGGAATCAGGTCAACGACATGCTGCCGATGTCGAAACGCGACATGACCTTCCTGACAGGATGCCAAAGGGCCTGGCAAGGCGCTCTGGACAAGGCGGGTCTGACGCTGGATGACCTCGATCTGGTCGAAACTCACGATTGTTTTACCATCGCCGAACTGATGCAGTACGAAGCGATGGGACTGACCGCCCCAGGCGAAGGCGCGCGGGCGGCGATGGAGGGCTGGACGCAGAAGGATGGAAAGCTTCCGGTCAACGCGTCCGGCGGCCTGAAAGCAAAGGGCCATCCGATCGGCGCGACCGGCGTTTCGATGCACGTTCTGACCGCAATGCAGGTGCGGGGTGAAGCGGGAGGCTTCCAGGTGGATGGCGCTGAAGTGGGCGGCGTCTTCAATATGGGCGGTGCGGCCGTAGCGAACTATTGCTCGGTTTTGCAGGCATTGCGGTAGGACGCCGGAGCCCCTTTTTCGTCATTCGAAACGGCCCGGCGCGGGCCGGCCAAAGCCGTGGGCGACCTCGAAAAGAGGAACATGTTCCTCTTTTCGAGACCGGCCGCAGCCAATAACCTGTTCCATAGAGTGAACCAGAACGGAGGCGGTCGACGGTATGAAGGGTGTACAGGCAGGGTCGGGGACGACCGAATCCGTTTCCGCATTGAGTATGACTCCGCCTCCCGTTCCCTCCGGCATTCCGCAATGGTCGCCTGAGATACTCGAACTCCACGAATTTCTGAAGGGGATCTGGCCGGCGGAAGGGTTGCCGTCCAGGCGTGACTTCGACCCGACGGACGTTCCGAAGCTGCTGCCGCATATCTGGCTTATTGAGCTTGGGACCGACATTCACGAACACAGATACCGTTTGGCGGGCTCCAGCGTGGCGGCAAGCGTCGGTATGGATTATTCGAGCAAACGGCTGGTCGACGTACACCCCAACCTGTTGGGGAAGCCAGATTCCTACGCTTTCATCGAGGAGGTTCGGGGCTCCGGGCTGCCGCATTGGTATAATGGCGAACCCCGGGCCAGCCACGCCGAAGATGTGGTTCGCATCCAGAACCTGATTGCGCCGCTGACGGGATCGGGAGGCGCCATCGATTTCCTTCTGGGTATCGCCATCGTGCAGTTGGCCGATGACGTCGACTACGATTTTTCCGTCCCCAAAAGGCGTTCCTACCTGACGCCTAATGCCTGATGTCTTGGTGTTATGTCCTGAGAGACGGGGGCCGGTCTTCCCGGGATGCGATCATGGCTCCGTGATAGGGACGGGGTCTACTCGCCGTCGCGGTTTTCGCGGTCCATGGCCAGGAAAAACTCGTCCAACTGCGGCGGTGCGACGCCGGTAGCGGACAGCATGTCGTGAATCTGACCGCGATGGTGGATCTGATGCTGGAACAGATGCAACAGAAGGTCGCCGATTTCCTCCCGCCAAACCGCGCCGCCGCCGCGGACCGTGGCGACGGTTCGGCGCAGATCCGCTTCGTTAAGCGCGGCGCAAAAATCAATCAGCTTGGCGTCCGTTTCCGCCTGACTGACGGCGAGTTCGGCGACTGTGTCGAACGGGTCCTTGTCCGGATAGACCGATCTGCCCCGCCCGCCCTCGGTCAAGGCGTCCAGATAGTACCAATCTACGGTCAGGATGTGATTCAACGTCGCCAGAATGGTTCCGAAAAAGCAGGGACGCTGTTTCGTCAGTTCGGCTGGCGTCAGCCGCCGGCAGCTTTCGTGTAGACGGTTGTTGGCCCAGGCGTTGTTCCGGGCCTGCAAGGTCAGATGCCGGACGGCGACGCCGCTGTCAGTCACATTGCGACCTCAATCAGATAGGGGCCGGGTTCGGCGAGACCGCGGCCGAAAGCGTCGCTCAACTCTTCCATGCTGGTCGCCCGGGCCGCGTTCACGCCATAGCCCTTCGCCAGGTGAACCCAGTCGATCCGCGGCCGGTCGAGTGACAGCATGTCGATTGCGTTTCGGCCCGGATTCTCGACTCCCACTTTACGCATTTCGCCCTGCAGAATGGCGTAGGAATGGTTGGCGAAGACCAATGTCGTCACGTCCAGACCCTCCCGCGCCTGGGTCCACAGCGCCTGCGCGGAATACAGGCCCGATCCGTCCGCCTGCAGGGAGACGACCTTGCGCCCCGGTGCGCCAATCGCCGCCCCCGTCGCCAGTGGGGGGCCGATGCCGATGGCGCCGCCGGTGATCTGCACCCAGTCATGCGGCGGCGCCGTATGGGTTGCGGGGAAGAACATCCGCCCGGTGGTGATCGACTCGTCGGCAACGACGGCGTTTTCCGGCATCATCGCGGCGATCATCAAGGCGATCTTGTCCTGATCGATCTCGCCCGTCGGCACTGCCGGACGGTCAAGCGTGCTCACGGCGGGGGCGGCCTGCCGCGCGCCCACCGCATCGGCCAATGCTTCCAGCGTCGCCGGAAGATCGAATGAGGCGTCCGCCAAACGATGTATGCGGCAACTGTCGGGGCACAGCCTGCTCGGACTCTCGGGATAGCCGAAGAAGGCCACCGGCTCGCGCGCGCCGATGATGACCATATGCTCGAACGGCTCCAGCAGGGCCCGCGCCATGTCCACGACATAGGGCACCCGGTTCAGGGCGACGCGGCCCGCGCCGCGGGTGATGCGTTTGTTCGACAGGGGGCCCAGCAGACTGCAACCGGTCTTGGCTGCGATTCGGCCTGCCATGTTCAGGGGTTCTTCCCGCAGCGCGCCGTCACCCAGCAGCAGCACGGTCGGTGCGCCGGACTTCAACAGGGCCGCAATCCGGTCGATTTCCGCCCCGGCCGGAACCGGTGCCGCGTCCGCCGGTTCGACGGCGGCCGGGCCGTTCGACGGGCTCCAGGCTATGTCCGCCGGCAGAACCAGCGTGGAGATCTGTCCGGGCCTGCGGCTGGCCGCCTGGATGGCTGCCGCGGTATCCCGGCCAACCGTGTCCGGCGAGGCGATGGTGCGCACCCAGTCGGAAACCGGGCGCGCAATGCCCTCGATATCGGTCGTCAGCGGGGCGTTGTAAGCTTTGTGCTCCCGAGCGTGCTCGCCAACCACATTCACCATCGGGCTTCGGGCGCGGCGCGCGTTGTGGATATTCGCCAACCCGTTGCCTAGACCCGGCCCCAAATGCAACAGCGTGACGGCGGGCTTGTCGGCCATGCGCGCATAGCCGTCCGCCGCGCCGGTGACGACCGTTTCGTGCAGGCCCAGAATGCAGCGCATGTCCGGGTGTCCGTCGAGCGCCGCCACGAAGTGCATTTCCGAGGTTCCCGGATTGGCGAAGCATACGTCCACCTCACCCGCCAGAAGCGTTTTCACCAGGCTTTCCGCCCCGTTCATGGCCTGCCCCTTTCATTCTTGATGTTGTGTTTTAGTCGCTGGTCGCCCAGAGAGCTTCCGAGAGGACCCCGGCGGGCGAAGAATATCACGCCCGTTCCGCGTTTCCAGGGAATTGAGTTTTTCCGAAAGTGGGGCGACCTTACAGCGAGGCCCCTGCTTTTCATTTTTCTTGGTGGTTGCGCAACATTGTTTGCGCCAAGGCGTTCGATCATCAACCTGATCTGGGTCGCCCCAGGCGATTGCTTCAGGAGCAGGCCAGAGCCGGTGACCGGGCGGCTCCGGTGCGGTCGAACACGGCTTCCAGCACGGTTTTCCGGCCGGACGCGGTTGTCGCGTTGGCGATCACCCGCGCCCCTTCGATCTCGTTGCCGGAAATCATGGTCGGTCCCATGTCGGCAAGCTGAACGCGGTCGTCGACATCGATGGTGAAGGCGATGCGCCCACCGGGCTGCAAAGGGCGGCCGGGATTGAAGGAAAGGGACAGGGCTTCGCTTCCGTCTTCGACCTCGGCGGCCCGAACGTCCGCGCCTGGCGTCGCCAGTTCGAAAGGTTGGTAGACGGTCAGGCCGGGGCCACCCGTCCCCTCCAGTAGGTTTACT
>JANQIT010000308.1 GCA_028282025.1 Hwanghaeella sp. | reverse complement strand
TGGCGGGCGGCGGCCGCATCAAGCGCGTGCACGGCCCCTTCGTCGACGATACGGAGGTGGAAGCCGTCTGCGACTTCCTGCGCGCCCAGGCGCAACCGGATTATATCGAAGCCGTAACAGACGAACACGACATGTCCGGCGGCTTTGACACGGATGTGAGCGGCGCTTCCTCCTACGGAGAGGGCGAATCGCCGGAAGACACCCTATATGATCAGGCGGTCGCGTTGGTCGCCCGGGAAGGCAAAGCCTCGACAAGTTTCGTGCAAAGGCACCTTCAGATCGGCTACAACCGCGCGGCGCGGATTATCGAGCGGATGGAGAAGGAAGGCGTTGTCGGACAAGCAAACCATGTGGGCAAGCGCGAGGTTCTGGTCGGCGATCACAGCGCCCGGTAGGGCGGCGCTTCTGGCCGTCTCTCTGCTTGTGGCAGTTTCCGCCCCGGCGGCAGCGCAGCTTTTCAGCCCGGAGCAGATCGCCCAGATCAACCGGGTGCAGACCTATCTGAACGCGCTGACCACACTGGAAAGCCGCTTCGTCCAAGTGGACCCGAACGGTTATTTCGCCGAAGGATCGCTGTTCATTTCCCGGCCCGGCAAGATGCGGTTCGAATACGATCCGCCGACGCCGCTGCTGCTGGTCGCGGACGGGACCTGGTTCATCCATGTCGACAAGGAATTGGAGGAGGTTTCCCATATTCCGTTGAGCAGCACGCCCGCGGCCTTTCTGCTGCGCGAGGAAATCCGGCTGGACAGCGACTATCAGGTGCGCGGAGTCTCCGCCGGCAAAGGTCTGGTGACGCTGGAAATCGTCGAGCGCGAAAATCCGGAGGCGGGCGCGGTTGAGGTGGTGTTCGAGGATCAGCCGCTGCGCCTGAAGCAATGGACGATCACCGACGCCCAGGGTCTGGATACAAGGGTCACGCTGACCGGCAGCCGTTTCGGCGGCGCGCTGGATGACGGATTGTTCCGCTTTAAGAACCCCTGGCTGGAAAATGAAGGGCGAAACTGACCGTCCGGCCGGCCGCGATACCGCCCTGATCCGTTATGCGGAGAGGGTTTCGCCCTTCCGCAGCAGCTTGGACAGCACCGCCAGAAGCGCCCGCGCATCGAGCGGCTTGGTCATATAGGCATCGAATCCGGCGGCGAGGCCCCGGTCGACTTCGTCCGGCCGCGCCGATGCCGTGATCGCGATGACCGGCGCGTCCTTGACCCCCGGCTCCGACCTTAGAGCGGCAAGCGCCTGATAGCCGTCCATCCCCGGCAGATTGATGTCCAGCAGGATCGCGTCCGGCCCCACCGTCGCGGCCAGTTTCAGACCGGTCGCCGCTTCCCGGGCGGAAACCAACGTGAAGCCCGGAAGCCGTGAAACGACCTCTCGCATCAACAGGATATTGTCCGGATTGTCCTCGATATAGAGAATCGTACCGCCATCCTCCGGCAGTGCCGGTATCTCCGCCGCTTCCGGCGTCTTCCAGCCCAATTCGGCGGCCGACCGCAACCCTTCCACGACGGGCAGATCGAACCAGAAGGACGACCCTTCGCCGACGGTGCTGGAAAACCCGATCTCCCCTCTCATGCGGGTCACCAGGTCTTTGCAGATGCTCAATCCGATGCCGGTGCCTTCGATGCTGAGCGATTCCAGGCCGAGACGCTGAAAAGGTTCGAAGATCTTATCGAATTCCTCCGCAGGAATGCCGCGGCCCGTATCCGACACGGCCACCCGCAGATGCGTGCCTTCCCTCAGCGACGCCTCCACGGTCACCGACCCGCCGGGAAGATTGTACTTCACCGCGTTGGAGATCAGATTCAAGACCACCTGTTTGAATCGGACCGCGTCGGCCCAGATGTGGGGCAGCCGCTGTCCCTGCGTTCGGTCGATCAGCCGGACCCGGCCCTTTTCGGCGATTGTCCCGGCGACCGCCACGCATTCCGCCAGATGCGCCGCGGGATCGACCGGCTCCAACGACAGGCGGAGGGTTCCTGCCTGAAGGCCCGCGAAATCGAGGATCTCGTCGATCAGCGTCAGAAGATGATCGCCACTGCGGAAAATCAGCGAGACCAGCTTTTGCTGATCGTCGTTCAAGGGCGCGGAGGGATCCGATTTCAGCAGATCCGCACTGCCGATGATGCCGTTGAGCGGCGTGCGCAGTTCGTGGCTCATCGAAGAAAGAAACTGCGATTTGGTCCGGTTCGCGCCTTCCGCCGCGTTCTTGGCGCGCAGCAGTTCCGATTCCCGCAGGCGAAGCGTTTCGATGGTCTCTTCCAGGTTGGCGAGCGCCGCATCGACACGGTGACGCAGCGGCCGAAAGGTAAAAAACCCCTGCACGAGCAAAAGCAAGATGGTGGCGGTCCAGATGGCGACGGTCGCCAGCCGCGTGCGCTCCACGCCCTGTTCAGCCTGGCGCTGCAACAGGTTGACGAACCTGTCGATAGCCTGCGGCACGCCGTCCTGCGCGGCGGAGAGCAAGGCGTCAACCTTATCGCGGTCGAGCGCCGGGTCGGAAGCGATGGCCCGGGCCGACCGGATGAAGCGGGTGACCCGCTCATCGAGCGAGGGATCCTCGTTCAGAGAAACGTCCGATATGTCATCGGCCCAGGCCTCCATCGGCGGGCGCGGCGTGCGGCCGGGTCGGCAATCGATGCCTTCCGCCGCGGTCGCATTCAGCCCGTCATGATCCATCACCAGCAGGTGATGATGCGCGCGCTCGAACAGGTCCACGCAGGCCGCAAGACGCCGCCGCAACCCCGCCGCGGCATCCGCCTCCGACCGGTGTATACCGGCCAGATTGGCCGCGGACATGCCGATACGCTGACTGAGCATGCGCTGACGGCCGGCGACATTGATTTCCACCGAACTCTGTTCTTCGACATGCAGCAGCAGAAGGGTCGTCCCCATCCCGGCGGTGGACAGCAGCGCAATCGCCACAAGCGCGAAGACATAAGCCCTGGTAATGGCCAGATGCGATGTTTTTGCCCGAATGAAACCCATATTTCACATTAGAAAAATTAGATATTTTATCCAGGCAAGTAAGGTCGGTGCCGACGCCCCCGTCAATCTGCGTCTTCACGCCGCGGCCCGGACGGGTCACGATGCCGCAGGGACGGTTCGCGAAGGCTTGGACTTGTTCTTAAGCCCGCATCTTGTAGAACCACCGAACCTTACGAAACAAAAGGATCTTGGAATGGCCCGCTACGATCTTGTCGGCATCGGCAACGCCCTGGTCGATGTTCTGGTGACGATTGAAGATGATTTTCTGGACTCCAACGGCCTGCCCAAGGGCAGCATGAACCTTGTCGGTTCGGATCAATCGGACGCGATCTACGACACGCTTCCGCCGGGCGTCGAGGTTTCCGGCGGGTCCTGCGGCAACACCATGGCCGGGTTTTCCGCGCTTGGCGGGGCCGGCGCCTATATCGGCAAGGTGCGTGACGACGGTCTGGGCAAGATCTTTCTGCACGACATGAAGTCGATGGGCGTGGATTGCCCGATCAAACCGACGGAGGACGGTCCGGCCACGGGCCGCTGCCTGGTGATGGTGAGCCCCGACGCCCAGCGCACCATGGCCACCTATCTGGGTGCGGCGGTCGATCTTGGCCCGGACGATATCGATGCCGAAACGATCCAGGACTCCAAGGTCCTGTATATGGAAGGTTATCTGTTCGACCCGGAAGCGGCAAAACAGGCCTTCATCAAGGCGGCCGACCTGGCCCATGAGGCGGGCCGCAAAGTGTCGCTCAGCCTCAGCGATCCGTTCTGCGTCGACCGGCACCGCGATGCGTTCCTGGCCCTGGTGGAGGAGCATATCGACATCCTGTTCGCCAACGAGGACGAGGTGAAATCCCTCTACCGGGTCGAGGATTTCGACGCCGCCCTGCAGCATGTGCGCGGCCATTGCGAGATTGCCTGCCTGACCCGCTCGGCCCAGGGCTCGGTCGTGCTGTCGGGGGAGGATGTTCACATCATCGACGCCGACCCCATCGGCGACAAACTGACCGACACGACCGGCGCGGGCGACCAATATGCGGCCGGTTTCCTGTACGGCTATACGCAGGGCTTCGATCTGGCGACCGCGGGCAAGATGGCCTCCATCGCCGCGGCGGAAGTCGTCTGCCACTATGGCGCGCGGCCGGAAGTGCATGTGCGCGACCTGATCCGCGAGAAACTGGCAGTCTAGCTTTCTCTTTTTTGGGCGGTACCAGCCCTCTCCCCCGCCCAACCACCCCGGGATCGTACGCTATGGGCTGTTGGGCGGGGGAGAGGGCCGGTGCAAGACGGCGTTCGCCGCCACAAACAGACGCAACCAATCACACCATGACACCGACGCTGGATTTCGAGGAACTGACCGGGGATTACGCCGTCTGCAAGCTGCCGCCGGACGCGCCGCCGCCCGACCTTGGCGGATCGCGCGGGCTTTTCAGCGTGACCCGCGCCGCGGACGAGATTTCCGTGATCTGTCCGGCCGAAGACGCGCCGCCGGTGGCGGAGGTTGAAGCGGGGTGGACGGCCCTGAAAATCTCCACCCTGGCGGAACTCGACCAGCCCGGCGTGGTCCGGGCCGCCGTCAGCCCGGTTTCGGACCACGGCCTTGGCGTTTTCGTGCTGTCGACCTTCCTGCGCGATTACCTGCTGGTGCGGACCGAAACGCTGGGTGTCGCGCTGACGCGGCTTCTGGAGGCCGGGCACCGGGTGGCGCTGACGCCGGGCGGCCTAGTGCTGCGCAGGGCCGGTGCGGCGGACGCGGACAGCGCCGCCGCCTTTCACGCCCGTCTGGCGCGCGAAACCTATGGCCAGATCGCCCCCGACGCCTTCATGGGCGACACGGGTCATCTCCGCCGGGTCGAACATTGGCGCGACAGGCTGGACAACCCGGCGTCCCGCCAGGCGACGCTGTTTCTGATGCGCGGGCCGGAAGTGGTGGGCCTGCTGGATTACGGCCCCCCAAGCGACCCGGCATTCGGCGACGCGGGGGAGGTAAAGGGCCTCTATCTCGACTATTCCTGCACCCGGCAGGGAGTGGGGACGCGCCTGATGCGGCTTGCCTTCGAGGCGCTGACGGATGCGGGCTTTCCGGCCATGGCGCTGGGCGTCGTCCGGCAGAATAGTCCGGCGCGCGCCTTCTACGCCGGGTTGGGCGGGGTGGAGACCGGGTCCTATACGGATGCCGGGCCGACCTGGCCGTCGGACAATATCGTCATGACCTGGACAGCGCCCCCCGTCCGCAAGCAATTGTGACGGCGGGCGTCTTTTTCCCGGGGCGGAAACGCTTAGAGTGGGGACGTCGGCAGCGACGGAAACGAAGGACGGACGGCAAGATGAAACTCGGCGTGATCGAAACCGGGCGGCCCGCAGGGGACCTGCTGCAGAAATACGGCGACTATCCCGAAGCTTTCCAACGCCTGCTGCGCACCGCCGATCCGGGCGTGGAGGTTACCGCCTATCAGGTCCTGGACGGCGTCCTGCCGACCGACCCCCATGCCTGCGACGCCTGGCTGATGACCGGCAGCCCGCACGGCGTCTATGAAGACCATAACTGGATCCAGCCGCTGGAAGACTTTGCCCGCGCCGCCGCCGGCGAGGGCAGGCGGATGATCGGCGTCTGTTTCGGCCATCAGCTTCTGGCCCAGGCCTTCGGCGGCAAGGTGGTCAAATCGCACAAGGGTTGGGGGGCCGGCGCGCATACCTACCGCATCCACACCCGCGAAGACTGGATGGTTACCGACCACGATGCGGTCTCCATCATCGTCTCCCACCAGGATCAGGTGGTCGAAACGCCCAAGGACGCCAAGGTGCTGGGCGGCAGCGACTTCTGCGAAAACGGGCTGATGACCATCGGCGAGCGCGTCATGACCATGCAGTTCCACCCGGAAATGACCCCGGAATTCTCCTCCGACCTGATCGACATCCGCCGCGAACGGATGGGCGACGACGTCTCCGACGCCGCCAAGGAAAGCCTGAGCAAGCAACTCCACCGTGAAGACTTAGCGAAATGGATGATGGCGTTTTTGCGGGGAGACTAACCCAATCAGCCTGGAGTCGCGCGCGACAATAGCGCTCCCCGTGTCATGGTGCTCGCGGCCTTGGACGTTTGGCAGATCAAAGCGCGCTTTATTGGCCTCAATCTCGAACACCAGCCTCTCGCTTAACTTTCCGCATAAACACCCCTATGAAGCCTTCCAAATCTGAGTACCCGTCCTCAGATAAACCTTCAGGATAGACGATAGTGACATCTCCGTCGGTTAACGGAAAAGTGGCTTTTCGATAGCCTTTTGGTGCCGGTACATCTTCTTCACTTGGTTTTATATTTGCCTTTGGTGGCGCGAAGGTTGGTCGAATAATACGAGGGTTTTGCTGTTCTACTATCGCTTCCTCGTATGGAATGTACCCTTGTTCCACACCATCAGGACTCCGGCATAAAAGGTATTTCTTCCCATCGGCTGGATCTGTGTCGATCTGAGATACTTCCCATGGTTCCGGGAGTTTTAGGTCTCCTTGCTGCTCCCATTGAACGTAATTCCCGACACTAATATCACTGTCAATCGAAGTTAGTTCAACTCCAGGAATTTCATCCTGATCAGATTCGGGCTTAAACAGGCCTACGAGTTCAGATGTTTGCTTGAATTCGTCTAATACCTCAGAGGCTGCGCCCTCGTTGAAGTCGCACTCGAAAACTAAATAATGTTCGACGGTTGCGTCAGAAGGCAAACCAGTAGGATATTCTTCGTACAGTTTTTGATGGATTGTTGGATTCATGGCAAACGTTCGAAGAAGTCGATTGTACTCGGATCGATCTTCTCGCTGATCGAGCAGGGCACGGAGAGCCAACTCTCCAACCTTTATCTTCCTGCCGTTGCCTTGGCCTTCTACATCAATCAACCCAAAATACTTGAGCGCAGCCAGTGTTTGCCGCGCCCCACTACTGTTCCCACCATACCCCCATGCCTTGTAGGCCGATGGAAGAGGGACTGCATACTTCCCTTCAGCGTCGTAGAGAGCCTTTGCCTGTTCAAGAGCACGTTTTAAGGGAATAAAAGGATAGCTAGGACTACGCCCTTGTCGACGCTTTGAGCTGGCCGCAAGGTCGTTTTGCTCAGGCGATGTCATGAAACTCCTCCTTCTTTTCATCAGAAGCATAACGTCGAATCTAGCCTTTTTTCAAGACAAATTTTGTCTCATTCCTATTTTGTCCTTTAATTTTGTCTTACGCTATGTTATTTCCGTCTTCAAAAGGAGGGTGTTATGAGCAGAAGAGAAGTAGCCCCGGCGTTTTTGCTGACCGGCGTTCGGGGCGATAACGCGAAGGGCCGCTGCCCAAGCCTGTGATTGGTTGGATAAGCAGCGGCCCTTGGTCAGCGTGTAAACGAACACACGCCGGATAAACTAATCAATGTGTGACCGATCCTTTAAAGGATGTCCAGAGTTTGGAATTCCATCGGACTGAAGACTGGTTGCCTTGTTCTGTTAGCCGCACCAACGCGCCGGGTTGCGGTGCAGCACGTTGCGCGGTAGAAGGCGCGCGGCGGCGGCCTATATATGGTCAGCGCAGGACACGAATTTCCGGAAAAGACGGTTATGCAGCTTCGCAATCTGGCGATCATCGCCCACGTTGACCATGGCAAGACGACCTTGGTGGACGAACTTCTGAAACAGTCCGGCGCGGTGCGCTCGAACCAGCAGGTCGAGGAACGCGCGATGGATTCCGGCGACCTGGAGCGCGAGCGCGGCATCACCATTCTGGCCAAATGCACCTCGGTCGACTGGAACGGCCTACGCCTCAACATCGTCGACACCCCCGGCCACGCCGATTTCGGCGGCGAGGTGGAGCGCATTCTTTCCATGGTGGACGGGGTGGTCCTGCTGGTGGACGCCGCCGAAGGGCCGATGCCGCAGACCAAATTCGTCACCATGAAGGCCCTGGCGCTGGGCCTGCGCCCCATCCTGGTCGTCAACAAGACCGACAAGCCGGACGCGCGCCCCGACTGGGTGGTGGATCAGGTCTTCGACCTGTTCGTGGCGCTGGACGCGACGGAAGATCAGTTGGACTTCCCGATCCTCTATGCATCCGCCAAGCAGGGCTGGGCGACCACCACGCTGGAAGAGGACCGGGTCAATCTGGACCCGTTGTTCGAACGCATCGTCGATCATGTCGCCCCGCCGGAAGCGGACGCCGAAGGGCCCTTCCGCATGCTGGCGACGACATTGGAAAGCGACCCCTATCTGGGCCGGATCCTCACCGGCCGGATTGCATCGGGCAAAGTGAAGGTGAACGAGACGGTGAAGGCCATCGGCCAGGACGGCAAGGTCCTGGAACAGGTGCGCCTGACCAAGCTGCTCGCCTTCCGGGGCCTGAAGCGGGAACCGATCGAAAGCGCCGAGGCGGGCGACATCATCGCCATCGCCGGCATCCAGAAAGCAACCGTCGCCGACACCATTTGCGCCCTGACCGTGAACGAGCCCCTGGAAGGCCGCCCCGTCAGCCCGCCCACCATGGCGATGACGGTGGCCGTGAATGACGGCCCCTTGTCCGGCCGCAACGGCGGCGACAAGCTGACCGGCCGCATGATCGGCGACCGTCTGGCCCGCGAAGCGGAAAGCAATGTCGCCATCAAGGTCACGGAATCCGAGGAAAAGGACGCGTTCGAGGTCGCAGGCCGTGGGGAACTGCAGCTGGGTGTCCTTATCGAAACCATGCGCCGCGAAGGGTTCGAGCTGACCATCGGCCCGCCGCGCGTCCTCTACCAGACCGACGAAAACGGCAAGCGGCTGGAACCGATGGAAGAGGTTCAGGTCGATGTGGACGAGGAATTTTCCGGCGTCGTCGTGGAGAAGCTGGGCCAGCGCAAGGCGGAAATGACCGACATGCGCCCGTCGGGCGGCGGCAAGACGCGGATCACCTTCGCCATGCCGTCCCGCGGGTTGATCGGCTATCAGTCGGAATTCCTGGCCGACACGCGCGGCACCGGCATTCTGTCGCGGCTGTTCACCGGCTATGCCCCCTACAAGGGCGCGATCCCGCGCCGGCAGGCGGGCGTTCTGATCTCCGCCGAGCAGGGCAAGGCCGTGGCCTATGCGCTGTTCAACCTGGAGGACAGGGGCCCGATCTTCATCGGGGCCGGCGACGACGTTTATCCGGGCATGATCATCGGCGAGCATAACAAGGGCCAGGACTTGGAAGTGAACCCGCTGAAGTCGAAACAGCTCACCAACTTCCGCGCATCGGGCAAGGACGAGGCGATCCGCCTGACAGCGCCGCCCAAGATGACCCTGGAAGACGCCATCGCCTATATCCAGGACGACGAACGGGTCGAGGTGACGCCCAACGTGATCCGGCTGCGCAAATCGATCCTGGACACCCACGAGCGCAAGCGCGACCAGAAGCGCCGCGCCGACCTGGAAGCCAGCGTGGCCTAGGCACGGCCGGGTCGCACGGGAAGAAGGTCCGGCCATGAACGCCCTGGAAAGCGCCATCCTGCTCGGTCTCTTCGCGGTCGTGGCGGCGGCGCTGGCGGCGTTCAGCAAACAGAAGATCGTCACCCGGACGGAGGTCGGCACCTTCGCCGCCTTCGGCGCGCTGGGGGGCGCGCTCTATCTGGCGTCCGGCTCCGCCGCCGACGCCAGCCTGATCGCCATCGTCTTTCTGTGCACCTGGCTGATCGGTCGGGGGCTGTATCTGCATTGGCGCTATATCGCGCTGACCGGCCAGGACATCGCCCATTGCCTGAACCCCTTCGACCGGCCCGACCCGGACCATCCGGAAGAAGTCCGCACCGCCCACGCCGCGCGATGGCGCGCCTATTACTGGCTGACCAACGCCATGATGCTCTTCCTGTTCGGCGAACCCCTGGTCACGCATGTGATGTCGTAACGGGCCATCTACACCACAAACCAAGAGGTTGGCGTCGCAACACGTTAAGTGCTTCCTGCCTGTCGACCTCGCCGAGCAGTTCCTTCAAGAATAAGAAGATCGACCGGCTCCAGCAGACCGGATTCCTTGCCAGCCGACACGATCATCTCAAAAGCTGACCAGTCTTCTTCGGTGTTGGATAAAGAGGCAATCTTCGCCAACGCGTGTGCATGTGCACGTATCCAAGCCGGATTCTCGGGATCGATGGCCAGCAGATGATCTGTTGCCTTTAAAGCCAAGGCATAGGCCCGTTTCGCGATATCGATAGCACCATTAAGGCTCACACCATCCCCAATCATCATGAAATCGTTAAAGAGAGAATACTGATTCGCGGCGTCGGCCAGTTTCTCTTTCAGGTTCCGAACCAAGAATTCCGGAACGTCCATATTCACGAAATTCTCGCCTGAATTATCGAAAGCTGTCTGACTTAAAATCTCCAACCGTGTTTGGAAGCTCCGAACATCCGGAAACGCCACAACTCGATCTTCAAGAATCTCAACTCTGTTTCGATCCAGTTCTCGGGCGGCGGCGCTGTCACCGGACTGGTGATGAGCAAACGCTACATCATTGTAGATGTCAGTGAAATCAATCCAGTCATTTGCTCGGTTGGGGCGGAATACCAAAAGCTGCGCCTGAAGATCCAGCGCCTCGCCAAAATGCTCTCGCGCCGCGGACCAGTTATTCAATTTACGTTCTGTTGTGCCCGCAGCCTGGTGGATCCGCGCAAGATTGAACAGCCAGGTCTCTCGTTCTAGCGGATCAGCGGATGGTTCGTCCGCCTCCGCAATTGCCGAGCGGTACTCCTCCAGGGCTGCAGTAAGATCACCCGCTTTACGCAACTTATCCCCTTCAAAGGCGTGCTCAAGATAAGGTAGATCAGCCAGAGGGTTTACGCTTTCCAGGTTGAGATTCTGTGCGTCGACCGGCGGATGAAGTCCCATGGCGATTGTCACAAAGAGCATAAATGCAACTGCTCTAGCAAAGGCGCGCGTAGAGATCCCTTGGCGTCTTCCGAACACGAATCGTCAATCCTTCGTTCTGTCGTCTGCGCGCGTAATTCGCGAACTGCAGTAACGATTTTGGAGTTATTTTAATCGTTCATTGGGATGCGCTGCAACTTTAAGGTATTTCAATTCGTTCCCTCGCCATGGGCCTCCGAAAAGCTGAAGTCCGACAGGCGAATCCCGCTACAGTCCCGGCCATGAAATCCTCCTGGTTCGCCGCGCTCGCCATTTATGCCGATCCCCGGGTTCTGCAGATCCTGGGATTCGGGTTTGTCAGCGGGCTGCCGCTGGCGCTGACCACGGGGACGCTGAGCTACTGGCTGGCGCGGGAGGGGGTGGATAAGACGACCATCGGGCTGTTCGCGCTGCTGGGGATTCCCTATGCGCTGAAGATGTTCTGGGCCCCGTTCCTGGACCATCTTCCGGCCCCGGGCCCGTTCGCGGCGCTGGGACGGCGGCGGGGCTGGGCGATCCTGATCCAGATCCTGCTAATGGCGGCGCTGCTGGTTCTGGGGTCGGCCGATCCGGTGGCGACGCCGATGATGCTGGCGGCGGCGGCGCTGGCCGTCGCCTTCCTGTCGGCCAGTCAGGATATCGTCATCGACGCCTTCCGCATCGAACTGCTGGAGACAGACGAACAGGGGGCCGGCGCGGCGGCGATCCAACTGGGTTACCGGATCGGCATGCTGGTCAGCGGGGCCGGCGCGATCTGGCTGTCGGCGCAGGTGGACTGGTTCTGGGTCTATGCGGCGATGGCGGCCTGTGTGCCGGTCGGCTCTGTTCTGGTCCTGCTGGCCAGGGAACCGGCGCAGAGCCAGGCGGCTCCGGCCCAGGACGGAGAGGCGGGTTACGCCCAATGGCTGAACCGCGCCGTCATCGACCCTTTCGCCGATTTCATGACCCGGCGCGGCTGGTTGGCCATTCTGGCCTTCGCGCTTCTCTACAAGTTTGGCGACGCCATCGGCGGCGTGATGGCCAACCCGTTCTATGTGGAGATCGGTTTCTCGGCGGAAGATATCGCCGGGGTCACCAAGGTTTTCGGGCTTGCGGCCACCATCGCCGGGACCATCGCGGGCGGCGTGCTGGTGGTTCGCATCGGGTTGATCCGGGCCTTGTTCGTGGCCGGCATCCTGCAGGCGGTCACCAACCTGCTGTTCGCCCTGCTGGCCTGGACCGGCCCCAGCGTGCCGATGCTGGCGGTCGCCGTCGGGGCGGATAATTTCACCGGGGGCCTGGGGTCGGCTGCCTTCGTCGCCTATCTCAGCAGCCTGTGTTCCGTCGCCTATACCGCCACCCAATACGCCTTGCTGACCAGTTTCATGGCCCTGGGCCGGTCCTTTCTGTCATCCGGCGGCGGCTGGCTGGCGGATCAGACGGATTGGGTCGGCTTCTTCACGCTGACCACCCTGCTCGCCATTCCGGGCCTGGCCTTGCTGGCGTGGCTGGCCCGCCTCTCCCGCCTGCCGGATGAGCCGCGCGTTGTGCATCGCACATAAAATTGTTGCGCTGCAGCATCGGAATATGTGATAGAACCGTCCAATCCATATTCCGGCCGCAAAGGCGAAAGGCGCATATCATGGACGTCAACAAGATTCCGATCGGCAAGAACCCGCCCTGGGACATCAATGTCATCATCGAGGTGCCCGTCGGCGCGGATCCCGTGAAATACGAGTTGGATAAGGAATCGGGCGCGATGTATGTCGACCGTTTCCTGCATACGGCGATGTTCTATCCGGCCAATTACGGCTTTATCCCGCACACGCTGTGCGGCGACGGCGACCCGACGGACGTTCTGGTCGTCAGCCGCAATCCGGTGGTGCCGGGGGCCGTGGTGCGCAGCCGTCCGGTCGGCGTGATGATCATGGAAGACGAAGCCGGCCAGGACGAGAAGATCCTGGCGGTGCCGCACGACAAGCTGCACCCCTACTACAACAACGTATCCAGCTATCGCGATCTGCCGGAAATCCTGCTGGAGCAGATCGCCCACTTCTTCACCCACTATAAGGATCTGGAGAAGGACAAATGGGCCAAGGTGGTGCGCTGGGGCGAAGCCGGCGAGGCCAACAAGATGATCGAGGAAGCCATCGCGGCGGCCCAGGCGCAGGACGCCGCCAAAGCCGCGGAGTAGGCGGGAAAAAAAGGGCTATGCCGGGGGGTATACGGTCCGACATGCAGGCGGTTCAAGCGGACATCACAACGCTGTCCGTCGACGCCATCGTGAACGCCGCGAACGAACGCCTCGCCCCGGGTGGCGGGGTCTGCGGCGCAATCCACCGGGCCGCCGGCCCCGGATTGGCAACTGCCTGCGCCGAAGCCGGCCGCTGTCCCACGGGCGAGGCTCGCCTTACAGCCGGCTTCGATCTTCCCGCCAAATACATTATTCACGCGGTCGGCCCGGTCTGGCATGGCGGCCGGTCGGGCGAGCCGGAACTGCTGGCCGCGTGCTACCGGCTGTCACTGGACCTTGCGGCGCAGGCGGGCTGCGGCTCCATCGCCTTTCCGGCCATCTCCACCGGAATTTTCGGCTATCCGGCGCCGGCGGCGACCAAGATCGCGGTTCAAACCTGCCGCGCGTGGCTTTCCGGCCAGGATCGTCGCATGGATGTCACATTTTGCTGCTTCGATGCGGCCACGGCATCCCTGTATCGAACCGAACTGAACTTGTAGCGAAGAGGAACGCGCCGATGTCCATTCGAGATTTCGACGCGCTGTTCACGCCGGCGTCGGTCGCCCTGATCGGCGCCAGCACCAAACCCGGCACTGTCGGCGGCGTGCTGGCCGAAAACATGATGCGGGCGGGTTTCCACGGGCCGGTTCTGCCGGTCAATCCGAAATACGGGTCGGTGGGCGGCGTGCTGGCCTGGCCGGACATCGCCGCGTTGCCGGTGACCCCCGATCTGGGTGTGATCGCCGTGCCGCCCGATGCCGTACCCCCCGTCGTCAAAGCCTTGCGCGACAAGGGCGCGCGGGCCGCCATCGTCATTACCGCGGGCTTCCATGACGGCGGCCCGGGAGCGGACCGGGACCGGCTTCACGCCCTGATCGAAGCCGCCGGCCCGATGCGCCTAATGGGGCCGAACACCATCGGCGTTATGGCCCCGCATATCGGTCTGAACGCCAGTTTTTCTCATATCGCCCCGCTCCGGGGGGACCTCGCCTTCATCGCGCAGTCCGGCGCGGTGCTGACCTCCGTCCTGGACTGGGCGACCGACAAGGGCATCGGCTTTTCCCATGTCGCGGGCCTTGGCGACATGCTGGATGCGGATTTCGGCGACGTGCTGAACTTCCTGGCCATGGATACCAAGACCCGGGCCATTCTGCTTTATGTCGAAGCCGTAACGAATACCCGCAAGTTCATGTCCGCCGCCCGCGCGGCGGCGCGCACCAAGCCGGTCATCGTCATCAAATCCGGCCGCAAGGCGGAGGGGGCCAAGGCCGCCAGCAGCCATACCGGCGCCCTGGCCGGGGCGGACGCCGTCTATGACGCCGCCTTCAAGCGGGCGGGCATGTTGCGCGTGGACGACATGCAGGAACTGTTCGACGCGGTGGAGACCCTGTCGCGCAAAACCATCCGCGACCTGCGCGGCAGCGGTGTCGGGGACCGGCTGGGCATCCTGACCAACGGCGGCGGAATCGGGGTTTTGGCGACCGACCGGCTGATCGATCTGGGCGGCAGGCTGGCGGAACTGGGGCCGGAAACCGTGGCCGGCCTGGACGCCGTCCTGCCCGGCACCTGGAGCCGCGGCAATCCGGTCGATATCATCGGC
>JANQIT010000164.1 GCA_028282025.1 Hwanghaeella sp. | reverse complement strand
CATCGCCACGCGCTACGAAAAACGCGCGGCCAACTATCTCGCCATGATCAAGCTCGCTGCCATACTGATCTGGCTACGCCCTTATGAGTCCGTGACCTAAACATCTAGCGGAGATCCAACGAAAGAGCTTGCGGCATGTCTGCCGCCCTGCTCTTCCGCCAGACATCTTGACCCGGCACGGCGAGGCTGCCGGCGAACACCCTTACAGCGTGCCTTGGGCCACGGGATCCGAAAGGAAGTACAGAGTGTAGGTGCCGGGCTGGCCGCCACCCAGGAAGTAGTACGTATATGAGTAGGTGTTTCCGACAGTATTGGCACCCGAGATAGTGTGCTGTATGTCGTCAGTCAGGCGTTCGCCGTCATCCAACTGTCCCAGCGGTGTCGTCCGCAGGCGATCCGGACCTACTAAATGAAAGTGCCGGGTTACGAACCAGAAATTCTCACGCCCTACACCGGTCATCATCTGCGGCGTTATTTCGAAATTCACCTGAATGATCTGACCATTGTCCGCATGGACAGTTCCCGAAAGAGATTGGTCCAGAACCTCGTCGACCGTATCGAACCCATCCATCACCGTCATCGAGGTAATTGCGAAGGTAGCGGTGTCGCCGGGGGTGATCGGCGTGCTGGTTTCCTGCGGAATATCAATCTCTACAGAAAAGAACTCGCCGAAGGTCAATGTCGCTGCGGTCGCGTCTTCTGGAACCGACCAGACCTGTTCAAGAAACAGATCTGCGTCATCATCCGGCCAACCCCTGGGCCGACTGACCGTGGCGTTCTTGGTGCCGACCTCAAAGAGGCCGATCCGTTCGAAGTACCCGATCTGCGTCATCGGTTCACCGCCGGGCAGCGTCAGCGTCAGGTCGGGCGCCCGAACAGTTACGCGGTCAAGGTCTTCCGACCACGGTACATCGACCGCCGCCGAGATATGGACCAGCACCTCTCCAGGATTGCCGACGATGTGGGGAACACAGCAGGGCGGGCCGACATTGCGATCCATGTTGATCAAACTGTCGTATCGATGTGCCTCGAACGAAGTGAAGGGCCAGGGTTCTTGTGCAGCCGATGGACTTACCGAAAAAGCCGCCATCAGTCCGATCGCTCCCGCAAGCATATACTTGTCCATAGCTTTTGCCCGTGCCTCCCATTTCGTTTGTGACGGATGTCTTCCTGAGACAAAGAGATGAGCGTTTTGTTACGAATCTCTTGCAGTTCGGAAGTCGACAGTCGTGATCTTGCCTAGAACGCTCTTTGGACGCAACAATCAAGGCGCATGTTTTACGTAAAACACTCTCATCGGGCGTGAAGACCAGCCGATCGCCTCTAATGACGCCGTTCCAATTCGGGATTCCTCGGGTGACCCCGCTCTTGGCTGAAAGGATGGCCGTGGTTCGCTCTGGGCACAACCGGCGAACCTACGCCGTCTCGGAGAACACGCGATTGCGCGGGGTTCGAGCGTGTATCCACCCAAACTCCAGACAGATATAGCGATCGCGCGGTTTGCGGGCGCACTGGCCCTGTGATCGTCTTCGTCGCGTATCAACCTGAGCATGGTCACGTCGGCACTGGTCGTGGTCGGAGCCGGTCGATGCGATCAAGGATGCCGGCGAACAGGTCACGCGGAACCGCGACCTCGGCCAGTTGGACCGTCACGTAGCGTCCGTGCCGCGCCACCTTCGCCCCAAACTTCACCAGCTTCTCGCGCAGCGTCGTCAGCGACCAGTGGCTGACCGGATCCGGCACTGCCAGGGTGCGCATGAAATTGCCGAGGTTGTAAGCCAGGGCGTGCAGTTGCAGGCGAACCGCGTTGGCCTTGAAGCTCCGGCACGACAGCCGCGTCCACTCTATGGCGGTCTTGCCTTCGCGGATCGACCGGACGCTGAGCTGCGACCTCGGTTAGTCCGAGCGCGTCATCGAGTTCCCGGAATGGAAGGAAGCCCGCGTCCGACGTGACCTTGGATCCGTCGAATGCCAGCTTCAGCCGACGGTCGAAATCGAGCCGCACCACCCCGGAATCGCTTTCACCTGCCAGGTGAGCCATCCCATCCTCATGAACCAAGCCGCAACATATTGATTCTTATATCAAATTCGGGTCGAAGCGTCGCCAAATCGTTACGTCATCTGGGGAATGGGAGGGGGTAAACCAGCACTAAAAAGGGGTCAGTGTCCTTTACAAATCAGCATGTGTCTGGCCGATTGGACCGAACACGGCGCCGCTTGGCTTGATTTTCGGCTTCCTCGACCTTCCGTCCGCGACCACCAGCCAGTTGGACACGAAGGAAGAGTCGGTCAGGGTCCCATGGGCTCAAACGCCGCCGGACACGGCGCTGACATCTTCCTGGTGTGTTTTGGCGGAGATCCGGCCGTGGGACCGTCTCCGGCCATTCGCCGTCCGTTCACCACATCACCGCAGGGGAATGCCATGCCGGTTTCCGAGGAGCGTCTCGCCCAGATCCGTGAGCTGTCGAACGACGAGCGGGTCGACCGGCTGGACACCAGCGGCTTTACCGATGCCGATTGGGACCGCCTGGATGCCGAGCTGGAGCGGGAAACGCTGGCCTTCTGCCGCGACACCACCGACCCGGAGGAGCTCCACGCCTTCGCCGACACCTGGAACTGGGACAAGGGCACCGGGGCGCTGGCGGAAATCCTGAACAACCCGGCGTGCGAGGCGGCGACGGCGCTGATGCTCTACTGGCGCGCCGCCCCGGAATACTACCTGCAATATGCCGACCGCGCCGCGCTGGGCGACTCGGCCAATCTCGAGGACTTCGACTTTCTGACCGCGCTGGAGGCGCGCTACCTTGCCGGCCAGTTCCCCGTCGGCCGCATCGCCTATGACCCGGCCGATCCCGCGGACAATCGCGTCGGCGTCTACGACGACCTGCGCGACCGGTTCGTCCGTGCCCTGCCCCCGGCGATGTACGTCCCGGTCAATCCGGCCGCATAGGCGCCGCACCGCACGGCTGCCCCCGGGGGGCATCCCCTGCCCATGGGCGCCGTGCGGCTCGCGCGATCGCATGGAGAAATTCGGACCTTCCCGAAAAAAAACCAGCGTCGATGCGGTTGGCGTTTTCGGTCAGGATGCGCCGGCGGGCGGATCATCGTCAGGTATGGCCCCCCGGGGGGACGCCGCGTCGGCGCCGCGACGCAGCCGGCCGCCGCGACATCGACCAACGATCCTGGCATCGCCGGGCAACGACGGCTGGGGTGAACAACCATGACCCTTTCATTCAGTGCAACACGCCGGGTCGTTACGACACGCCGGGTCGGGGCCGCTTTCGCCGCGGCGCTCTGGATCCCGCTCGGCGCCGGCATGGCACAGGCGGCCGATGACCGGTTCGCGGATGCGCTGGGCCGGATCCCGGTAACCCTATGGGACGCACAGGGGCCGCACGCCTTCGTGACCTATGTCGACTTCGAAGCCCTGGCGGATGTGATCGGCCTGGACCTGTCCGAAGCCTGGCCGACCGGCGAAGCCGACGAAGAGGCCGAGATGCGCGCCCGCCCGTTCCTGATGCGCGGCCTGCAATGGCAACCGCCGGTGACCGAACTGTGGACCAGCCGCGAGGAGCCGCTGGCGGCGTTCGGCCTGTCCTTGGCCGAGATCGGCCGCATGGCGCATATCGCCGACCGCCGGGATGAGATCGGCCTGAGCCTGCTTGCCGGCGCGGGGCCTGGCCTGCCGATGCCGTCCGTCGAGGACGCGCTGGCGGCGTTGGGATACACCCCGGCGCCGCAAGAGGTCGGCCCCTGGTGGAGCCCGCCCAACCCACTGCCGCAGGCCCTACCGGGGGCGCTGATGGCGCAGCCGTTTGCGGCAACCCAGGACGACGCCCTGGTGCTGGCCAGCCGGCCGGCGGCCCAGCGGGCGACGGCGGCGGGCGATGCGCCGTCGCTGGCCGACGATCCGGACTTCGCCGCGGCCGTCGCTGCCGCCGGCGGGCGGGCGCCGGTGCTGCAGGCCTTCGCCCTGCCCGGCGTCCTGTTCGCCGATCCTCCGGATTTCGTCGAGGACATGACGGAAGGCGACCTGCCGCCCTTCCGGCTGGTGCTGTTCACCGAACACCAGCAGGGCAACCGGGCGGAAAGCCGGATGATCCTGGTCTACCCGGACGAACAGGATGCGGCCCGGGCCCATGACGAACTGACGGTACGCTGGGACGGGCCCCTGGCGGAACGCTGGCTGCGCGAGCTGGCCGATGTCGCGGTCAGGATCGAGGACCCGGTATCCCAGGCGGCGGGGCTTTGGACGGTGCGCATCCGCGCGATCAACACCGTCGACCCCGACGACCTCAGCGCCCTGCCGCGAACGGCCTATGCGCAGTGGCTTCAGACCATACTGGTCAACTTCGACCTGCACATGCTGTGGCCCTGACCGCGCCGGCCACGGACACCGGTTTCACCCGGCGGCGGGAGGGGCCTCGCCCGCATCCCCCTCGGCCTGCTGCTTCCGCCGGTCGAGCACAAGCAGGCCGGCGATGGCGATGGGTTGGATCAGGGCGAAGCACAGGGCCCAGGCGACGAGCGCGCAGACGAATATGCCCCCCGAGAGATGGAGGGCGGAGGACAGGAAGGGCTCGCAGGATCCTGGGCCCGGGATACTAAGCCCAGGGAAGAAGGTTTGGTCGACTGCCAGCGGCCCAGTGAAATGCTTGCCGCATGCGCGATAAACCCGAACCCAATCAGGAAGCTGATCAGCAGATAGAGCGCGGCAAATCGTCGATAGGTCCAGAAATAGCCGTGGGTACGATGAGGTGCCGCCGACCGTGACAAACTGGGGCCATAGCGCAAAGATTCCATTTTCGGCAGCAGATACAGCAGAAACGGAACAAATAGGCAGACCCAGAGGCGCACAGTATGTACCCAACCACCACTGAAGTATGTCGGCAAGATCAAAGCAATCACTTCCCAGAATGGGCGATTGCCACGCAATATAAGTAGATGCGAGTAAAGATAGTCAATCAACTGCAGAATCCATATCACCAGCACCACGATCAGCGCGTACCGCACCATCAGTCGCCGGCCCAATCCCGGCCCGTTGTCCACCAGCCGTTTTCCGCCCATCACCCGTTGCCCCATCCACGCCGTCGCCGGCACGATCGCCGGCAAATGCGGCCGTCGCGGGGAGCCATCATGGCACGGAGGGCAGGATCTCCTCGATCGTCGGCCTAACCTCCCAGATCCGGCGGTTGTAGTAGTAAGCCACATCGACCCCGTATCCGCTGACCCGTTCGCGGCCCAGTGAATGGTAGATTGTTGCCACTTTGGCGACCGTGGGCGCCTCGAGGCGGTCGATGATGCGCCGAAGAAGCTGCGCGGCGATATCGATGTTGTCCTCCGGGTTCGACGGATCCCGATCGCTGATGAAATCGGCCCAGAACTCGGTGTGCACGTTCATTGGCCGGATCGTTTTGGCCGCGCCCACTGCGGCAAGACCCGTGTCGTAGTATCCGTGCGCGGTCTCGATGAACATGATCGCTCGGATCAAGTCCGGATCGACGGAATGCCGTTCCGCGGCTTGGTCAATGAACGGCCCATAGTCCCGGATCGCGTTGATGCCCAGGGTCTCAAGGCGATGAACCGTTTCGCGCGGCCGCGCCTGCGGTGCGGGCTGGATGTTGAACAGCCCCGGCGTGTTGTCGACGATCGAGCGTCGCCGTTCTGAGGAGTCCGTGAACAGCCGCGTGTCTCTCGACGCGACATCGAACGGCCGGGAGTAGGAGTCGGGGTCGACCAGACGGTGGTCGGTGTAGTTGTCGTACGCCAGGTTCTGCTCCGGCGGCGGGGCAACCGTTCCGGATGGCGTCCGGACACCTTCGTCCCTCACCCACGCAGGTCGTGACCTCGGCTTGGGGGCGCGCGCGGTGACGGACCCGGCCTTGCGCAGCGGCGGTCGCAGGATCCGCGACGGTTCCGATGACGCCCGGAGGCCGGCGTCGGATCCGCTCTCCCCGGCGCCGCCGCGGTCCTTCAAGCGATACCGAAGCCGGGCCACCGTGCCGCCATCCGGTGCGATCCGTCCGTCGGGTTCCAAGCCGTTGTCCGATTGGAACTGCTGAATCGCCTGCTGGAGACCGCCGTCGAACCCGCTCGCCGCCGCTGCGCCGGTTTCTTCGTCCCCGGGAAGCCAGCCCAGCGTGGACAGCGCGGCGCGCACCCGTCGCAGATCATCCGGGTCATTGCGACGACCGGGTCCCACAGGCCCGGTCAGCCGAAGGCTGTTTGGTTTCTCCGTCGTCCGTCGCCCCGATTGCATCGATCCCCTCCTTGACAGAATGCCGGATCATATGAAATTATTCCTATCACGATGTCAAGGAGACCCAACACGGATCGGCAGAGCAACGCCGCCGCCCGGGGCGGCATTGATCATTCGTAAACCTTAATTCCGGAGACTCGTCCCTTACCGGGACGAAGGACGGGGCCGGGCGAGGCGTGCGCGCCTGCCGGACATCCGGGGCCGAGGAACCCGGAGGAGGATATCGGACTGCCGGAACGTGGGAGGTGGAACTCTAGCGGAGATACGGGCCATGCAACTGCTGTTTACGGTTTTCGTGATGCTGTCGGGCCAACCCCAGCCCGTGGTGATGGACTACATGGATTTGGGCCAGGTGACGGCTGAGGAGTGCCGGGCGCACGGGCACACCACG
>JANQIT010000118.1 GCA_028282025.1 Hwanghaeella sp. | reverse complement strand
GCATCGGAAACCGGATCCGCCGCGCAGCAGGTCCTGGAGTCCGCGGGCGAACTATCGCAGCAGTCCGACAAGTTGCGCGGTGTCGTCGAGAAGTTCATTTCCGACGTCAAGGCAGCCTAGAGACCAGGCGGCTTGACCCAGTGACGCGGCCGGTGGGTAAGCCCTCACCGGCCGCGTTTCGTTTTCGGGCCGATTGTCCCCAGTACCGGTCAATGTCGACGCGGGATGTCACGATCTCGTCGCGGCTGGAGCTCAAATCCGAAAAACGTGACGCCAAGTATCGCCATTCCTTCGCTGCGCGGCGCACGGGTGGCGGATCGGATGTATCGCGGCGCGACAGCATCGGAGCGCATCCGTACCGGCTTGACGAGATGTCCAGGACCGCGGCCGACGACAGTGGGACTTTTCCATGGCCGAATCGCGCCTGTACTCCTCAGGGACGGATCGGGCCGATCGGATTCCGGTTCGGTTCAGGAAAATTTTTTTGCCTCCGCATCGAATCCGCGGGTGTGTCACGGCCCGAATGTAGTTACGGATACGAAATGGAGATGAATTGAAACGACCCCAATACAATCGAATTCCCGATCGTTCGGCGATGCGTTTGGCGGTTTGCCTGGGAAACGGAAACCGAAATGGGACCCGTTAAGGATTGGGCAGCAATTAAGCCCCGGTTAAATTCGAACGCCGGTAATTTTAGCTAAATCGCTGAGAAAATATAAATTTTTCAGAGAGTTATGTGATCCAACGCCGCCCTTCCTCCGTATGAATATTCGTAAATGGGATGTTCGGTGCCGCATGGTTCCGAGTCAGTTGGCAGCCATTATGACCTGCCTTGGCTGATATCGCGACGCGGCATCGCATTAATTGAAATCGTTTGGATGGGGGAATGAATTATGATGAATATCGTTAAGTCAAAAAGGGGGTTGCCGGGCAACCTCGGCGGGGACGCCGGGCTGTTCGGCGGGTGGAAAATCGGGACCAAGATTCTTTTCGGGTTCCTGGCCGTTCTGCTGTTGTTTTCGCTGGTGTCCGGCAAAGCCTACATGAGCTTCGTCGATGTCGGTGTCGATGTGGAGAAATTCTCCGAAGCTGTCGAGGAAGCTGCCATCGCCGCGAAGGTAGAGGTCGGCTTTCTGAAGTTGCGGTCCCATGCCCGGGAATTCGGATTCACCGGGGATCGCGCCGACGTCGCCGCGGTGACCGAGCTGGCAGGTAAGATTCGCCAGGACATCGATTACGGTCTTCGGACGGTCAAGGATCCGAAGCACCGGGCCAAGCTCGAGGAAATCAACACGGCCTTCGCTGGATACATGGCGTTGTTCACCGAGGCGAAGGCGCTCAAGACCGAACACGACGGGTTGGTGCAGGACCGGCTGTTCCCGCAAGGGGAGAAGATCGTCAAGGATTTGGAGATGATCGTGGAGGAGGCGGAGCGCGAAGGGAACGGTCCGGCCGTGAAGCTGGCGAACTACGCCCTCGAACACGCGCTGCTGATCCGGCTCTATACCAACATCCTGATCGGCCAGCGCGACGAACGCTTCGCCGAGA
>JANQIT010000106.1 GCA_028282025.1 Hwanghaeella sp. | reverse complement strand
TGACCCCGAACCTTGGCGGTTTCGACGCGGGCATCAGCTTCGCCCCCGACACCGACAATACGCGGTCCAGTTTTTCCGCCGGCAACGATTTCGCCAACTCGCTGGAACTCGTCGGCCGGTATCGCGGCGATATCGGCCCTGTCGGTCTGGAACTGGCGGTCGGTTACGTTACCGCGAAGGCCGGGACGACGACGCCTGTGAACAACGAGTTGGAGGATTTCGAGGGCTATCTGATCGGGGCGCAGATTGACTATGGCGGCTTCTCCGTCGCGTCTCAGTGGTACGACAACGACGATTCGGCCTGCCCCGTCGGGAACGCCTTCTGCGACGGCGGGACGGCCTGGAATATCGGGGCGTCCTATACAGCTGGTCCGGCGGCCCTCTCGATCTCGTGGCAGACCGCGGAACAGACGGACAATACCGGCGTCGGCCTGGGGGCGGACATTTATCACGCCGGAGTCAATTACACGATCGCCGAAGGATTATCGGCCCGCGCGAACGGCTATTTCATCGACGGCGACCAGGGTGTCACCAACGAGGATTCATCCGTTCTCATCGTCGGAACCCGCGTCCAGTTCTAGGCCGTGACGCGGGCCTCTTCGGCCCCTTGTCCAACAGAGACCTCAAAGCTAGGGTGCGGCGCAAGCGCAGACCACGCCCAAGGGCCCCTTGGCGGAATTGGTAGACGCAGCAGACTTAAAATCTGCTATCGCAGTGCGGTGTTCCGGTTCGAGTCCGGAAGGGGCCACCACATCCTGGTGTAGCGAAGCGGCAGGGCAGCGGTTGAACGGTTCGATTGCTCGGTTCTTCGCGGCTTGCGCCGATCTGCTTTTCGGGTCCAACGCCGCCGCTTGCGATGCGGACGCGGGTTCCCCGGGTTTAGGGGCATACCGGCTGTAGCCGGTCCTTCACGGCCTGGGCTGCTTGCTCCGACGCCTCCAACGCGCCTTCCAGAAAGCCGCCGAAGGTGCGGCCGGTTTCCGTTGAGCCGAAGATCACGCGGCCGTTCCAGGGGCCGTCCGGCGGGTCGATGGGGCGGTAGTGCGGGTGGTCCGCGGGGCTTGTCCGGTCGCTTGCGGTCGCGATCAGGTCATTTTCCGCCCAATCGGTATAGTGGGTCTCCAGCGGTTCCGGGAAAGCGTTGCCGAAGACCTGCGCCAATTGGCGTTTCGCCGCTGCGACCGTGGCCCCTGCATCGGCGCGCCGGGCGTCAGCGGGAATGCCGACAAAGCCGAACAACGCGCCATAGGCCCCGGATGCCGGGGAGGCGTCATGCACCTCTACCAACGGACCCCGCTGGCTCATCACATCGCCGGAGAGCCCGAGGTTCCGCCAGAACGGCTGCTCATAGACGGCGATGAATTTCGCATGGCCCGCCATCCAGGTCGGTACCGCCGACAGCGAGTCGATCAGCGGGGCGGAGAGCGGCGGGTGAAAGGCGATTGTCTCCGCCGCGAGGCGCGGCGGCAGGGCCAACACCACGGTTTCGGCCTGCCAGACTTCGACTCCGTTGCCGCCGTCAATCCGCGCTTCCACACAGTCCGGTCCGGATTCCAAGGCGGTGAGCCGCGCATCGAGAGCGATCCGGCCGGCGGGGACGGTGCGCCGCAATCCCTCGATCAAACCTTGCATTCCCCCGGCCAGCCGGTGCGACCCGGCCATCGGGGCGAAACCGTCGAAACGCCGCACGCCGCCGTCTTGAGTCTGATAAAGCAAGACGCCGTCGGCAAACTGATCGAAGGTTTGCAGGCCAAGGTCATCGACAAGTCGGGCGATCCTGGGCTGCCCCGGCCAAAACCAGGCGGGGCCAAGGTCCACCCTGTCGCCGGGCGCGCCATCCCGCAGGCCCGGCAGAGAGAGGATGCGCCCGCCGAGGCGGCCCGCCCCCTCGAATAAACGATAATCTATGCCATCCTGCTCAAGCCGCCGCGCCAGGCTCAACCCGCTCAAGCCGCCGCCCGCGATGATCACGTCTGTTCTCACAATCTGCTCCTCTCCACGGGCGACCCGTGCAGGCCGGCGACAGGCGGCGCTTGTTTCCCTAAAACCTATCACATGATAGAATGTAGCTAGATAGGGATGCGAGGTGAGCGAGTCAACGCCGCTGCCCCGGTTGTTGTATGAGGGTTGTTTTTAGAGTTTGGGAGAATTTAGGCGGGGCAAGCGCGGTGCCTGACGATGCCCAACCGCCATTGCAGGCTCTGTATCCTTGAACTATCTATGCATAGATTAATAATCGAGATTGTGCCCGGACGATGCGCGGTGAAACGAGAATAAGAATCATGGATCTGGCGGAGCGCTATATCCGCCAGAAGGGTTTCAACAGTTTCAGCTTCCGGGATATCGCCGCGGATCTGGGCATCAAAAGCGCCAGTGTGCACTATCATTTCCCGACCAAGGGAATGTTGGGGGCCGCCGTCGCCAAGCGCTATACGGAGCGCTTCTTGACCGCGCTTGCGGATATTTCCGAGCGCACGCGCGACCCGCGGGACAGGCTGTTGCTCTATTCGCAACTCTACCGGCAGGCCATTGTCACCCCGGACAGCATGTGTCTGTGCGGCATTATGGCCGCCGAGGCCCTATCGATCCCGGAAGAGGCGGCGGCGGAAACCCGTGAGTTCTTCACCAGGAACATTGAATGGCTGAGGGGCGTTTTCCGGGATCTGAGCGGAAGCGACGCCGACGACCGCGAAATCGAAGACAAGGCGCACGCCTTTGTCGCCGTCCTTGAAGGGGGAATGCTGCTTGCCCGCTCGTTCGAGGATGTAAGGGCCTTCGACCGTTCGGTTGAGCCGTTCCTGCACAGTCTGAAATGATTGCCCGCTTTCTACGGTCTGCGGCGGCTATCCGTACCGCCCCGTGATGTAGTTCTTGCAGAGGTCGGTCTGCGGATTGAGGAAGACCTGTTCGGTGTCTCCGTCTTCCAGCAGCTTACCCAAATGCATGAAGGCGGCGCGCTGCGAAATGCGGGCGGCCTGCTGCATGTTGTGGGTGACGATGACGATTGTGTACTGCTTGCGCAACTCGCCGATCAGATCTTCGATATGTTGGGTCGCGGTCGGGTCCAGGGCGGAACAGGGTTCGTCCATCAAGATGACGTCCGGGCGGGATGCGATGGCGCGTGCGATGCACAGGCGTTGCTGCTGCCCGCCGGAGAGGTCCGTGCCTGCCTCGTGCATCCGGTCGCGGATTTCCGACCACAGATCCGCTTTGCGCAGCGCGTCTTCCACCAGGACGTCCATCTCGTCATGGGTTTCCACCAACCCCCGAAGGCGGATGCCGTAGGCGACATTGTCATAGACGCTGTTCGGGAAGGGGTTGGGTTTCTGCGCGATCCAGCCGAAGCGGGCGCGCAGGTCCGCGGGATCCTGGTACGCCTCGTAGATATCCTGCCCCTGCAGGCGGATCCTGCCGTCGA
Source organism: Hwanghaeella sp. (assembly GCA_028282025.1). Taxonomy (GTDB): domain Bacteria; phylum Pseudomonadota; class Alphaproteobacteria; order UBA8366; family Aestuariispiraceae; genus Hwanghaeella. Next base: position 952 of record JANQIT010000106.1, on the reverse strand, counting down.
TGCGGGTATCCCGGATCAGATCGTTCATCCGGTTGAAGCAGCGGATCAGCGTCGATTTTCCGCACCCGGACGGGCCGATCAGGGCAGTGACCTCTTTTGCAAAGACATTCAGGCTGACATCCTGCAGCGCGTGTTTGTCGCCGTACCAGAAATTCAGCTTCTCAACTTCGACTTCAACGTTACGCCCTTCGGCGTGCTTGTTGTCGTTAAAGCGAAGTTCCCAATCCACAAGTGTTGTAGGGTCGCGGTCCTGCTTTGCCTGTGGCTGTTCCGATGCGCTCATGCCCTTCACTCCCGTACAATCCCTCATGCAGGAGGAAGGGTAAGGAAGGGGGCGGCGCGCCGCCTTGCTCTGCGTCAACGCACCCGGTGCGCCTTGTTACGGAAATATGACAGATTGCGGGGATTGAAGGATGTGCTGGTCTATGCCGGCGGTTCGAGAGGCGGAATCGTTTCCTGGAACTGGACCGGCCGGCCGATCGGGCTCCCAAGCAGTTCGTCGTCCCGCATCACCGTGTTGCCCCGGATGATGGTGGCGATGGGCCAACCCTGTACGGTGACGCCGTCGAACGGCGTCCAGCCGGATACGCTCTTTATCCAGTCGTTCTTGATCTCCCGCCGTGCGCTCATATCCACGATTGTGAAGTCTGCGTCATAGCCGACCGCAATCCGGCCTTTGCGGGCGGTCCGGAACACGCGCGCGGGGCCGGTGCAAAGCAGATCGACCAGACGTTCCAAGGTCAGCCGCCCGGCATTCACATGGTCCAGCATCACGGGCACCAAGGTCTGCACGCCGGGCATGCCGCTGGGGCTTTGCGGATAGGGGCGCGCCTTTTCCTCCAGGGTGTGGGGGGCGTGATCGGTCGCCACGATATCGACGATGCCGGTGCGGGACGCCGCCCAGCGCGCCGCCCTGGGGCAGGCGTTGGCATCCGGCATCGTCGATAAGTCG
>JANQIT010000095.1 GCA_028282025.1 Hwanghaeella sp. | reverse complement strand
TCGGATCGCCTCCCGCACGACTTCGCTATCGGAGGCATAGTGGCCCGAAGCGATCTGTGACTGTATCCAGGCTTCCTGTTGCGGCGTTACGGTAATGCTCTTCTTGATCATTCAATTCTCCTTCTTCAGAAATCGCACTATATCCTACTTAATCCTACCAAAGAAGTGGGACAATTGGCAAACATCGCGCAGAAGAATGTTCGCTAAGGCTCGAGTCCGCAGTCGATGGATTTGGCTTCAAGGGCCCGGTTCCAATCGTCGAGGATATCGAAGATTCGGTTCGACAAAATTCCCCTCGGCTCCACCAATTCCTCAAGCAGTAAAGCGGTAGGGCAAATACTATCTAGATCACCTCCCTGATGTCGCCTCGGGTTCGATAAAAGTCCACGGGGCTCCACCAACACCTAAAGCACCGAATATAAAGCGCAATCAACGGTCGGCTGTTGGTGGGCAAGGGTGGATTGGTTGTAATCAATTGAAAACGCGTTGTTTCTTGGTTCGATTCCCTTCAGGAAACCGATTAAACCCATTCCGTCGCCGTCCACAGTCTTGAACCGGCGGTTCAGATTCATGAGGCTGCTCGGAATGACAATCGCTATTCCGCGGCTGTGGTGCGGGTGGTCGTCGTTGCGACCGCATCGGTCATGCCGGATACGTTCTGGGCGGAAAGCGGGCATTGCTCACCACTCAAGTCCTTTGCCTGTTGAACCATGCGCCCAAACACGTTCCGCGCAACGTCGATCTCCTGCATTGAGATTTGAGGACGGCGTTCGTCCGTCTCATGCAGTCTTGCGACCGCCCAGTCGATGCCTTCCGCTGCTTTTGTAAAGTCGCCGAACTGCGCGTAGATGAGCGCGATTTCAATCATCTTAGAAGCCGTCCACCCGACATCGTCGCCCGACCTTACGAATCGCGCGTGCGTTTCGAGCTTGGGCAGCATGCTTTTCCGATGTTTGCGACAGGCCGGCACGAACCGTCCCAGCCGTCTTTCGAACACGACCCGCGCGTGAATTGAGCAGAACCCGCACCCTGTCCTGCCGCCGTCCGCAATGTCGTCAGAGGTGACAAGCTCGTAGGTTCCGTCGCCGTCCAGGTCTGTGAGGTTGATTGGCCTGCCGACGCCGGGGGGCACGATATCAACAGTGTTGCGCTTCATTTGGATGACATGGATCCTGGAATTGTCGGGTCTGGAGCCGCCAAGGGAATGGTGAAGCACCACGACGGTTGGTTCATCCTCAAACACGGAACGGCCGCTCGGTTCCAGGAAGTCAATGTACCAGGCCTTAAATTGACGCAGAAAACGCGCGCGAATCTTACCGGCGGGTTCGCGGTCGATCCGGTGAAACTCGATACGCTTTTCGTACAAGCGTCCCGACCATTGTAGGGCCAGGTACTCTTGCCCACCTTCGCCCGTCAGAAGCATTGCCTGGTCGACCTTCTCCCTCGGGGCGCGGTTGGCTTTGATGATGCCAATCACCCGCTTAACGTCCTTGGGAATGTTCTGCCCTAGGATTGCGTGGTCCCGCACGTCGGATACGCCATGAATGAATCTATCGATGGCGTTTGAATTCTTAGTCGAGCCGTCCGTGCCATTTGAAGTTTGACCGCTCGCAAGCCCCACGAACGGCGGTATCGTCGTGAAGAGAAGAGCCAGTGCGATCCCCAGTCGGCTGCAAACCTTGGCGCAGCTTTTCTTGGGGAGACGTCTAGATCGGCGATGGAACATCATTGCATCTAACTCCTCGGCTCGGTCTGCTCGAAGTCGCCCTTTTTTTGTCTGTCGCCTTCGCCCTTACTTTTGCCGCATTGCAAGGTTAGCATGTTCGACGGAGCGCGTCGCTTTGGCGAATATGGTAAAACTGCTCAAATTCATTCTGCTTGTGAATTTTGTTGTTTGCAACTTTTGGTCATATTCATTGTGAGCCTATGAAGCACTGGCGGGTGGCCGGCTGAGTTCGAAGGGCGGTTTCCAAAGGATACACCTCCCGGGGAGGGGGGGCGGGCCGTTTCCGGTGACAAGTCCCTCTTGACCAGCGATTGTGCGGGCGATTTTTCGCACATCACGTACATCGTCGATACTTTCGCCGCATGCGCCGCTTGGTCATAGGTTCCAAAACCTTCGTTTCCTGGAGAACGGATATTTCAAACTCTAGACCCGATTTACGTTTCCCTGAGAGGTAAGAACCCCGCCAACGAGGCAAATCCGGTTATACGGGTCAACTTCAACAATTGGAATTACTATCCGCGACATATCGTGTACTTCTACTGCTATACCTGGGGCGTCTTCACGGATGACACCATTCCCGCGTGGAGCCGGTCGGTTGAGGAATTGCCGTGGGCCTTTCAGACTCTCGAAGTATTAGCGCGTGGTTGCCTCTGGTGTCCGGGAGACTGCTGGGTTTCGATCACGTGGATCGTCTGTGAGCCGTCTGTCCGGAAGACCTTCGAACGCAGGTTTGGTCCGGAGTGGGGGGATAGGATTCCGCCGACCGCACCGCTGGATACTTGCTTCGACATCTCCGCTTGGAACACAACAGCTTTGCGCTGGGACGAAGAGTCGGGCCTTTTTGACATAGCTAGTATCGCGCAAGATTTTGAATCCGACCGTCCAGTGAACTGGATTCCGGAAAGGAGGTATTAGGGAATCCTATAACTATTGATCCGCGGCGCCTCGCCGTTGAAGTTCTTCGTACCAAAATGATGTTGCAGCCTAAGATCGAGAATATTATCGATCAGTTGTCTTCGATGCTCCGGGTCGGCGGCAAGGATGCTCATCTTGGACAGTGTGTCCGATCCGATGCCTCCACCGATTGCGACTCTCGATGCTTGACCGGTATTCGCCATAGTCCGATTGATCGCTTTCTGAATCATGATCGGGGCTGCCGTGCCCCCCTCCCGAACCAACGTGTCCGTGACAGCCGCGAGGGCGTCGGTGTTGTTCAAAGTCGCTTCTAAGAGTTCGAACCCGCGCACCGGCGGTGACGCAGTTGAGTTGGTGTGCGCGCGCCGTTGAGACACTTTGGCCGGTCCGATCACCTCATCCATATAAACCCGGTAGACCTCGATGCGTTGCTCCCGAGATAGCGTTTCTGGGGAATCGGACGGTCGGATTCCTGCGGCCTCCAGCTTCTTCCGATGGAAGTCCACCGCGTGTAGATCTTTAAGGATGGTTGCTGTAATGCCCGATACGGCGATAACAGCCCCAGTATCCTCATCTTTGTCCGGCGTCGAACCGCCTTCTGCTGAGAAGATCAGGGCAAAAACTTCTGTTTCTGACGGTGTTGCATTCCGTTTCCGAAGTGCGTGATGGAATTTCCGCCAATCGTCCTCGCTTTTTATCCGATTCGTCACCTTTCCAGAAGAGCTAACGTACTCTGGTATTGGTGGTGGTTGTATCGCGGGTGGTTGCTGTGGGGGCGTCGCCGAGGGCGCGAGTTGCGCTGATGCGCGTGCCTGTGGCGAAGCCGATGGCGTCGGCCTGGCCGCCGGGCTTGGAGAAACTGTTGTCGCGGTTTGCATCTGGGCCAGGGGGGCGGCGGTATGTTGGCGCTGGTGCGCTTCCCGACTTTCGGGTTCAGATTTCCGGTCTAGGGAAATGTGGAGGTCATTCGGGGGATGCGTTCCGGTTGTTCCTGGCTGGTCTTGGCGTCGGACGTGAAGCCCCCGCGCCAAGGAGATCGATGGTTGCTGCAAAGCCAGCCGGTATTGATCTTGCGGCCGATTCTCTCGCAACTGCCGAAGCGCCTGAATGGTCTTGCTGAGGCGTTGCGCTGCGACAGTGGCTGTTGCCGGCGCCATTTGGAACAAGCCTGGGAACGCTCGCGGGCCGATGGTGGAGTCCTCAAGGTTCGCCCCGATCTCTGGCAGTCCGAGGAAGCGGCGCAGCCTGTTGTCCGGCAATCTTGGGTCCTGGACTAGAGGGACTCTTGATCCGTGCGTCATCGTGCGCGCCTCTTTCGCTGACTATTCGGCTTCTTTGCCGGTCGGTTAGCCTTGGTTTTTGAATTTGCGCATTTTATGGGATCGTGTGTGCAAATGCCGCGTAACGCGCAACACCTTTTTTGGGGATTTCAGTTAGGGTGTTGAGACAATAGCGTTTTCTTTCGGCGCTACTGGCATGTTCTGGTTCAGTTTCGCTGTGACCGGCACACTGCACAGGGCGGCCTCCCATTCAGAAAGGACATCGAAAATCCGGTTCGACTTCTCTCTCTACGGCTTCACCAAGCCCTCAAGCAGCGAAGCGGTAGGGCGATCAATTGCCAGATCGCTCTCTTGATCACTCCCGGGTCCGACAAAACCGCCCGGGCGCCCTCTAAATTCAATCGCGCCGTCATGTCCCGCCGCAGGGCTTTAAGCGCCGGCCAGGGCGGGCGTTGGCGCGGCGGGTCGTTGTCTCAACCGGCGCACCCACGCTTTAACCAGTAGGCAAACTCTCTGTTTTCGGCGACACTTCCCCCTTATTCCGTTGCTAGTGAAGCCGAGATTCTTCGGCGGCCGAACAAAAATCAGGGGGCGATGATGGGTGAGACGCTGTTTACGAACGTAAAGATTATCGATGGCGAGGGGGGCGCGCCTGTCGCCGGGGAAGTGCTGGTATCCGGCAATCGTATCAAGACTGTTGCGCGGGACGGGGACAGTATCGACGCACCCGACGCCGAGAGGATCGATGGAGAGGGCCGGACATTGATGCCGGGCCTGGTCGAGGCGCACGCGCATATCTCGTTCTGCAATACGGCGAGCCTTGAAGCGCTGGGCGATCTGCCGCCCGAAGAACATACGCTGGAGACGATGAAGTTCGCCCGCGTGATGCTGGACCAGGGCTTCACCTCCATCTTCTCCGCCGCCGCGGCCAAGCCGCGCCTCGATGTTGTGATCCGAAACGCCATCGACGCCGGCGATATCGTCGGGCCCAGGATGCGCGCGGCCAGTCCCGAGATGACGCCGACCGCCGGCTTGGGCGATGTCCGGTTGAGGCATATGCACCGGGAGACCTTCGCCATACCCTGCGACGGTGCGGACGAATTCCTGAAATGCGCCCGCGAAATGGTCCGGGAAGGCGTCGACACGTTGAAGATCAACCCGTCCGGCGACGAGTTCATCCCCTTTGCGCGGGCCCATGAAACGGTCATGAACGAAGCGGAAGTCGCCGCCGTCTGCGAAGTCGGCCGAAGCAGACAGATCAATGTCGCCTGTCACGCCCGCTCCGCAGAGAGCGTGAAGATGTGCCTGAGGCAAGGGGCCAACGTTCTGTATCACTGTACGCTCTCCGACGAAGAAGCGCTGGATATGCTGGAGGCGGAAAAGGACCGCGTTTTCGTCGCCCCGACGATCGGCATGGCGCATATTACGGGCCAGGGCGAAGGCAAGGATTACGGCATCGACTACGACCACCCCGTCGCCCTGTTCTTCCGGCTGGAGGGCGAGAAGGGGGTCGAGAATATGAAGGAGTTGAAAAAACGCGGCGTCCGGGTGCTGCCCGGCGGGGATTACGGATTCGCCTGGAACCCCATTGGAACGAACGCCCGCGACATGGAGCATTTCGTCAATCTGCTGGACTTCACGCCCTTGGAAGCGATCACGGCGGCCACCAAGTTCGGCGGCCAGTTGATGCAAATGGATGTCGGATTGGTGAAGGAAGGTTTTCTGGCCGACCTGCTGCTGGTCGATGGCGATCCGTCGAAGGATGTGTCGATCCTGCAGGATGCCGACAGGCTGGCCGCCATCATGAAGGACGGCGCGTTTCACAAGACGCCGGGCGCGGCGGCGGGCGCGGGCAGTATCGCCGCCGAATAGCGGCGCCCCATCGGCAAGGGCCGGCGACGCCCCCCGGCCGACCGGCAAGGCGACGGTCTCTGTGGGTCCACGTGCAGGCCGGCAGGCTCTCGGGGTCGGGCGCGTTTCTTGATCGGGTTAAGGAATTGGCGCGCAAGGCGGAGGATTTTCGCCAAATGAGGTGCGCACCTCAAATCATTCTTGACATGAGGTGCGTACCTCAAATACCGTTTAAAGAGTATAAAAAGTAAGGGTAAAGGTCCTGATAAACATACTGGGAGGTTATCATGAAAAAGTTGACCACGGCCGCTCTTGGCGTGGCCTTGGCGGCATCCGCCAGTCTTCCGTCCACCGCGTCCGCTGAGGATTTGACGCTCTGCTGGGCGGCATGGGATCCGGCGAACGCGCTTGTCGAGCTGTCGAAGGAGTTCGAAGCGCAGTCCGGCCACACGATGAACTTCGAGTTCGTGCCCTGGCCGAACTTCGCCGACCGCATGCTGAACGAGTTGAATTCCGGCGGGAAGCTCTGCGATCTGCTGATTGGGGACAGTCAGTGGATCGGCGGCGGCGCCGAGAACGGGCACTATGTGAAACTGAACGATTTCTTCGACGCCCAGGGCATCAGCATGGACGATTTCGCGCCGGCGACCGTCTATGCCTACTCAACTTGGCCGAAGGGCACGCCGAACTACTACGCGCTGCCCGCGATGGGGGACGCGAACGGATGGTTCTATCGCAAGGACTGGTTTGCCCGCGACGACATCAAGGCCGCCTATAAGGCGGCGACCGGCGACGAACTGCGCGAGCCGCAGTCGCAGAAGGAATTGCTGCAGATCGCCCAGTTCTTCCAGGGCCGCGAGATCGACGGCAAGACCGTCTACGGCGCCGCGATCTTTACCGAGCGCGGGTCCGAAGGCATCACCATGGGCGTGACCAGTGCGTTGTACCCCTGGGGCTTCAAGTACGAGAACACGCCCGGTCAGTACGACATGGAGGGGGCGGTGAATTCCGCCGCGGCCGTGGAGGCGCTGGAGTTCTATAAAGAATTCTACAAGACCGCCACGCCGCCAGGCTACACCAACTCCTATATGGGCGAGTCGCTGGACGCGTTTAAATCCGGTCAGGTCGCGATGGCCATGAACTGGTTCGCCTTCTTCCCCGGCCTCTATGCCGACCCGAAGACCGGCGGAGACAAGATCGATTTCTTCGTGAACCCGCCGCAGAACCAGGCCGGTTCGACATTGGGCGGTCAGGGCATCTCGGTCGTGGCCTATTCGGACAAGCAGGATGCGGCGCTTGAATACATCAAGTGGTTCGCGCAGCCGAGCGTACAGGCCAAGTGGTGGGAGCTGGGCGGCTATTCGGCCCATAACTCGGTCCTCAACGACCCGGGCTTCGTGAATAGTCAGCCTTTTGCCGGGGATTTCCTGGAAGCCATGAACGATGTGCAGGATTTCTGGCAGGAACCCGCCTATGCCGAACTGTTGCTGGCGATGCAGAAGCGCGTACATGACTTTGTCGTTGCCGACCAGGGCACGGCCAAGGAAGCGCTCGACAAGCTGATCGAAGACTGGACGGAAGTTTTCGAGGACGAAGGCAAACTGTAACCCGACCGGACCGGAAGCCATGCCGGCTTCCGGTCCCCTTCGCCCAACCTTCGGATCGTCACAGCACCGCGCTGAACATCATCAGTGCGCCCTGTGGAGCCAAGCAGATGTCAATGTCGCCAGCAGACCGCGTCGCCTCCGCAACGCCCAAGAGACTCGCACGCCGAATTCGGGGGCTCTCCGACCGCGCCATCGCGTGGATCTTCGTAGCGCCCACCATCTTCCTTCTGCTTGCGATCAACATCTTTCCGCTGATCTGGACGATCCAGCTCAGCTTTACGAATTACCGCGCCAACCGGCTGAACCGCGAGGTGAAGGATATCGGGTTGCGCAATTACGAGCGTATCCTGACCGACAGCGACATTTGGCTGAACATGCAGGCGACGGCGCACTTCCTGTTCTGGACGATCTTCTTCCAGGTGCTGATCGGCTTCGCCTTGGCCTGGCTGATCCACCGGAACTTTAAAGGCAACGCATTCTGGACCACGGTCATCGTCTTACCGATGATGCTGTCGCCGGCGGTGGTCGGGAATTTCTGGAAGTTCCTCTATCAGCCGCAGATCGGGCTGTTCAATTATATCGTCTCCTTCTTCACGGGCGCCGATCCGTCCAGCTTCGAGATGCTGGGCTCGGTCTCTCTGGCGCCCTGGTCCATCGTCATTGTCGATACCTGGATGTGGACGCCCTTCGTGATGCTGATATGCCTCGCCGGGCTGAGGTCGATCCCGGACTATATCTACGAGGCGGCGGAGATCGACCGCGCCTCGAAGGTCCGGCAATTCTTCACGATTACCATTCCGATGGTGTTGCCCTTCCTGATGCTGGCGGTTCTGTTCCGCGGGATCGAGAACTTCAAGATGTTCGATCTGGTCGTGCAGCTTACCGGCGGCGGCCCCGGGTCGACCACCGAACTGACGTCGATCAACCTGAAGCGCGAGGCGTTTGAGAAATGGCGCACCGGCTATGCCAGCGCCTATGCGATCATCCTGTTCGTCACCGTGTTCGGTCTGGCGTCGATCTATGTGAAGGCCCTCAACAAGGTGAAAGAACGATGAGCGCCTATTCCGTCACCGAACCGTCATCGCGGTCCAAATGGGTCGCCGCCGCCCTGGTCATCCTCTATGCGCTGATCACGATGATTCCCCTGGCCTGGATCATGATGACCGGCTTCAAGTCGCCGGCGGATGCGATCAGCTATCCGCCCAAGGTGATCTACGAGCCGACGCTGGAAGGCTATGTAAACCTGTTCACGACCCGCACCCGGCAGACCCAGGAATTCCTGGACGCCAACCCGCCGGAGAATTGGGCGGATGAGATCGTACGGCAGTACGACATGGTCATCGTCGGCCCGTCGAAATTCGGCGAGCGGTTCTTGAACTCGGTCATAATCGGGTTCGGATCGACCTTTCTGTCGATCTTTCTGGGGACACTGGCGGCTTACGCCTTCAGCCGGTTCAAGATCCCGCTGGCGGACGACCTTCTGTTCTTTATCCTCAGCACGCGGATGATGCCGCCGATCGCGGTCGCCATTCCCATATTCCTGATGTACCGGAATCTCGGGCTTAGCGACACGCATTTGGGGATGATTTTGCTCTATACGGCGGTGAATATCTCGCTGGCCGTCTGGCTGTTGAAAGGGTTCATCGACGAAATACCGCGCGAATACGAGGAAGCCGCGCTAATCGACGGGTACACCCGGTTCCAGGCCTTCTACAAAGTCGTCCTGCCGCAGGCCGCGACCGGGATCGCATCCACAGCCATCTTCTGCCTGATTTTTTCCTGGAACGAGTACGCTTTCGCGGTGCTGCTGACGTCGGCAACAGCGCAAACCGCGCCCCCCTTCATTCCAACCATCATTGGGATCGGCGGGCTGGATTGGCCGGCGGTGGCGGCCGGCGCGACCATCTTCCTGCTTCCGGTCATGATCTTCACCATCCTGCTGCGAAAGCATCTGCTGCGCGGGATTACCTTCGGAGCCGTACGCAAATGAGCAAATATATCAGCGGCCTGCTGCACCTTCGGCGGGGGCCTTGGGAAATGCTGGCCACGATCATTATCGCGCTGGGCGTGCTCATGCTGATGCAGCCCTTCGTCATGTGGGCTTACACTTATTCTTTCATCACCACCTTGGTCGGCACCGTGATGTTCATCATCGTGTCGCATTTCCCGGAATAACCATGGCCGAAATCGTCATCCGGAACCTGAACAAGAAGTTCGGCGATTTTGTCGCCGTCCGCGACAGTTCCTTCACAATCGAAGACGGCGAGTTCTTCATGCTGCTGGGACCCTCCGGCTGCGGCAAGACAACCACGCTCCGCATGATCGCCGGTCTGGAGCTTCCGACCGCCGGCGAGATCTTTCTCGATGGTGAGGAAATCGGTCAAAAACCGCCTTCCGAGCGGGACATCGCCTTCGTCTTCCAAATGTTCGCGCTCTACCCGCATATGAATGTGCGCAAGAACATCAGTTACCCGCTTATCTCCCAAGGCATGCCGCGCGCCCAGGTAAAGTCCAAGGTCGCCGAAGTCGCGGGCATCCTGGGGATCGAGGATATTCTGGACCGCCCGGTCGGCGGCCTGTCCGGCGGCGACCGCCAGCGGGTGGCGCTGGGGCGCGCCATCGTCCGCGAACCGAAAGCTTTCATGATGGACGAACCGCTCGGCGCGCTGGACGCGGAGTTTCGGGAACGCATGGCCGAGGAGTTGCGCGCGCTGCACGACCGGATGGGCGCGACCACGGTCTATGTGACTCACGATCAGCTCGAAGCCATGCAGATGGGCGACAAGATCGTTGTCATGAACAACGCCGTGGTCGAACAGTTCGGCACGCCGCAGGATATCTACGATGCGCCGGCCACCCTGTTCGTCGCCGATTTCATCGGGTCGCCGTCAATGAATTTCCTGAACTTCGAGGGTACGGTCGCCGAAGGCGCCTCGACCGTCGGATTGAACGGATTCGAAACCAAGGTTCCGGTCCTGCGCGAAGGCGGCGCGGGCCAGTTGGTCTTCGGCGTCCGGCCCGAGCATGTCCGGCTTACCACAGACGGCGCCTATCGCGCCGAGGTGCTGGCGGCGGAATATCTCGGCACGACGCAGATTGTGACGCTCGATACCCCGAACGGCGAGGTGAAGGCGCGGATCGGATCGGACAAAACCGTGACGATGGGGGAAACCGTCGGACTGGAATTCAACGAGCGCACCATCAGCCTGTTCGACAAGTCCTCCGGACGCGCCCTGCGGTCGGCCTTGAACGAGGGGGTTCTGTCTCATGGCTGAGGTCGTCCTGAACAACGTTTCCAAAGCCTTCAAATCGACCGCCGCCGTGATCGACATGGATTTGACGGTGCCGGACGGAGCGTTCGTTGTGCTGCTGGGGCCGACCGGGGCCGGAAAGACCACCACGCTGCGCCTGATCGCCGGGTTGGAGCGCGCCGATAAAGGCGACATCTTCATCGGCGGCGAGAAGGTGAACACGCTGACGCCGGCGCAACGGAATGTCGCCATGGTATTCCAGCAATACTCGCTCTATCCCCATATGACGGTGCGGGAGAACCTGGCCTTCCCGCTGCGCTCCCCGCTTTTGAAGACGCCGGAAGAGGAAATCGCCCGCAAGGTTGCGGAGGCGGCGGAAGTCCTGCACATCCCGCACAAGCTGGACAATAAGGCGACCGAGCTTTCCGGGGGCGAGATGCAGCGCGTCTCCATAGGGCGTGCGCTGGTCCGCGATCCGTCGATCTATCTCATGGACGAACCGTTGAGTTCGCTGGACGCCAAGCTGCGCGCGGACCTCAGGGTCGAATTGAAACGCATCCATGCCGAGATGGCGGCGACGTTGCTTTACGTCACCCACGACCAGATCGAGGCGATGGCCATGGCAAGCCATGTCGGCGTGCTGGATGAGGGCCGTTTGGTTCAGTTGGGCACGCCGCGCGAGATCTATGAGAATCCTCAGACCGCCTATGTCGCGGCCCGGCTGGGTCAGCCGCGGATCAATCTGCTGCCGGTCGGGTTGCTCGACGAGGGCGCGCCCGCCGGTGCGCGTCAGATCGGCTTGCGGCCTGAGAATATCCGGCAGGGCGTCGGACGCGAGGCGACGGTTACACGCATTGAGCATTTGGGCGACCAGACGCGCCTGCATCTCAAGGTCGCCGATCACGACGTTATCACACTCACGGACCCGCACACCGATCTGCAGCCGGGTCAAATCATTCTCATCGCGCCGGAAAACCCGGTCTATTTCGATGCCGAGGGCGCACGGATCACCTGAGCGGAGGGAGCACGGTCACATGGCACAGTTCGTCAATACGAAGGAAGATCTGGTCAAGGAAGCGATTGACGGGCTGCTGGCCTGTTCCGGGGGGGCGCTGGCGCGGCTCGACGGGTATCCGCATATCAAGGTGGTTTACCGAACGGACTGGGATCGGTCCAAAGTCGCGTTGATTTCAGGCGGCGGGTCCGGGCATGAACCCGCGCATGCCGGCTTCGTCGGCCGCGGCATGCTGACCGCCGCGGTTTGCGGAGAGGTCTTCGCCTCGCCGTCGGTCGAGGCCGTTCTGGCCGGTATTCTGGCCGTAACGGGCGATGCGGGATGCCTGTTGATCGTGAAGAATTATACCGGCGACCGCCTGAATTTCGGCCTTGCGGCGGAACGCGCCCGGGCGCTGGGCCGTAAAGTCGAGATGGTGGTCGTGGACGACGATATCGCGCTGCCCGACCTTCCGCAGCCGCGGGGCGTCGCGGGAACCCTGTTCGTGCACAAGATCGCGGGCGCCCTCGCCGAAGCCGGCAAGCCGCTGGAAGCGGTTGCGTCGGCCGCGCGCCGCGTAATCGAAAACGTGGTCTCCATCGGAACCAGCCTGGATACGTGCACCATTCCCGGATCGCCCAAGGAAAACCGCATCCCGCCGGGAAAGGCGGAGCTTGGGCTTGGCATTCACGGGGAACCGGGTGTGGAGCAGGTGGATTTCACCAGCGCGGCGGAAGCCATGGATACCGTGCTGGAGAAGCTTCGCCCGCACTTGTCCGGCGGGCCGCATGTCGCGCTGATGAACAATCTCGGTTCGACCACGCCGCTGGAGATGTCGGTGCTGTGCGACGGTCTGGCGCGGGCCGGCGTCGCGTCTCACATTATTGGGCCGGCCCCGATGATGACCTCTCTGGACATGCATGGATTTTCGGTCTCGATCCTGCCGGTCGATGGTGACGAAATGGAATCCCTGCGGATACCGGTCCCGATGGCCGCCTGGCCCGGCATGCAGGCCATCGGCGCCCCGACGGTTACGCCGTTGCCCGACGGATTGTCGCCGATCGAACCCATCGCATCCGCGAACCCCAAGACACGCGCCACGATAGAGCATGTCGCCGACCTGCTGATCGAGGCCGAAGGCCGCCTGAACGAATTGGACGCCAAGTCCGGCGACGGTGACACCGGCAGCACGCTCGCAACCGCCGCGCGCTCGCTGAAGGCGAACCTGGACAAGATGCCGCTCGCCGATCTGACGCAATTATTCCCCGCGCTGGGGAACGAATTGAGTCAGACCATGGGAGGATCCTCGGGCGTGATCCTGGCGATCTATTTCAACGCGGCGGGCGATGCCTGCGCCAACGGGGCGACGGTGGAACGCGCCCTTGTCGAAGGCATGAACCGGGTCAGCGATGTCGGCGGCGCGCATGTCGGCGACCGCACGATGATCGACGCCTTGGCTCCCGCGCTGGACGCCCTTGGGGATGGATTGCGGGCGGCGGCCAAGGCCGGGCGGGACGGGGCGGACAGCACCGCCACAATTCACCGCGCCAAGGCGGGCCGCGCGGCCTATGTCCCGTCGGAAAATCTGAAAGGCAACAACGATCCCGGCGCGGAAGCGGTTGCCTTGGTTTTCGAAGGACTCGCGAAAGCGATTGACGGTTAAGAAGAGAGCGGGCGTCGCCCGGGCCTGTTCGCAATGCTGAAACCCACGACGAACGATATCGCACGGGCCGCTGGCGTTTCGCTCGCCACGGTGGACCGCGTGTTGAACGGCCGTCCCGGGGTGCGCACCGTTACCATCGAGAAGGTAAATAGGGCGGTTGAGGAACTGGGTTATGTCCGCGATGCGGCGGCGACCAGTCTGGCCCGGCGTCGCTTCTATACGCTTCTCTTCATCCTGCCGAAAACCACCAACGAATTCGTTGCCGCGCTTGAAGCCCAGTTGGAGGAACAGGGCGACAGTTCTCTCTACCAACGCACGGCGCTTAAGAAAGTCCTGGTGCCGCCGTTTGATCCCCAAGCCCTGGTCGAGACTCTGGACACTCTCGATCCCGAAGAGGTCGACGGGGTCGCCGTTTTCGGGTTGGAGACGCCCGCCGTCCGCGATGCGGTTAAGCGGACGCGCATGCGCGGCATCGCGGTCGTCGCCCTTGTTGCGGACCTGCCGAGTTCCGAGCGCGACTATTTCGTGGGTATCGATAATGTCGCGGCGGGACGGACGGCCGGTCAGCTGATGGGGCGGTTCGTGCGCGGCGCAGGATCGATTCTGGTCATCACCGGGTCCCGCCTGGCGCGTGACCATCTGGAGCGGCGCAAAGGTTTCGATGCGGTCATGGCGGAAGCGTCCCCCCAATTGAATGTGCTGGCGTCGGTCGAAGGGCGGGACGATCCCGGTTTGATCCGCGACGTGCTGACGGAAGTGTTGGAAGCCAATCCCGATCTGCGCGGGATCTATTCTTCGGCTGGCGGGAACTCCGGCCTTCTTTCCTGTCTTTCCGACAGCGGTATGCGGCGCGACCTCGTCGTCATCGCCCATGAACTGACGCCAAGCGCACGCACCGCCCTGCACGGCGGCGTGTTCGACGCGATCATCTCGCAGGATACAGGGCATCTCGTGCGGTCCACGATCCGGCTTCTGAAAGCGACCGTCGATCACTTGCCCATCGACCCAAAGCAGGAACGCATTCGCATCGACATATATATGCGGGAGAATCTGCCCGCACCATAGAGTGTACGATGCGATTTTGAGTCACTCGGACTTATTTTCCGCATTTACGGTATTTTTTGATCGCGCCCGACCGAAGGTGATTCCAAGTAAAGGTGACAGGCTCTCGGGTCACACTGATTTAGAATCTTCCGGGTTGGGATTGAGAATCTGGGCTTGGACCGCAGGAGGCCGAAGCGCCGGCGCGGCGGCGGCGTCCGCTCCGTCCGGACGCGGCCGCTGTCCTTTACCAGCCGCTCTATGAACCGGCGGTCAGGGTTTGAGCAATTCCGGGGTTGTGCCCGGCGTCCCGCTTAAGGCGGTTTCGAGGGCCGCGACCTCCACCAGCGCGCTATGCGCCGACGGCCCCTGCCCCAATGCCGACGTGCCGACATCTCTTGTCAGGACGTTCGGGTTACCGCCCAAATCGGGACTGCCTGCTGTGCCGAACCGCTCGGGCGCATACCATGCCCCGGTTGGGAACACGATCACGCCCGGCATGACACTTTCGCAGATTACCGCTGCGCCACGGGTTTCTCCCCGGTCGTTGAAGACACGGATCGGATCGCCGTTCGACAAATTCCGCGCCGCGGCGTCTTGAGGGCTGATGCGGACCGGTTCCAAAGCGCCGATTCTCTCGCTCACCGACGGCTTGGCGAAGGCCAATTGGCTGTGCAGACGTTTCCGCGGTTGGTTCGATATCATATGCAAGGGATATCTCTCTGAGCGGGCGGATCCCAACCATTCTTTGGGCTCGATCCAGACGGGATGCCCGGGGCAGGAATCATAGCCGAAACCGGCGATTGTCGAACTGTGTATCTCGATCTTTCCGGAAGCCGTCTTCAGCGGATTCGATGCGGGATCTGCACGGAAGCCGGCAAAGATATCATACGGCTCGGCCGGCGGCGGGATCTCGACATGTTCCCGCTCCCAGAACGCCTCGAACATGGGCAGATCGATACCCAGCTTCCGTTTGGCCTCATCGCGGGTTTCGGTATAGATGCGCTCCAGCCATTCGCTTTCCGACCGTCCCTCGGTGAATTTCTCTTCGATATTCAACCGGTGTGCGAGGCCGCGAAAGACATGATGATCGTGCCGGGCGTGGTCGACGGGGTCTATCGCCTGTTTCATGGCGACGATGAAGCGGTCGCGCCCGGCGGCCGCCACATCGTTGCGTTCCAGGGTTGTCGTGGTGGGGAAGACAATATCCGCCATCCGCGCTGTCGACGTCCACCAGGGTTCGTTGACGATTATGGTTTCAGGCTTCTGAAAGGCCCGCACCAAACGATTGATATCCTGATGGTGATGAAACGGATTGCCCCCGGCCCAATAGATCATCCGGATGTCGGGATAGTTTCGCCGCTCGCCGTTGAATTCATACGCACCGCCCGGCGCCAACAGCATATCGGCGATGCGCGCGACCGGAATTGTCTGGCCATGCGGATTGGCGGGACAGGGAAGCGCGGGCGATTTGATCGGCAGGCGGGGAACTCCCATGCCCCCCATGGAGCCGAGGCCGAAGGAGAATCCGCCGCCGGGCAGTCCGACCTGACCGAGCAGCACCCCGAGCGCGACGGTCGCCCAAAAGGACTGTTCCCCGAACTCGGCGCGCTGCAATGCCCATGCGGTTGTGACAAAGGTGCGCTTCGACGCCATCAACCGCGCCAGCCGCCGAATTCGATCGGCATCGACACCCGTTATCTTCGATGCCCAATCGGCGTCCTTGGGCTGACCGTCCGTCTCCCCCGTAACATAGGCGGAAAAGATGTCCGTCCCGACGCAATAGCGCTGACAGAATTTCTCGTCCGAAAGGCCTTCAACGATCAATGTGTGACAAAGGCCGAGGATGAAAGCGGTATCGGCGTTCGGCCGGATAGGGATCCAGTCGGCGGACAGGTCTTCCGCGGCGTCGTTCCGGAGCGGGCTGACATTGACGAAGCGCATGCCGTTCGCGCGCGCCTGTTGAATAAAATCCGGGATCTCGTGCGTCCCGGGGCCGCCGGCGGCGATCTGGTGGTTTTTCTCCCCCAGCCCGCCGAAGGCGACGAAAAGCTCCGTATGCGCCGCGATTGATCTCCAGTCCGTCACCCGGCCGGTACAGGCCTCTCCGTCACCAAGAATATGCGGAAGCAAGACCGACCCGGCGGCGGTTGAATAGGTTTGCGTTTGTCCGACATACCCGCCAAGGCAACTGAGAAACCGCTGAAGCTGTGTTTTCGCATGATGGAAGCGCCCGGCGCTCGACCAGCCGTAGGAGCCGCCGAATATGCCGCTCGGTCCGGTTTCGTCCATTATCCGGCGCAGTTCGCCGGATGCGATATCAAGGGCTTCGTCCCAGGGCACCTCGACGAACGGCTCGGCCCCGCGGATCGCGCCGGCCTCGGGGCCGCGCTCAAGCCATCCCTTGCGCACTGACGGCCGGGCGATGCGGCAATCCGCGTAGGGCGCGTCAAGAATGGCCTCGGTGATGTCGGACGGGTTCGAATCGCGTTCGAACGGCTTCACACCGATAAGCCGTCCGTCGCGTACGATTGCGCGGAAAGACCCCCAATGGCTTGAGTGCATGACACTCTTATCGACCATGAACTGCCTCTAAACTGTTACTGTCCGAAGCGGTCTTTCGGACCGGGATTAATGTCTAGGATGTTTGCTTTGAAATTTGAACCCGCCTTCATATTTACCATTTTCGTGTAAATACTGCGTCCTGCGTGATCCAGCCATGGTGCGTGAGAACCGGAAACCGCGCCGCCGGGTGCGAGGGTTTGTTTTCCGTAGTTCCGCCATCGATTGACCACGACCAGTGGATCAGCTCACGCGGATATAGCCCGCCAGGCCGGTCTTCTGATGTTCGATGACATGGCAATGGAAAGCCCAGTCGCCGGGATTGTCGGCGGCGACGGCGATGTCCACGATTTCATTTTTCAATAAGAGTATCGTGTCCGTCCAATGCGGTGAAATCGCGCGCTGGTTCGATTGCAGCGCCTTGAAGGTCAGGCCGTGCAGGTGGATGGGGTGCTGGTTCGGGCTCTCGTTCCGCAGCCGCAGGATATAGCTTTTTCCAAGCGACATGTTCACCAGCGGCCCCGTCCCTTTTGCTGCATCCCCGGGCCAGGGTATGCGGTTGATGGACCAGAAAGTGTACCCCATGGTTCCGCAGAAACCGTTGTTCGGGGCCGTGCCGTCGGGCGACCAACCGAACACCAGGTCATGCCGTTCGGCATTCGCCAGATCGGGTTCCGAAATCGGGTTGCGTGGAAGGGGTCTCAACTCCTCGAAAGAGCGCTTCCGGTCGCCGCCAACGGGCCGGATCCGCGCCACGGGCCGGGCGCGTCCCCCGACACGGGTCGATATCGTAACGTCATGCCCCTCCGATCCGGAAAGGTGCAGAGCGAGATCCGCCCGCTGGCCGGGGGAAAGGACGAGGGGGGTCTCCATATCCGGTAGAGGGCGCGGTTTGCTCAGCGGATGTCCGTCCAAGGCGATCACCCTGCCCTCGGCCCCGGCGACGGCGAGCGAGTAGATTCGGGTCGTGTCCGTCGCCACCAGACGAAGACGCACCAGACCGCCTGCGGGCACCGTCTCGATCAGCTCCGTTTTCCAATTCGCCGTAATCACTGTACCCCGTGTGCCGCCGCGCGCCGCGCCGCGGGCGGTATAGAGATCGATGAACTGTCCATCCCCACCCAATCGGAAATCGCGCAGATTGATGGCGATATCCGCATCGAAGCCCGGATCTTCTTCTTCCTCGACAACCAGGACGCCGGTCAGCCCAAGGGCCATCTGCTCCATGGTCATGCAGTGTGGGTGATACCAGAAGGTGCCCGCATCCTGCGGTGTAAAACTGTATTGGAAGGTCTCGTTCCCGCCGATTGGAACTTGCGTCAAATAGGGGACGCCGTCCATCTCATTGGGAACGCGAATGCCATGCCAATGCATGGCGGTGTGATCGGGGGTGGCGTTCGTGACGGCGGCCGAAAATACATGCCCCTGCCGCACCTTCAGGACCGGTGGCGGGGCGTCTGGCGACAGGCTGACCATGCCTTCGGTCACGGTCTCCAGAATGGGATATCGCGCCGCCTGGACTCTCAGGTCGACGGGCCTTGCGGGCGCGCCGCCGGCGGCCCCGGCAGTCAAAAGGCCGCCGAGGCCGGCACCCAAACCCGCCGCCATCGAACCGGCGATAAACTGGCGTCTGTCCATATCCTTGGTCCTCCATCGGCAAGACGCGCCCCTGCGGTCCGGCACTCAGAAAAGTGGAACGGCCCGCACGCCGCCGCCTTGCGCCATATCAACGGGTTCGGGTTTTCGGCCCGCGGTTCTCTACGCTGTTTCGAGTTTCGTTTCCAACACGGACTGAAACCCTTCGAAGTTCGGATGGCCGATATAGACGTCGCTATGGCCGCCGGCGTCCTTGTGCGCCATGCGAAAGGCTTCCGATTTCGTCCAAGCTTCGAATGCTTCGCGCGACGCCCAGATCGTATGGGAAGCATACAGGGTGTAGTCCTCCTGGTCCGGTCCCCTCAGCAGGTGAAACTCCTTGAAGCCGGGAACGCTCTCGAGATGGGTATCCCGCTCTCGCCAGATCCGTTCGAACTCCTCTTCCTTACCCGGCCTGATGTGAAAACGGTTCATGGCGAGAAACATGGCAAAGTCCTTTCCTGTTCAAGTTAGAAGGTCGCAGTGTAGCTGATCGATGTTTTGTAATTGACGCCCTCTTCCGGAAGGTTCGAGAGGTGTCGTTGGTAGTTTTTATCCAAGAGATTATCGACCCCGATGTCGAGCCGGAACCCGTCGAGATAACCGCCCGCCACGCGTTCTTCAGGAACCCAGGACGCATAGAGGTCGACGACCGTGTATCCAGCGGACCGTTGCTCGCTTCCGAAGCGGTTCTGTTGCTCCGCCATCTCCACGCGCGCACCGGCGGTGACTCCCAATTCCGGGAGACGCGACCCGAAGTCCACGAACAGCGTGTCCGCCGGAATGTTGTTCAAGGAAATGTCCTGGGTGTCGTTTTTCCCGCGATATTGATGATAGCCCAGCCGAACGAACGGCATGCGGGTGACGTATTCCAGTTCGGCCTCAAACCCGGAGATATGGGCGTCCGGAACGTTGTCCGTGGTGGTCGTCGTCGCATTCACCGTCTGCTCGATGAAATCGTCGTAGTAGGTGCGGAACGCGGTCGCCTTGGCCCGGAAACCGTCCCCGTCAGCGATCAGGTTGTCGAATGAAACGCCGATGCCTGTTTCCAGGCTGCGGCCCTTCTCAGCTTCCAGGTTCGGGTTCGGGACGAACACGTTCGTAACGAAGGGGGGAACCGCGAAGTGAACGCCGCTGACAAACAGTTCGGTCAGCGAAGGCGCTCTGAAAGCCTCCGCATAAAGACCGTGGAGAGACAGCCAGGACGCCGGCCGATAAGTCACGCCCAGCTTCGGAGAGAGCGAGGAATCTTCCTGGCTCAGCGTCCCGTCGTCGAGTTCCAGACTGTAGTAGTCCAGCCGTAGCCCGGCGGTTACCGTCCATTGCGGCCCGATATCGTTCTCCGCCTGGAAATAGACGCTGGCATGGTCGCCCGTCGCATTCGGGAAGTTGGCGTCGGGCGCGCCGTCCTCTGCGCCTTCCTGCTGGTCCTGGAAGATCTCGATGCCGTAGATCAGCGTGCTGTCGACCGAGTCGAGGAGCGTCAGATAACTCTCATTGTACGCATCCAACCCCACGGTCAGGGTGTCGCGATCCTCATGCCGTGGATTGCCGACGCGATCTTCGTCGACTTCCGTATTCGACAGATAGAGCGTCGCGGTCGGATTCAGCCAGGCATTGTCAGGGTTGGCATATTCGTACTTCACCGAAACGGTGTCTTCCGCCGTCAGGCGATCCACATCGCGTGTGGTGCTGGCGAATGTCACGTCCGGTGTGCTGAAGGCCCGCGCGTCGTTCCGGAAACGATTGTAGGAGAGTGTGATCGTCTGATCCTCAAGGGCCGTGATCGTCGTCTTGACCAAAGCGGATTGCAGATCGTCGGCCGAGTTCGGCAACCGGTCCTGATTGCGGATCGTGCCGTTGATGGAACTGGTTGTGACATCGTCGGACAGACTGACGTCCGCCGTGTTCCGGAAAGAGAACGAAACCAGACCGTCGATATCGTCCTGGTATTTTCCGAACGCCGTGTAGCTTTGCAGCCAGCCGTCCGAATTGGAGAGCCAGCCCTGCTTCAGGCGAAATCCAAAGCGGTCCCCGTCTTCGAGGAAGTCGTCCGCCCGTTTCGTTTCGAAGGCGATGACGCCGCCCAATGCGCCTGCGCCGTGGATGGTGGACGCCGGGCCGCGGACCACATCCACCTGCCGGAGCAGTTCCGGGTCGACGAAGGCGCGCCCGCGGTGTCCCGCATCGAAGCTTTTCCGCGCGCCGTCCACCCGGATCAGAACCCGGTTGCCGCCAAGACCGCGGATATTGGGCTGTTCGTCCAGGCCGCGCGGGCCACCGTCCAACTCAACGCCCGGAATATCCTCCAGCAGATCGCCGATCGAATTCGGAATCGTCGACTCGATCTTCTCCAGGTCGATGACGGAGACGGATTCGGGCGAGTCAATCGCCAGCCGGTCTGTCTTCGTTGCGTTTACCGTGATCGCATCCAATTGCAATGTCGGTCCGTTCGTTTCGTTGTTCGCGTTGTCCGCCGCCGTTTGGGCGTGTGCGTTCGCACCGACGAGTCCGGTGACCGCCAACAGCGCGGCCACACGGCTGATTTTCTGAGCCATGACCAAGATTCCTTGTTTTTCTACGTCTGTGGAATTCCTGGCTGGCGTATGCTTGCTTGGAACTGAAGTGACGTCGGCGGCTGACCGTATGCCGCGCGTGATTTACTTCGTTAGGATCAACTTCCCTAGATTTGTAATTCGAAGCCGGTATTCTTGTCCGTGATGATCGATGATCAACTCTTTGGAGCCATCGAAGAGCTGGTCGCTTCTTTTGATGGGCGGACGGGACCGGCCCGCATTCCGGTTGGGATCGTTCTTTTCTTCCCCCGGTGTCATTCTCGCCTCCAAGCACCTTACATTAGTGCATTCCCTTTTTTGCGAATGATTATCATTATCGTTATTATTGACTTAACTTGCGGCTGTCAATGGACGCGTGCCGGTCGGGCGGTCCGCTTCGGCGGATGCAAATTCAGGCCTCGTAAAGGGGCGTGATCGAGAGAGAACCGGGCGATTCCTGCGTCACTTGAAAGCCGACGCCATAGACGCCCGACAGGGTGCCGGACGTGAAGACGGCCTCGGGCGGCCCCTCCTTCACGAGGGTCCCATCGTCCAAAAGCACGATGCGGTCCGCGAAGACCGCAGCCAGGTTCAAATCGTGGAGCACCGTCAGGACGCCGCCGCCCTGATTCGCGACACGCCGGACGGCGCGCATGGCGGTAATCTGATGAGAAAGATCCAGGCTGGCCGTAGGTTCGTCCAGGAACAGATATTTGCCGCCCCCCGAAAGGCGGCCGGCCGAAATCTGCGCGAGCACGCGGGCCAGGTGCGCCCGGGCTCCCTCGCCGCCCGACAGGCGGTCCGTACGGGCGTCAGCCAGATGGGAAACCCCGGCGGATTGCATCGCCTCCTGCGTTAGCGGCCTGGTGGAGGGAAGAGAGATCGGTGCACAGGAAGCCCCGAAGCCGACCAGTTCTTCGACAAGGAACGGCGCCGCAACGCTCGGCGACTGTTCCAGCACGGCGCGTTGCAAAGCGAGCGACTGGGGATCGAAGGCATCAATCGGCGCGCCGTCGATCCTGACGGTTCCTTCCGCCGGCGTCAGGTCCCCGGCCAATACCGAAAGCAGGGTCGACTTTCCGGCGCCGTTGGGGCCGCAGACCGCGACCACCTCTCCCGGCGACAAGGCGACGTCGATGTTGTGGAGGACGGTGCGCCGCCCACGCCGTACCGAGATGCCTTGCGCCTCAAGCATGGGGGATGCTCCGGTGCAGATACCGGACGAGGAGCCAGAGGAAGAACGGCCCGCCGATCAAGCTGGTGGCCAAGCCGATTGGCGGTTCGGCGGGCGGAACGGCGGTGCGGACCGCAAGATCGGCCGCCAGAACCAGGGCCGCGCCGATCAAGGCGGCGGCGGGGGCGACCATCCGGTGTGACGGTCCCACGGTCAGCCGCGCCAAATGCGGTGCGACCAGACCGATAAACCCGATGGGGCCGGCGACGGCGGTCGCCGCGCCGACGGCCAAGGCCGACAAACCGGCGGCCTTCATCTTCGTACGCTCAACATCGATTCCCGAATGATAGGCCGCACGTTCGCCAAGTTGGAACAAGTCCAGCGCGCGCGCCATCCTGGCGAGTCCGGCGGCGGCGGCCGCGATGCAGAGGACGGCGATCAGTCCCGCGGTCCAGTTCGCCTGTCCCAGGCCGCCCATGCTCCAGAAGGTCAAATCGCGCAATTGCTGATCGTCGCTGATATAGACAAGCGCACCGATCCCCGCGCCGGCGATGGCGTTGATGGCGACGCCGGCCAGGATCAATGTCGTGACCGAGGTCGTGCCTGCGCGGCGCGCCACACCGAAGACGAAGGCGGTTACGCCCGCCGCGCCGATGAACGCGGCGGTCGGCAGAAGATAGGGGCGCAGGCCCACCGGTAACTCTTCCAGAACCAGCCCGCCGAGAACAATCACCAACACAGCGCCTAAGGCGGCCCCGCCGGTAACGCCGATCAGTCCCGGGTCGGCAAGCGGATTGCGGAGGATGCCTTGAAGGGCGGTGCCGGAGAGCGCGAGTCCGGCACCGACGGCGGCGCCCAGCACCACGCGCGGCGCGCGGATCTGCGAGAAGATTGCCTGCGGTGCCGGGTCGGCCTCCCCGGCTATGGCTGCAAGGATTTGGGAAAGGGTAAGGTTCACAGGACCGAAGGCCAATCCGGCCAACGCGAAACCTACGGCAAACAGCCCGAACAGCAGGATCAATCCACTGGCGCGCAGTCCGGTTCCGTGCGTTCCCACGGCCTCAACGCTTGTCATGGCTAAAGTGCAATCGCATCGGCTTTGGCGGGATGGAAGGCCCGCGCCAGTTCCGCGACAGCCTCCGGCGTCCGAAGGCCGAAGCCCAGAAGCTTAAGCCCGTCCATCACCACGACCCGGCCGTTCCTGCCGGCGGGGGTGCCGGCCAGGTCCGGCCGTTTCAGCACCGCCTCCGCGCCGCCGCCGGAATCCGCCGTGTGCTGCGGCATCAGCAGAATGTCCGGCGCGGCGCCGATCAGGGATTCCGCGGAAACAGGCTTGTAGCCGCTGACGCCGGTAATGGCATTCTGTCCGCCCGCCAATTCGATCATGGCGTGCGCGGAGGTATCCAACCCCGCCGCCATCGGCGCCCCGCGCGATACGGAAATCAACATAAGGACGCGCGGGCGGTCCGAAACGGTCTTCAGTTGGGTTTGAAGGACGGCCATGTCCTCCTTGAAACGTTCCGCCAATTCCTCGGCTTTGGCCTGTCGTGCGACGGTGTCTCCGACAAAGCGGATTTTCGGGACGACGGAGTCCAACCCCGTGCCGCCGGGCCCCATCGCAATCCGCACTCCGGCGGCGCGAATCTGATCGATGGCCGTCGGCGGGCCCGCATGGGGCGTCAACAGCACAAGATCCGGTGTCAGGGACAGAACCCCCTCAGCCGACAGACGCCGCATATATCCGACCTTTTCCAGATCCTCCGTTTCCGGCGGCCAGGTAGAGGTTGTATCGACCCCGACGATGCGGTCGCCGACCCCAAGGGCGAAGGCGATCTCCGTCAGCGCCCCGCCGACGCTGACGATCCGCGCCGCCTCCGCCGCCATCAGGCCGTGCGGGCGAAACGCCCCCAACCCCAGCCCAACGGCCGCCGCGCCGCCGGCCAGTACCTTGCGTCTGTCAAAATGCACTATTCACTCTCCATGGATGTAATCAGGGCGCGCCAGTCGTCACGCTCGCTGGTGCCGGGTTTCCGCTCGCCGAAGATCTGCGCGAAGCAGAACCCGTCGCTGTCGTAGAGTTCCAGGGAATGGACGTCTCCGCGCGCGGACGGTTTGCGGACGATCCAGGCGTTGGCGATGAGATCTTCGTCCAACTGAAGGTTAAAACGCGGTGTGGAGGCGTTGTGGATAGGGCCGTGCCGCACGGTCTTGGCGATAGGGCCGCTGAAGATCTGAATGCAGCCGCGATTGCCGATGAAGATCATCATCGGGATGCCCTTATCCGTGGCCCCCGCCAAAAGGGTGCTGATAGAAGAAGCGGGCGCTGCGTGCGTAAATTCCGGGACGCCGAGGCGCATCGCCTGCGCCCGGGTGACACCGTACTTCTTGAGAAGGCCGAAGAAATCGTGACTGTGCTGCAAGGCGCGCCAATCATCCAGGAAGCCGGCTAGGTCGACTTCACCATCGGGGCTTTCAGGTGGATCGGCGGGCAGCGGAGAAAACTGCGGGGGCGGCGTCTGCCGGTCGGCGAAGTCCCGAACCACAAGATCGAACCTCTCCATGTCGGTACGGTCGGTTGCGTAGATCTTGTGAATCGCCTCTCCGCTGCTGTCGAAAAATTGCAGGCTGCGCCGGGTGCCGCGGCCGTCTTCCTCTGAAACGGAATAACCGAAGGCCCATTTTTCCGTAAAGAGACGAAGATCTATCTCGCCAACGACCTGACCCATAGCGCCATAGAAAGACGGTTTTGTGTAAGCGCCGTGCTGCTCGCTGACGCAGGCTTCGTTCCGGGTAATCGCAAGGATGTCTTGCGCTGCCGGCAAGGAAGCCAAAAGGGCTCCGAAACCCTCGGCGACATCCGGTTTTCGAAGAGGGGTCACGGTGCCCCGTAATCGATTGGCGTCGACCAATGCGGCCTCCGGCACGCCAAGTTCCTTGGCGATCTCCCGCATGTTTGCAAAGGCGCCGCCGGCGCGTAAATGCTCTTCCTGTTGGAGAAGGGCTTCTGCACGATCGGCCGTGTTCCGGCCTTGCGCCTCGATTCTAGCCTCGGTCATACGATTGGTCCTGAAAATATCGAAGACGGATCAGTTCGTACCGCAAGTGCGGATCATTCGCAATTATTCTGCGGCGAGTAACCCCACTTTGTCCGGCGGTGCGGCGATGCACTCAGTCTCAAGCCGGCCGGTAAGCGGCAGCAAATGGTGTTAGTGAGTGGGCGAGCTGGACTGGAGGTATGCGAACACACTGCGTTGCGCGGATTCGACATCCTCGGAAATCTGCTGCGCGGCCTCCATATCGTCGTTCTTCAATGCGACGAGTTCCGAAAGAGCGCGCGGCAAATGCTGTGCACAGGAGTCCTTCAAAAGATTGGGCGCACTTTCGTCCTGAAGCACTTCCAACAAGTGCGCGATTGCGCGTTGTATCTCCGCCACCCCGTGCCGGGGATCGCCAAGTCTGACCCAGTTCTTGGCGATGTTGAGTGCCGATACGACGATTATGGCGGCGGGGAGTGCACTTTCGGCAAAGGTTCGGTGTTTCACACCGGTCAGCAACGCCAGCGCTTCCAACATGGCCAGGCGGTAATGTCTCCGGGCGCTGTCGAAATCCTGCGTATGGAACGCTTTATTCCCAAGGGTTGTCATCGATTTCCAGCGCGAATCATCCAGATCGATCGCCAGATTAACATCGGGTCTCCTGATCGTGCGCAGGGAGGGGGTGCGATTCATTGGGCCTAGTCTCCACGGAATGGCGTCTTTCGGATGCCTGCGACAGGTATTGATGTCGAGGTATCGCCAAAAACCAAGGCAAGTACTGTCGCATATTTTAAATGCAATTGCAAATCATTCGCATTCAAAGAAGCGTGGTATTAGGCCGAAGGCCTGAAGCGAATTATTGAGATTAGCGCCGCTTCAAAGTCGCAAAGCGCGGCCCGGAAACCCTGCTTCGCGCGTCTTTATCTCAGGTTAAAATTGATGGGCACGATGACTTCGACCTGGGCGACGCCCATGTCCTGGGGGATGGGGGGTAGTTTTCCGACGCGCCCCAGGATGGAC